>JAZSBQ010000001.1:0-10823 GCA_045602485.1 Clostridia bacterium
TTACTCATTTTTGGTCCTCCTGTTCAATTTATTTTTTAGTATTGAAGAAAGGTTGATTTGGATAATATATCCAAATCAACCCGTAAATATACTCTCTTCGTGTATTATATTATTTAAGGTCAGCGTTGTCAACTAAGAACTTAATTGTCTTTTCTGCCTTGATACGCTCCTTGATGTCTGCATCCTGAATGTACTTCTTAACGTCTTCAACCTTCATATTGTTCTTATCAGCCATATCTGCGTATTCCTTCTCGATTTCAGAAGCCTTAGCGTCAATGCCCTCAACCTCGCAAACTTTTTCGAGGATTAAAGATGTCTTAACATTCTTTGCGGCGTCTTCCTTGAACTGTTCTCTGAGTGCATCAACAGTGAGACCTGTGTACTGCATATACTGCTCAATGTTGAGGCCCTGATAACGCATCTGCATATCAAAATCTCTGATCATCTTGTCTATCTGAGAGTTAATCATTGCCTCGGGGATGTCAATCTCGGTTGCATCGCAAACGGCTTTGATAACGTTCTCTTCAGTCTCGTGCTTTGCTCTTTCCTTGCCTGCAGCAGAGAGTTTCTCTTTTACATCCTTCTGGAGTTCTTCAAGAGTGTCAAACTCGCTTACGTCTTTTGCAAATTCGTCATCGAGTTCAGGAAGTTCCTTAACCTTAACAGAGTTGATTTTTACTTTAAACACTGCAGCCTTGCCCTTGAGTTCTTCTGCGTGGTATTCTTCGGGGAAGGTGACGTTTACTTCAACGTCCTCGCCGATGTTTTTGCCGATGAGCTGATCCTCAAAGCCGGGGATAAACTGACCTGAACCGATTGTAAGGTCAAAGCCTTCACCCTTGCCGCCTTCGAATGCAACACCGTCAACAAAACCTTCAAAGTCGATGTTTGCAATATCGTCCTTCTTAACGGCTCTGTCCTCAACGGGAACCATTCTTGAGTTACGCTCTCTAAGTTTTTCAATCTCAGCGTCAACGTCTTTCTTTAATGTTCTGTGGCTAACTTTTGAAGCTTTGATGCCTTTGTATTCTCCAAGTTCAAACTCAGGCTTAACTGTAACCTTTGCAGTAAAGGTTACGCCGTTTTCCTTGCTGATTTCGCCTTTTATATCAATGTCGGGCTGGTCAACGGGGAAGATTTTGTTTTCCTCAACTGCTTTATCGTATGCATCGGGAAGAACAATGTTAATAGCATCCTCGTAAAAAATCTCAACGCCGTAGTATTTCTCAATTAATTTTCTTGGAGCCTTACCCTTACGGAAGCCCTGAATGTTGATTTTGCCAACATTTTTTCTGTAAGCCTTTTCAATGGCTTTTTCGAATTCCTCAGCGGTAACTGAGAACTCAAAGCTTACAACATTTTTCTCGATTTTTTCTACTGTACTCATTTAAAAAACATTCCTCTCTGCTTCTAAAAATATACCATAGGCTATTTTATCACAATCTTATAAAAATTGCAAGAGTTTTTCGCATTTATTTAAATTTCGTAAGAATAGACAATTATTAGAAAAAAACCTTTAAAAATCAGTAGATTTCGCAATAAAAAAGCCTTCGTTGAGTATTGTTTGCGGATGTCTCAGACAGCCTGCAAAAGCGGGACGCCGAGACGCAGTCCCCTACAATTGTGTCAGATCCACCAAAGGTCACACGCTCCAACAAAAATTAGATATAAAAGGCCCTCGCCACAATTGTGGTGAGGGCTAAATGCATATCAGGTTTTCAGTGCCAGATTTACGGCTGCTTGCCGATGTATGCAAGGATACCGCCGTCAACATAGAGGATGTGACCGTTTACAAAGTCAGATGCCTCTGAAGCAAGGAATACAGCAGGGCCCATAAGATCCTCAGGAGTACCCCAGCGGTTTGCGGGTGTCTTTGCAAGAATAAAACTGTCAAAAGGATGACGTGAACCATCAGGCTGAATCTCGCGAAGAGGAGCAGTCTGTGGTGTTGCTATGTATCCGGGACCTATGCCGTTACACTGAATGTTTGCTTCACCGTACTCAGAACAGATGTTTCTTGTAAGCATCTTAAGACCGCCCTTTGCAGCAGCATAAGCAGAAACAGTCTCACGACCGAGTTCACTCATCATAGAACAGATGTTAATAATCTTACCGTGTCCCTTTTTAATCATATTGGGGATAACTGCCTTTGCCATAATGAAAGGTGCGTTAAGGTCAACGTCAATAACCTGACGGAACTCCTCAGCGCTCATCTCGCACATAGGAATACGCTTGATGATACCTGCGTTGTTTACGAGAATATCAACAATGCCGACTTCCTGCTCAATCTTCTTAATCATTTCATCAACCTGAGCCTCGTTTGTAACATCACATACATAGCCCTTTGCATCAATGCCGTCTGCCTTGTATGCTTCAAGACCCTTGTCAACAAGTTCCTGTTTGATGTCGTTAAAAACGATAGTTGCGCCGGCTTCTGCAAGACCTTTTGCGATTGCATAGCCGATACCGTAAGATGCGCCTGTAACCAGAGCGATTTTTCCGGTTAAATCAAATTTAGCGGTTATACTCATAATTTATCTCCTTTTCCGCCGTCCTGCCGCGGCAAAATTAGTTGTAACTGATAGTATCTGCAGGAAAATGATAATAAATTTCTAAAGTATAGTATAACATTTAGAAAAAACAATTTTATTGCTTTTTTTGTCAAGTATATTGCAAATCTCACATATGTGAGAAATTTTGGCTTATCAGGTGATATAAATACAGATAAAAAGTGTCAATAAAATTGGGATAAAATATTATATTGTCAAAGGATGGGTTTGTGTGTATTATGCCTGAAAAGTGTTGACAAGTCGGCGTATTTATGCTATAATGCCGAGGATGGGTAAGATAATTACCTAAGATTTTTAGGAGGTATTGACATGCAAGGAAAAGTAAAATGGTTTAATGCAGAAAAAGGTTTTGGTTTCATCGAGAGCGAAGAGGGAACAGACGTATTTGTTCACTATTCTGCAATTGCCATGGACGGCTACAAAACCCTTGAAGAGGGTGCCGAAGTTGAATTTGATGTTGTTGAGGGTGCTAAAGGTCCGCAGGCTACAGATGTTAAGCGTGTGTAACTCTCTTTAGATATTTCTTTTATTAACTTGAATTAAACTGAGACAGAGGGACGGCGATGCCGTCCTTTTTCTTTTGTACATTCAAAAAAAAGAGATGCCGATAACGACATCTCTTTGTATAACCAAATTTTGATTATCTCTTACTAAACTGAGGTGCACGACGAGCTGCTTTGAGTCCGTACTTCTTTCTTTCCTTCATTCTCGGGTCACGAGTGAGGAATCCCTCAGCCTTAAGTGCTGTTCTGTATTCTTCGTCAACTTCAAGAAGAGCTCTTGAGATACCGTGGCGGATAGCGCCTGCCTGTCCGGTAAAACCGCCGCCCTGTACGTTAACAATTACATCGAACTTACCTGTTGTCTTTGTGAGTTCAAGAGGCTGCTTTACAACAACCTTGAGAGTCTCAAGACCAAAGTATTCGTCGATGTCTCTCTTGTTGATGGTGATAACACCGGTGCCGGGCACTAATCTAACCCTGGCAACAGATTTCTTTCTTCTACCTGTTCCGTAGTACTGTACGTTTGCCATGTTTATTCAGTCCCCTTTCTTACGCCTGTTCCCAAGCAACAGGAGCCTGTGCCTGGTGATTGTGGTTTGCATCTTTGTAAATTCTAAGCTTCTTTAAAGCTTTTCTGCCGAGAGTGTTGTGTGGAAGCATACCTGCGATAGCAAGTTCCATAGCCTTCTCGGGACAGGTTTCCATAAGGTCCTTATAGGAAACTTCCTTAAGGTGACCGATGTAACCTGTGTGTCTGAACCATTTCTTCTGATTGATCTTGTTGCCTGTCAGAACTGCGTCTTTTGCGTTGATAACGATAACGAATTCACCGCAATCTACGCCGGGTGTGTACTGCGGGCGGTGCTTACCGCGGAGAATAGTAGCAGCAGTAGCGGCTACACGTCCGAGAGGCTTGCCGGCAGCATCAATGATGTACCATTTCTTTTCAATTTCATTGGCTTTTGCCATGTAAGTTGACATAGTAATGCCTACCTCCTGTTATATAATTAGATAATTAATTTCAAAAACAAGGCAACCCGATTTTCAGGCTGCCTTGCTATTATAATACTAAAATATGTCTTTGTCAAGCACTTTTTTAAAAAAATTAATTTACTATCGTACGAACTCTCGTTTTCGTCGTTTTTCTCTGCTATGCTCTCGTATGCTTGCGTGCAAATTTCAAAAAAATTTTTTGTTTCCTTTAATTTCCCATCAATAACCGGGCGATATCGTTCCATGTTACAAAGACCATAAGAGCGATAAGAAGTGCAAACCCGATTGCGTGAACAATACCTTCTTTTTCGGGCGGTACGGGTTTGCGGAAGATAAGTTCAAACAGTACAAACACAATTCTGCCTCCGTCAAGTGCCGGTATGGGAAGAAGATTCATCACGCCAAGGTTGACCGCAAGGAATGCGGCAAAAAAGAGGAAGTTCAAAAGTCCCGTCTGTGCAACGGAGTTCATTGCCGAGACAACTCCAACGGGTCCCGACATATCGCCAATCCCTGCCTGGCCGCTAATTAGCATTCCAAGAGAGACAAACACAAGTTTTACCATCCATACTGTCTGATAAAATCCCTCACGCAGAATTCCCCACGGGGTGATTTTTGCAGGTGCAATCTCAAAGCCGACAACATATGTGGTGCTTCCGTCATCATAGGTATATTCCATAGGAGTAAAACTCTCGGTTCTGCACTCGCCGTTGCGTTCATATGTCAGGGTGTAGTTTGTATTGGCAGCGTTTGAAAGTTCAAAACTTATATCTCTTTTGATATTGACCCTTTTGCTATTGATTTCAACAATTTTGTCCCCTGCCTGCAAAAAAGCAGATGCAGATGCATCGGGGTTTACATTTGCAACTATGGTAGAGGGTAGTCCGCCATTTTGGAACGCCGAGGTTGTGACAAGGGTTGTCACTATAATAAAGCCGAGCAGAATGTTCATAGCCGCCCCTGCGGCAAGTATAATTATCTTTGGCAACGGCTTTTTTGTGCTGAAGCATCCGTCTGAGTGAGTGTCTTCGTCCTCGCCGTCCATTTTGCAAAATCCGCCCATAGGAATAGCGCGAATTGAGTAGAGAGTCTTTTTGCCCTGATGTTTCCATATTGCAGGGCCCATACCTATGGCAAACTCCAGAACGTTTACGCCAAGGGCACGTGCGGCAATAAAGTGCCCCAGTTCATGGACAAATATTATTACTGAAAAAATCAATATTGCTCCGATAACTGTTAAAATCATAAGGGAAAAATCATCTCCGTTTTAATAATTGACTATCATTCTTTACTTCTGCGTCTGCGTTGATTATTTCTTCAATGGTCGGGTTTTTGATATTATTGTACTTTGCCATAGCCGCCTCAACTGTGTCGGCAATATCCAGAAAGCCGATTTTGTCCTCAAGAAATGCGGCAACGGCAACTTCGTTTGCGGCATTCATAATGGTGGGCATAAGACCACCCTGTCTGCCAGCGTCTTTTGCAAGGGCAAGACAGCGGAATGTATCCTCGTCGGGTTTTGCAAAGGTAACCTTTGCAAGGTCTTTAAAGTCTATGCTCTTTTCCATAGAGGTAAGCCTATCGGGATATGTAAAGGCGTATTGTATGGGGTGTTTCATAGAGGGATATGACAGTTGTGCGATAACGCTTCTGTCATCAAACTCTACCATAGAGTGGATTATACTCTCTCTTTGAACAACAACCTCAATATCGTCAATGGATACATCAAAGAGCCATTGCGCTTCAAGCACCTCAAGACCTTTGTTCATCAATGTGGCGCTGTCTATGGTGATTTTTGCGCCCATACTCCAGTTTGGGTGTTTAAGGGATTGCACCTTTGTCATTGAACTCAGTTCATCACGGGTTTTGCCAAAGAATGGTCCGCCCGATGCGGTAAGCAGTATCTTGCGAAGTTCCTGCCTTTTGCCCGAGTGGAGACATTGAAATATTGCACAATGCTCACTGTCGACAGGCAGCAGACGGACGTTGTGTTCTTTTATGGTGTTCATAAATAATGGCCCTGCGGTGACAAGAGTCTCCTTGTTGGCAAGGGCAATATCCTTGCCTGCCTTTATTGCTTCCATAGTCGGTACAAGCCCTGCAAAGCCTACGATGGAGGATAAAACCATATCTGCATCATTTTCTGCAGAGACGGCACAAAGTCCATCCTGACCCGACAAAACTTTGCAGTCTGTGTCAGCAACGGCGGTTCTGAGTTGTTTTGCACACGCCTCATCCGAGACCGCCGCAAAAGACGGCTTGAACTTTCTGATTTGTTCTTCAAGCAGTTTTATGTTTTTGTTGCCTGAGATTGCGACAACATCAATGTCAAATGTGCCCCTGAGTTCTTCGACAACCTCAAGTGCCTGAGTGCCAATTGACCCTGTTGAGCCGAGAACAGATATCTTCATAAATTATATATCAATCCTTTGTATTTTATTCCCCGAGTACATCCCAGGGGGTAAGCATTCCTAAAATCTTTTCATCTGGAGAGCCGTTGTGAGTTATAAAAATCGCAGCAGGACGCTTGTTTGACGGCCCTGATGTGTTTTCAAGCAACTTTTCGGCCTCAAATACTGTGGCAGTGCGCGGTGCAAAAATAAAATCCTCACAAATGTGGTTTTCCACCTTTAAGTAATTGGCAAAGTCTTTTATCTGTGTATCGTCATTGATTATTATGCCTGAGTTTTTCATCGCACAGGAGAAAATCGTGCTTATGCTGAAGACGCCGTACAAAAGTCCACCCTCTAAAACCGGAATATGAGAAAAACCAAACTTAACCATTTTGTCCATAACAGGTTTTGCTTTGTCGAACAGTTTTGCGCATACTAAATTCTCCCCCGCAACAGCCCTGCTCAGGGCAAGAGGAGGAGCGGACAGATAGTCTATAACCAGTCTGAGTGCATCGATGGATGCATTTGACGGGACAAATGGTGGCTCGTCTCCTATGTCGGGGTTATGAGAGAGGATGTTTCTCATCTCGCGGCAGGTGTTGAGGTCTTCTTTAAAGCGCCTGCCCTCAGGCGTTGCGATAAACTGCATAACAATACTGCTTCTGCCGTTTTTAAAGCCTCTGTCTTTAAGTTTTTCTTCAAGTGTTTTGTATAAATCAAGAAACTCATCTGTCTTGCGCATTGCTTCAGTCACACAGAGTCACTCTCCTTTTATGTATCAGTAGCCGAGAGTTCCGTCTAAAGAATCGTCGTTTTCTATCCAGTCGGATACAGAAATAACGGTGAATTCTGTCGGGGTGTTGCGTACAACCACCTTCTCGATGCCTGCGTTTATAATCATTCTTTTGCACATAGAACAACTGTTGGCGTTTTCTACAAGTTCTTTTGTCTTTACGTCTTTGCCGACAAGGTAAAGTGTAGCGCCGATTGTATCGCGGCGTGATGCAGAGATAATGCAGTTTGCTTCTGCGTGGACGCTACGGCAAAGTTCATATCTCTCGCCTCTTGGAATATTGAGTTTTTCTCTCATACAAAAGCCAAGGTCAGAACAGTTTTTGCGGCCTCTTGGTGCCCCTGTATAGCCTGTGGCAACAATCTCATCATTCTTTACAATGATTGCGCCAAAGTTACGGCGCAGGCATGTGCCTCTCTCTGTAACTGTTTCCGCAATGTCAAGATAGTAGTTGTTTTTATCAACACGACTCATTGAAAAAACCTCCAAAATACATAATTCTAAGTTTATTATTTTATTATATAATAAAGAAAGAAAAACCGCAAGGTTTTTCTTTCTTTATGGGACAAATAAAAAAGGCTCCCTTGTGTAAAGGGAGCTGTCGAGTTTGCGAGACTGAGGGATTGCCAGATTTTACCCCATAAGATGCTCAACTAAAATCTTAATCCCGAGTAAAATCAGAATTACGCCGCCTGCAAGTTCTGCCTTTGACTTGTATTTTACGCCGAAAATATTGCCGATTTTTACGCCAAAGGATGAGATTATAAATGTAACAACACCGATAAAGGTAACCGCCGCAGTGATGTTTGTGTCGGGCAGAAATGCAAATGTCACGCCGATTGCCAGCGCATCTATGCTTGTCGCCACCGCAAGAGGGAACATCTCTTTGGGGGATAATCCACAGTTTAAGCAATCCTCTTCTTTAGACATAGCCTCTTTTATCATATTCGCACCGATAAGCCCGAGAAGAACAAAGGCAATCCAATGGTCAACCGAAGTTATTTTGTCTTTAAACTGTGCGCCGAGTATGTATCCGATAAACGGCATAATAGCCTGAAAAGCCCCAAACCATAAACCTACCCACATAGAGTTTTTAAGGGTAATTTTTCTAAGTGATAAGCCTTTGCATATAGCCACTGCAAAAGCATCCATTGAAAGCCCTACGGCAAGTATAAAAAGTTCTGCGATTCCCATTATATGCACCTCTGTATAGATTTTTATATATTAGATATGGCAAAAATCAAAAAATTATTTTATAAATCGCCGTCCCCTGTTCCGCCTTGCCTACCGAGCGGCAATGTATAAATTTTTGATTTTTAATCCCATTTTAAGATTTTGTCAACCTGCAGAAAACGGTCTGTGTGTCGCTTAGCATTTATTAATCGGTCAGACAATATATACAAGTATAATATCAGCAGTAAGTTTTGTCAATAAAAATAAGGCACATTATGGTGAGATTTTTTGACTTTTGATATAATGTGTGATAGAATATTTTTATGATTTAATTAAAATACTGAAAAATGTTTTTGAAAAGAGAAGTTAATAAACAGTAGTAAATAAATTTATAGTTTTGACGTAACATTAGATTATAAAGATATATCGGAATATTAAATATATATGAAATGGAGAAATATGTATGGCGTGGTATGATGAGGCGATATTTTATCACATATATCCATTGGGGATAACAGGAGCCCCAAAGCAAAATGCTTATGGCGAGCCTGAACATAGATTAAACACCTTAATCCCGTTTATATCGCAAATCAAAAAACTTGGGTTTAATGCGTTGTATATCGGGCCTCTTTTTGAATCTGTGGGGCATGGGTATGAAACAACAGATTACAAAAAACTGGATACAAGGCTTGGCACAAATGAGGATTTGACAAAGTTTGTGGAGGAATGTCACAGACAAGGAATAAGAGTAATTTTAGACGGAGTATTCAATCATACGGGACGGGATTTTTTTGCCTTTAAGGATATCAGACAAAACCGGGAAGCATCAGTATACAAAGACTGGTACTGCAATGTAAACTTTTATGGCAACAATCAGTATAACGACGGGTTTTCTTACGATAACTGGGGCGGATATGATTTGCTTGCCAAATTGAATCAGCAAAACAGCGAGGTCAGAGAATATATTTGCGATGTGATTCGTTTCTGGGTTAATGAATTTGATATTGACGGAATCCGTCTCGATGCTGCAGATGTGCTGGATTTTGGTTATATGCAGATGATGCGCAGGGTGGTAAACGAGGTTAAATCTGATTTCTGGCTTATGGGCGAGGTTATACACGGTGACTATATTCGGTGGGTAAACGGAGACACACTGCACTCTGTTACAAACTATCATTTGCACAAGGCGCTGTATTCAGGGCATAATGACCACAATTATTTTGAAATTGCACATACGGTAAAACGCCTGTATGAAATGGGAGGCAACCGCCCTGACGGGCTTAAATTATATAATTTTGTTGACAATCACGATGTGGAACGGATTTATACAAAACTGAGCAATAAAAACCACTTTATACCTGTTCATATTCTGATGTATACTCTGCCGGGTGTTCCGTCGGTCTATTATGGTTCTGAATTCGGAATTGAGGGACAAAAGCAACAAGGGTCTGACGATTATCTGAGGCCGGCTGTTTCGTACGAAGAATATATTAACGCAACTGAAAACAGTGACCTGACTAACCTGATTTCAAGGTTAGGAGAAATAAGGACAAAAACAAAGGCATTGTCTTATGGAGATTATAAAGAACTTCTTTTAACAAATTGCCAGTATGCTTTTTCAAGGACATATAACGGGCAGTCCGTAATTGTGACAGTGAATAACAGCGACAGTGATTTTGCCGTGAATCTTCCCGTTGGGATGGCAGAGGGATATACAGGCGGACTTTACGGAGAAAAAGCATCCGTAACAGACGGATGTATCTCTGTAAATGTAAAGGCAAATTCAGGGGAAATCTGGTTGCCGTCAAGTGGAGACGGCAAAACAGTTCAGCCAATCAAAGTTAATGTTATTGAAAAGCCGGCGGAAACAGAAATTCTTCAAACAGCGGTTGAAATTACAGAACCTGTTAAAGAGGAAACGTTTGTTGAAAAAGAAATAGATAATGAAGTAAAACACAATAAAACCTATGAAGAAATGACGGTTGAAGAACTTCAGGAGGCAATACTTGACAGAATGGAACGCAACGGCCCTGTTACAGAGCAAATGCGGAAAGATGTTACGGAAAACATATATCACAATTCTTTGGTAACGTGGATTAAGAGTTTCAACTAAAGATACATTACTGTGAGGAGAAATATTACTCTTATAACTTGACACAATGAACCCGCAGGTATAAAATATAAAACCGAGGTGACTTAAATGACTATAACATACGAACTTGGTAAATCATTATATGTAAATATAACAAACAGATGCAGTAACGACTGCAATTTTTGTGTAAGGCTTGAGCATGACGGTGTAAACGGCAAAGACAGTCTGTGGCTTGACAGAGAGCCGACTGTTGATGAGATAAAGGCTGATTTTGAGACAAGAGACCTTACAAAATATGAAGCGGTG
>JAZSBQ010000002.1:0-1738 GCA_045602485.1 Clostridia bacterium
ACAATTTCATAAAAACGCAGTGATGCGGAATAGTACGTAAAACGCTTTCGCCCTGAGAGAGATACCGGTTGGTGCGAGGTATTGGGAAAGTTTTGCAGAACTCACCGCGGAGCGGCTGCTGTGAACTTAAGTAGGGGCAGACGGGAACTCCCGTTACAGAGTTAAGATGTTATTGCATCTGAGGGCATCCGTCAAGGATGAAGAAGAGTGGTACCGCGGAAAGTTAGTCTATAACGTTTTCGTCTCTTTGAATCAGCAAGGGGGCGGGGGCGTTTTTTTTATGCAGATAGCGCTTCTGCGGAAGAATTTTCAATATCAGCAGATTTTTTGAAAGGGGTTTCAAAATGAAGAAGATAAACATTACCGACATTACGCTTAAAAAACTTTCTCAAAACAGAGAGGTTGCTCTTTTGTTCCGTGAGAAGACAGCGATTGCTGCCTGTGCAGATTCTATTGGTGTTGACACAGTTGAACTTGCACCTGTAAAGAACATTCGCGAGGATACTATTATATATAAAACCATTGCGCAGAAAGTTAAAGACGCAACTGTTGCAATCCCGGTTGGGTTTACTCTTGAGGATGTCAATAATGCGTGGGAATGCATAAAAGATGTACAGAAACCCCGTTTACAGATTGAACTCCCTGCGTCTACTGTGCAGATGGAGTATATATATCATATAAAAGCCGATAAGATGCTCGATAAAATTGTTGAACTTACAAAGGCCGCAAAGGCTCTTTGTGACGATGTAGAGTTCTCTGCTCTTGATGCAACAAGAGCGGATTTGGATTTTCTTATCTCGGCTGCAAAAGCGGCAGAAGAAAACGGAGCGGTTATAGTTACTTTGTGTGACGATGCAGGGGCATCTATGCCCGCAGAGATTGCCGGACTTGCCGCGAAGGTAAAGTCAGAAATAAATATCCCTGTATATCTTCAGGTTTCTGACCGCATAAATATGGCGGTTGCATCTGCTGTTTCTGCAATAGAGAGCGGTGTTGACGGTCTTAAATGCGCAATGGCAGGAGATGACGTTCTTCTATCCGGTGAAATCTGCGATGCAATCAGCGTGTGTTCCGCTCAACTTGGTGCAGAGACAAATCTTGAAAATACAAAAATACATACAAGTATTGATGATATGCTCTCAAGCATAAATCACGAAGTCTACGAGGCAGAAGCAGAAGTAAGTGAAAAGAAGAAGATTCTTCTTGACTCAGATGCTACTCTCGCCCAGGTTGATAAGGCGGCACAGATACTCGGCTATGACCTTTCAGACTCTGACTGCGGCAACGTATATAAGGCGCTTATGCAGGTATGCGAAAAGAAAGGTGCGGTCGGCGCAAAAGAACTTGATGCGTTGATTGCGAGTTCTGCAATGCAGGCACCGTCAACCTATCATTTGGAGAGTTATAATACAAGTTGTGGCAACCTTACAAGTTCTATGTCTCAGGTTACATTAAAATGCAATGATGAGGTAATGTGCGGCGTCAGTGCAGGGGATGGTCCTATTGACTCTGCTTTTCGTGCGATAGAACAGTGTATAGGCCATCATTATGAACTTGATGATTTTCAGGTTCAGGCAGTGACAGAGGGCAAAGAAGCACTGGGCACTGCAATAGTTAAACTCCGTAATAACGGAAAGTTGTACTCAGGTAACGGAATATCCACAGACATCGTTGCAGCAAGCATCAGGGCGTATATAAACGCACTTAACAAAATAGTATTTGAGGAGGAATAAAATGA
>JAZSBQ010000003.1:0-7249 GCA_045602485.1 Clostridia bacterium
AATGGATAGTGCCACTGTGCAAATGGCATCGAGCCTGAGTCAAACCAACAGTCAATAACCTCTGGTACGCGCTTCATTTCGCCACCGCACTTTTCACACTTTAAAAGTACATTGTCAACGTATGGCTTGTGAAGTTCAATATCATCGGGACAGTTGATGCCCATTTCTTTAAGTTCTGCAATAGAACCCACAACGTGCTTGTGTCCGCAGGAACATTCCCATATAGGAAGCGGTGTGCCCCAGTAACGGGTACGGGACAGGCCCCAGTCAATAATATTTTCAAGGAAGTTACCAAAACGGCCGTGTTTGATGTTGTCGGGCAGCCAGTTAACCTTTTCGTTGTTGGCAAGCAGTCTGTCGCGAACCGCAGTCATCTTGATAAACCAAGTATCGCAAGCGTAATAAAGGAGCGGAGTATCACATCTCCAGCAGAAGGGGTAACTGTGCTCAAAGGGGATAACCGAGAAGCACTGATTTCTCTCTTTAAGGTCGCGGATAACAAGTTTGTCAGCATCTTTTACAAAAACACCGCCCCATTCGCCTGTTGCCTCTACAAAGTTACCCTGAAGGTTTACGTGGTTGATAAAGGGCAGACCCTTTTCTTTGCAAACTCTTGAGTCATCCTCACCGAATGCAGGCGCAATGTGAACGATACCTGTACCGTCATCCATTGTAACATAAGTATCTGATACGATGTAGTGTGCTTTGCTGTCAGGCTCAATGAAGTTATAAAGAGGCACATACTCAAGGCCAACAAGGTCGTTGCCAACATAGGTGTCGGTAATCTCAACTTCCTCGTCTCCGAAGACGGACTTTATAAGCGCCTCTGCCATAATATACTTTGTGCCGTCCTGTGCGGTAAATTTAACATACTTTTCGTATGGGTTTACACAGAGTGCAATATTTGACGGAAGTGTCCATGGTGTGGTTGTCCATGCGAGAATAAACTCATTGTCGGCGCCCTTTACAGGGAACTTGGCAATAAGAGAGTTTTCCTTTACATCTTTATAACCCTGTGCAACCTCGTGACTCGAAAGAGAGGTTCCGCAACGGGGGCAGTAAGGCATTATTTTGTGACCCTTGTATAAAAGGTCCTTGTCCCAAATCTGACGAAGTGCCCACCAAACGGACTCAATATAGTCGTTGTGGTAGGTAACGTATGGGTCATCCATGTCAGCCCAGAATCCGACACGGTCGCTCATTTCCTCCCACTCGCTCTGGTAGGTAAATACGCTGTCCTTACACTTTTTGATAAAGTCCTCGATACCATACTTTTCAATCTCGGGCTTGCCGCTTATGCCAAGGGCTTTTTCGACCTCAAGTTCAACAGGCAGACCGTGTGTGTCCCAACCTGCCTTGCGGAGCACCTTGTAGCCCTTCATTGTACGATAACGGGGAATCAGGTCCTTTATTGCACGGGTCAGAACGTGACCGATGTGAGGTTTACCATTGGCAGTCGGGGGACCGTCAAAAAATGTGAAAATCTCTCCGTCCTCACGATTTTCTATACTCTTTTTAAATATGTCATTTTCTTTCCAGAAATCTACAATCTTTTTCTCCTGCTCCACAAAAGAAAGATCTGTCGATACCTTGCGATACATAGAAAAACCTCCATTTTCTATAAGTTTACATACCTATTTATTATATAATAAAAACGCCAATTTGTAAAGAATTATTTGGATTTTTATATAAATGTTTTGTTTTTCGGTTGTTTTGAAATTTTTTGCTCGGTAAAGAGCCCCATAATCACTAAATTTTGTAAGAGTGGTGTAGGTCGTGTTATAAGGTTGCTGACATAGTGTATACGTATGTTTTTTTGTGCAGACAAAAAACTGATAAAAATATAAAAATTTGCGGTATAATTATAAACAGGGTAATTTCAGAGAGGAACAAAATATGATGTATAAATATATAAGCGGCTTCGCTGATGAGATTGATAAAATGGCAGATAAGCAATTTGAGGTTTTAAACAAACTTGGTATAAAATATGTTGAACCGAGATTTGTTGACGATAAGAATGTTTCAGAATTTACACAAAAAGAGGCGTATGGCCTTAAAGAAAAAATGGACGGGTACGGAATTGCGGCATCCTCTGTGGGCCGCCCATTGGTAAGATAAAAATATCAGACGATTTTGAGAGTCATTTTAACTTTTTAAAAACACAGTAAGGGTTGCAAAGATTCTTGACTGCAGATACATAAGAATATTCAGCTTTTATCCCGATGAAAAGGGTAAATGGAGCAAGGAAGACAAAGAGAAAGTTTTTGAATGGCTTGACAGAATGATTGAGTATGCAAAAGAATAACATTTTTTTCTTTTGCACGAGAATGAAAAGGATATCTATGGCGAGACGGCGGAAAACTGTCTTGAGCGTATGGAGAGGTTTTACTGTGACAACTTCAGGGCGGTTTTTGACCCTGCCAATTTTATTCAAAGCGGTGTTGACACAAAAAAGGCTTATAATATGATCTGTAAATATATCGGATATATGCATAAGCAAGGGCTACAAAAAGTTCTTTATGGAGATGTCAGTCGGTGGCGCAGAGGGAAGTGAAAAACTGACCCTTTATATCAGGCGGCAAGCGGACAGCGTGAATATGGTCAGATTATCCCCAATAGCACAATGCGCAGATATGAGTTTGATATTTTTGATAAAGCTGAAACAATTGTAGATTTTGAAGTAAGGTCCGAAAACAGCAAATGCTACCTGACTGTAAAAGCGCTTGGATTTGGAAAATAGTTAAGAGAAAATGACAACCCCCGGGTTGTCATTTTCTCGCTTTTGTGATATAATTGGTACATATAGAATTTTATTTTATAAAATTCTTAAGAGCTAACGCTCTTTTGTGCTCTTTCGAGCACTGTGTCAATTGACGGCGTCGCAAAAATGCCCTTGCAAGCAAGCATTTTTACTCCTGGTAAAATGATTTTTGTGTCATCTAAATTGATCACTGATTTTATAATGATTTAAAAAGATTGTCGCTGTGAACAAGACTTGTCTGGCGAAAACAACAGGAGGTGTATGATGTGAGCAAAAAGAGAAGAAACACGCTTGTGATACTATGGGCAGTTGCCATAGTACTTTCGCTTTATGCCTCATATCTTACATTTATTGACTGCGGGTTTGCAGAGGTTTGTTTTGTGGATGTAGGGCAGGGGGATTCCTGCTTTGTTAAAACTGAAAGTGGCGGAAACATTCTGATTGACGGCGGAGACGATGGCGCCGGCAAGTACACCCTGAAATCTTTTCTGAAAAAGTATGCAGCCCTTAAACTTGATGCGGTTTTTATATCTCATATTCACGATGACCATATAACAGGGATAAAAGAACTTATGGAAGAAAAGTATCCCATTAAAACAATATATGTATCGCACCTTGCATCTCAGTCGGGAGGCTATAATAAGATAAAAAGTCTTGCAGACAGTAATGGCACAGAAGTGGTTGCTCTTTCTGATGATGACATGATTGAACTTGATAATATAACCTTTAAAGTTGTGTCCTCAGGGTATAAAAGCGGCGGAGAGAACGGAAATGAGAATGAGAACTCCCTTGTAATACGAATGGAATACGGAGAAAACTCGTTTCTGTTTACGGGGGATGCTACGAGGCGTCAGGAAACACAGATGATGGGAGACGATGACATTGATACGGACTTTTTAAAGGTAGGTCATCACGGCTCCTATACTTCGTCGGGAAAAGAGTTTATCGAAGAGGTCAGCCCGTTAATCGCTATAATAAGTGTAGGAAAGAAGAATAAATACAACCATCCGTCGGAGCAAACCATGTCGACCCTGGGCAGGCTTGAAATCCCTGTTATGCGCACAGATTTGGATGGAACGATTTCGATAATTATGACAGATGATGATATAAGAAACATCAGCACAAGCAGAGAAAGGAGTGAGGATTGATGAGAGTTGAGGAACTGAACGGACTTATAAAAAGCGGAAAGTTATCCGGAATATACTTCTTCTATGGAGATGAGCAATATCTTCTGGAAAAGAAACTTGACGCAATAACCAAAAAGATTATTACCCCCGGAACAGAGGTCTTTAACCTGTTCAGATTCGAGGGTGAAAAAATTCCGGTGGCTGATATCCTTGCAGCGGTTGACCAGTTTCCGCAGATGTCAGAGATGAAACTTGTTATAGTCAGAAACACAGGAATTTTAAACAACGCGGCGCTCTCTGATTTCAAACTGCTTAAAGGCGCAGCAGAGCATATTCCTGCCGATACATGCCTTGTGATTGTGGAAAGGACTTTTGATAAGAAAAAACTGAAGAATATTGAGTTTATAGAAGAAAACGGAGGAATCGTCAACTTTGAATATCTGCCTGTAAATAAAATAGAAATATGGCTGACAGAAGTTTTTAAAAAAGCGGAAAAAAGTATTACAGAAAAAGATATTCGCTATATAGTGAGTTTGTGCGGACAGTCCCTTGGTAAATTGTCTAAAGAGAGTGAAAAACTCATAAATTATACAGAAGAGCGTGCAAAAATAACCCGTGATGATATAGATGCAGTAGTTGATAAAAATGTTGAGTACAGAATATATGATATGCTTGACAATGTGGTATCAGGACGTGGCTCAAAAGCATTTGAACAATTGAAATATCTGCGTGATATTGCAAGAGAAGAACCGTCATACATTCTCGGACTTATGATGTCCAGATTGTCTGAACTTCTGATGTGTAAACTGCTTAAAGAGGATGGGCTCTCTGCGGATGAGATATTAACCTATTTTGATTTTAAGAAACCAACTTTTGCTGTAAATAAAACGATTGAGGAAAGCCGCAGATTTGGGGAGAAGTACTTAAAGAGGATGATAGACAAGGGACTTTATTATGATGCAGAGTACAAACAGGGCAGAATATCGGCGTGGACTGCGGTCGAACTTTATCTTGCAGAACTTGTAAAATAAACATTTTGAGTGAATTTTATAAAAATTACATCAAAAAATCAGGCGGACAGCATAAAAACCTTGCCTTTTTCGGCTTTTTGTGATAAAATAAATTAGTTATAGTATAATGGGCTGTAATGTGGAAAGTGCCGAGTATTGCATTTGGATGATGAAGATGAAAGGGGCATAGAATTGTATAAAATAGTAAGAAAAAAAGTGCTTAATCCGTTTGTGTCTTTGATTGAAATTGATGCACCATATATAGCGAAGAAAGCAGAGCCTGGTCAGTTTATTATTTTAAGAATTGATGAAAATGGTGAAAGAGTACCATTTACTATAGCAGACTATGACAGAGAAAAAGGAACCGTCACAATGATATTTCAGGTTGTGGGTGCGACTACCGAAAGGCTAAACGAACTTGAGGCAGGTGACACCATTCTTGACTTTGTAGGACCTCTTGGGACCGCTTCTCATTTTGAGGGTGTAAAGACAGCAGCAATCATTGGTGGTGGCCTTGGTACTGCCATTGCATATCCTCAGGCTAAAAAACTTAAAGCTATGGGCGTCTGCGTTGATATGATAAATGGATTCAGAAATCAGGACCTTATAATTATTGAGGATGAGTGCCGTGCAGCGTGTACGGAACTTTACACAATGACAGACGATGGCACAAATGGGAACAAAGGTTTTGTTACTGATAAACTTGAAGAATTGATAAAGGCAGGCAAAAAGTACGACGTTGTAGTTGCAATCGGTCCGCTTGTGATGATGAAGGCTGTCTGTGATCTGACACGGGAGTACGGAATCAAAACAATAGTAAGTATGAACCCCGTTATGATAGACGGCACGGGAATGTGCGGTTGTTGTCGCGTAACAGTCGGCGGAGAGACAAAGTTTGCATGTGTAGACGGGCCTGACTTTGATGGTCACCTTATAGATTTTGATCAGGCGATACGCAGATCAAAAATGTATGCAAAGGGAGAGAGGATATCAAGAGAAAATCACAAGTGCAGACTGGAGGGAATGAACAATGCCTAATATGTCATTGAATAAAGTCCCTATGCCGGAGCAAGCACCGGATGTGAGAAATAAAAACTTTCTGGAAGTTGCAACAGGTTATACAGAAGAAATGGCAATAGAAGAGGCACAGCGTTGTCTTCAGTGTAAACACAAGCCGTGCATAGGCGGTTGCCCTGTGTTTGTAAAAATTCCGGAGTTTATTGCATTTGTTGCAGAAGGTAAGTTTGAAGAAGCGTATTATGTAATTCAGGAGACAAGTTCGCTCCCTGCGGTATGCGGAAGAGTTTGCCCTCAGGAGAGTCAGTGCGAAAAGTACTGCGTAAGAGGCATCAAGGGCGAGCCTGTTGCCATCGGCAGACTGGAAAGATTTGTAGCAGACTGGTATATGGCAAACTGCAGTGATGATATAGAGGTGCCGGAGTCAAACGGAAAAAAAGTTGCGATTGTAGGTGCAGGTCCTGCAGGGCTTACCTGTGCGGGAGATTTGGCAAAAATGGGGTATGAGGTTTCAGTTTTCGAAGCGTTCCATACTCCCGGCGGAGTTTTAGTATACGGAATTCCAGAATTCAGACTCCCAAAGGATATAGTAAAGACAGAGATTTCAAAACTTGAAAGGCTTGGCGTAAAGATACACACAAATATGGTTATCGGAAAAGTATTGTCAGTTGATGAACTTTTGACAGACGAAGGTTTTGATGCGGTGTTTGTAGGCACAGGCGCGGGGCTTCCAAGTTTTATGAGGATAGAGGGCGAGGACCTCAACGGCGTATATTCTGCAAACGAATTTTTAACACGCATAAATCTTATGAAGGCATATCGCTTTCCGGAGTTTGATACGCCTGTTTATGTAGGCAAAAATGTTGTTATAGTTGGTGGCGGTAACGTTGCGATGGATGCGGCAAGAAGTGCTAAACGTCTCGGGGCTGAGAATGTAAGCATTGTTTACAGAAGAAGCGAAGAAGAGATGCCTGCAAGACTTGAAGAAATCCATCATGCCAAAGAAGAAGGGATAAACTTCTGCCTTCTTTGTAATCCGGTAAGGATACTTGGCACAGATGATGGCTGGACAAAGCAGGTTGAGTGTGTCCGTATGGAACTTGGCGATCCTGACGAATCAGGCCGCAGACGTCCTCAGGTGGTCGAGGATAGTGAGTTTTTAATAGATGCAGATGTAGTTGTAATAGCAATAGGACAGACGCCGAATCCGCTTATCAAGGACACAACCCCTGATCTTGAAACAAACAAGTGGGGATGTATTGTTGCCCTGGACGATACGGGTAAGACAGCCAAAAATGGGGTATGGGCAGGCGGCGATGTTGTAACAGGCGCTG
>JAZSBQ010000004.1:0-5418 GCA_045602485.1 Clostridia bacterium
CATAAAGAGCCACGATTTCTTCTTTATGCGGCATTGCAGGAGAAGTTCCCCTTTTTGTAACAGAAAGTGCGCCAACGCAGTTTGCGTAACAAAGTGCTTTATCTGTTGGCATTCCAAGAGCCTTCGCTGCCGCAAAACCTCCGTTGAAAGCATCACCTGCACCTGTTGTATCAATCGCGTTAACTGTGATACCTTTGATATGACGGCTCTCTGTAGCGTTCTTATAATAAGCACCCGCTTTACCAAGAGTAATAACTACATTCTTAACACCCTTTGCAAGCAAAACATCTGCCGCCTTTGATGCATCCTCAACAGATTCTACTTTAACACCTGTAAAGAATTCTGTCTCTGTCTCGTTTGGTGTAATATAATCAATACCGTCAAGCAAACCATCAGGAATTTCCTGGAATGGTGCTGGATTTAAGATAAACAATTTTCCATGCTTTTTTGCAAGTTCTTTACAAGCAATAACAGATTCGTGGCTGGTTTCAAGTTGTACAAGAACAACGTCTGCATTCTCAAACTCGCTCTCTACCGCCATTACATCCTCTCTGCAAATACCTTCATTTGCACCCTTTACCACAATAATTCTGTTTTTGCCCTCATCATCAACCTCTATAAGAGCACTTCCTGTTTCGCCACCGTTTACAACTTTTATGTAATCCGTCTTCATACCCTCGTTGCTATAGTGGTTTGTCATAATTGATGACAGAAAATCATCACCAACAGCTGAAATTATTACCGATTCTACACCGGCTCTGTGCGCTGCTGTCATCTGATTGTTGCCTTTTCCTCCGGGACCGAAACGAACAGTTGTACCAAGAACTGTCTCACCCTCTACCGGCATGTGAGGAGTATATCCTGTTATATCAACAATCAAACTACCTGCTCCTACTACTTTGCCCATTTTTCCATCTCCTTTTATAGATATTAACCATTTATAATAGCGATACCTGCAGATGTACCAAGACGAGTTGCACCTGCTTCAATCAAAGCCATAGCATCATCGCGGCATCTGATACCTGAAGAAGCCTTAACCTCAACATCTGCCGGAACGTTTTCTTTCATTATCTTAACATCTTCAACCTCTGCGATACCATCAGAGAAACCTGTACAAGTCTTTACAAAGTGTGCACCTGCTTCTGCAGAAAGTTTTGATGCCATTGCAATTTCTTCTTTTGTAAGAAGGCCTGTCTCAATAATAACTTTTACACACTTACCCTTTGCAGCCTCTACAACTGCAGCAATGTCAGCTCTTACAAAGTCATAGTCCTTGTCCTTAAGTGCGCCAACATTGATAACCATATCAAACTCTTCGCAGCCTAAGTCATATGCGTTTTCAGTCTCGAAAACTTTTGTAGCAGTTGTATTTGCCCCGAGAGGGAAACCGATTACTGTACAAACATTTACATCTGTGCCTTCTAAAAGTTCCTTTGCATATGCGATTCTGCATGGGTTTATACAAACAGATGCAAAGTTATATTCTTTTGCTTCCTCGCAAAGTTTCTTTACGTTCTCTTTTGTTGCAAAAGGCTTAAGAATAGTGTGATCTATGTACTTATTTAATTCTTTCATTTTAGTTACTCCATTTCTTTATTGTATTATTTTATGTTAGTTTTTTAATAATTTTTGATTTTATCGGCTCTCTTATTTTTTGTCGATTGTCCTGAATGAAGTTCCCCACTGTTTGATTCTTTCTTCATAAGCATCGTTGTATCTGTAATCTCTCCAGAATGTAAGAATCTTTAAATCCTCATCAGACTGTGAGTTATCAAGTGCATGGAAACATCCGGCGGGAATAAATACAACCTGATCTGCATATACATCAACTATTTCATCGTCAAGTTTTAATTTTCCGTTTCCGCTTAGGATGTAGTATATCTCATCTTCTTCGTGTGCAGCACCACCCAATGCAAATCCGGGCTTAACTGTGCCGTGATTAATCTGGATAACGTTATCACGGCCTGTGATTACATGATCAAGAATCATTCTTGAATCATAACTATCACCAAAAGAAAGCGGCATTACTTTATCTACATCTACTACAAGTGGCTTAAGTTTTTCGCTCATTTTTTATTCCTCCTATAAATTACAAAATTTACAAAATTTAAACTTATTTTTAATAATTTGTATGTATTTTTCAAAAGTATATGTATTTTACAACACATTTTTATTCGAACTTTTCATATTTAGTGTTGACTTTTGCAAAAATATATGGTATTTTAACCACATAATATGTCGAATTTTACTTTATAAACCCTATCACAAGGAGTTGTATGATTATGACAAATCAATATCACAATGTAGAGATTCCTGCGCTTAACAAATTTTCTTTATCTATCTCTCACAATGATCCGCACGGCTTCTCTATGGAAAAGGAACCTCAACTGCATATCCATGAATACTTTGAGATTTATTTGAATCTCAGCGGTGATGTTTCATTCGTAGTTGAGAACAATACATACTCTGTTTCAAGGGGAACAGTTATAATAACAAGACCTTTTGAGTATCATCACTGCATCTTTCACAGTACTCTGGAACACGACCATTACTGTCTTCACTTCTCGTGTACCGGGAACAAAAACTTCCTGGCACCGTTTATTGAAAGAGAGAAAGGCAAGAACAACTGTATCACCCTAAGTAATGAAGCAACCACTGCTATGATAAATCATTTTGAAAAACTTATGCAACCGGACGGAATTTCCGAGATAGACTCGGTTTGTCACTTTCTCAGGATTTTGCAAATCATTCAGGACAACAATCTCAGCAATGACGCTGATATTCCGAAGATTATTCCTGAGAACCTTGCCAGAGTGCTTGATATCATCAATACTTCCTATCAGCATCCTCTTTCTGTTGCAACTCTGGCTGATGATATATATGTAAGTATCAACACTCTTGAGAGATACTTTAAGAGATACTTAAATCTCTCTCCAACCGAGTATATCAAACGCAAACGTTTATCCGCAGCAATGACTTTACTTAAAAACAACACTCCCGTATCCTCTGTCGCATCGCAATGCGGATTTTCGGATACTTCAAATTTCATTCAGGTTTTCAAGCGGTCCTTTGGTAAAACACCTTATCAGTATTTGAAAAGCGGTCACCTTAAAGGACTTGATTTTAATGAGTAGGGGCGTCGGGTACGCCCCTTTTTTTAGTCAAATTCAACCATTACTTTGATTCTTTCCTGCTGATACTTTTCTGTGTTTTCAAAGAATTCAAGACAATCCTCAAACTTGGTTCTGTGGCTGATAAGCGGCTCTAAACTTATGTCGCTCTCAGAGATAATCTCTGCAACCTTTCCAGGTGCGCCAAACGAACCTGCAGCACCCTTCATGGTAACGCATCTGAGAACAAGCCTGTCAATAGGCAGATCATTGAGAAGTTTCTCATAGAAACTGATAAGTGAAATCACACCGTAATTTGCAACCATATCAACTGCCTGGAGAAGCGCCTGATCAGAACCTGATGTTTCAATTATCAGATTTGCACCTTTACCGTCAGTCATGGCCTTAATTGTCTCAATAGGATCAACCTCGCGGCTGTTAATAACATCTGTGGCGCCAATCTCTATAGCCTTCTGAAGTTTATTGTTTCTTCTGCCAACCATAATTACCTTTTCTGCGCCAAAACTTTTTGCGAACCATACAGCCGCCATACCAATAGCACCCGTACCGATTACTGCAACAACTGTATCCTTGTCGATTTTAACATCACGGAATGCATCATATGCAATAGCCATAGGTTCAATAAGAGCAGCTTCGTCAAGAGTAACGTTATCCGGAACCTTAAACAAGTGACGCTCAGGCATTAATATGTACTCTGCAAAAGAGCCATCCCATGTGTTAACTGTTCCAAGAGATTTGATTTCTTTACAATCTGCGTAAACTCCATTTTTACAAGCCTCACACTTTCCGCAGGCAACGCCGCTGTCCGATACAACTCTGTCGCCAGGCTTGAAGTTCTTAACCTCTTCACCGACAGACTCAATAATGCCTGACCACTCATGTCCAATACGAACAGGGTATTTTATCGAGCCGTCTCTTACAAAACTCGACTCACCCGTGTATATAGAAAGGTCTGTTGCACAGATACCCGCACGGGCAACCTTTACAAGGGCTAAGTCACCTGTTGCTTTTGGGGTTTCGATTTCAACAATTTTCGCATCACGCGGGTTTTCTATAACTAAAACTTTCATTTCTTGTCCTCCTGATTTTTATGTATGCTATTTGGAAAGCAGCATCCCTTCGCCCGGTCTCATTATGTAATAATTCTGACCGCTCTTCTTCATCTCGTCGATAAACTCGCCGGGGTTTCCGTAATGCTCACAGAAGTTCCAGAAGTGACAAGGAACTGTAAGGCGGGCATTTACATCCTTTGCAGCCTTTGCCGCATCGGCTGAATCCATATTTCCAAAAGCGCCGTTAATGGGCGGTATAAACAAATCCACTCCGTTGAGTTCGGGACTTGCAAAGTTATCGCCGCGATAGCATGTATCGCCTGCAATATAAATCTTATACCCGTTTGCCGTTATCAAAAGTCCGATTGCATCAGGTGTATCCATACCATGGTCACAAGGCACAGCCTTGATTGTAACGCCTGCTGCAGAAACCTCATCGCCCACCTTTATGTATGTAACCTTCTCTACTATATTGAGTTTTTCGCACTCTGCCCTTACGTCATAAGCCGCAATAAGCTGAGTCTTGTCACTCATCAGCATCGGAACCGCATCAACATCAAAGTGATCATAATGCGCATGCGTTGATACTATGTAGTCAAATTCTACATCATAAGGCTGAAGTATATACGGAAGCACACGCTTAAATCCAAAGTATCTCTCACAGCAATTGGAAAGGTAAAGATCGATTCCGATAAGTTTATCCTCGGGGGTCTTTATAATAAATCCTGCCTGGCCTGCCCAGAAAACGCCAATTTCGTCCTTTGGAACAGCCATGCTCCTGATATCATTTGCGAATTTCATTTTTCAAACACTCCCTATTTTAAAAGTCTCTCATGAATCCGCCTGCGGTCCATCCACCGTCAACAGGAAGAACTGCACCCGTGATATAACTTGTTCTGTCTGATGCAAGGAAGAGAACTGCATCCGCAATTTCCTTAGGGGTTGCCTGTCTACCCATAGGAATGTGAGCGAGCAAGCCCTGCATAACCTTATCGTCTTTCCAGAGTTCGTTAGTAACAGCAATGCCAACCGAACCGGGAGCAATTACGTTTACTCTGATTTTCCTGGGAGCAAGTTCGAGTGCCATTGCTCTTGAAAGGTTGTTAACCCCTGCCTTTGCAGCCGCAAATGAGCACTGATTGCGGAGCGGGTTGATACCAACAACTGAACTGATGTTTATAATTGAACCGCCTTCTTCTCCCATAGCAGGGATAACTGCTTTGCTGAGGTTATAT
>JAZSBQ010000005.1:0-12980 GCA_045602485.1 Clostridia bacterium
TTAGTTCCACCTTTTGGTCTTCCCATAAAATTCAACTCCTTTTCTTTAGTATAGCATAAAAAATGATGGCAGACACTTTTTTGTGTCTACCATCATTATATCACTTCAGTGCATAGCACGCCTTTTTCATATGTGTTTTTAATTAAATAAGAATTTTACATACCCTTGCAGATTTATAAAATCATCGCTTACAGAATCATAAATCTTATCGATGTTTTCCTGTGAATACTCTACCTCTTTTGAATATAAAACCGAATTATCAACCCTGTTGTATGTGTCCAACTGCCAGCACGAATGTATATCCATTAAAACGTAAAATAAAACAGATACAACTATAAATCCAGCTTTTGATAACAAATCTATGTCATCTAAGCATTTTAAGAAATATCGGTATATAAGATAAACCGCCAGATGCTCGTACATATATGCGTTTTCTTTATACTTTGATAGGAATTTATCTCTGTAATCAACTATATTTTCTGCACTCTCACTCAATGATTCAATGTACTCTTCCCATTCTTTATTAATAGGCTCAAGGCTTGAAAAAAGTCTGAATACATCCATTGTTAAATCTTCCTTGGGATATTCTATATTTTTACCTAATTCTTTTTTGTATGCATCTGCAAGAAAAATAATCTTTTCTGCATTATCCTCCAATAGATACATATCGACTTCTTCACAAAAATTTAAAAAAGTTATTAATCTGCCCCCAAGGCTGTAGTCTCTGTTTTGCAATATAAAGAACGCGGTTCCTCTTGCATATGTCATTACATCCGACATGCTATGGCTTATTTTATACGAGACATTTATATCTATCTTATCGTCGCTTTCGCACAGCATTCTTGCCGCCTCAGGGCAGCAGATTCCGATACCCATTTCGCACCTGTCATATAACCATTCATAAAATCTTGGATGATGGGTGCAAATATAAGGGATTTTATCCCTACCTAAGCATCTCTGTTATGCTCGTATTGCTTCCATAACTTCAACTTTAATTCTTCATATTCCTTTGCCACATTTGGTCGCTCAATAAGGTAATCTCTAAAATACAATTCATTATTATCACCTATATATCTCAAATGTAAATGGAATACCCGCTCAGCAAAACCACTCTCTGTATATCCTTTATTAAAAGACAATCCCTTATCACTCTGCGACATACAAATATAGCCACTGTTAATAATCAAGTCTTTATAGTCAAGTAAATTACTTTCTTTTGGAACTTCCACAAGAATATCAATGATTGGTTTTGCCCAGATAGAAGAAACCGCAGTGCTTCCTATATGGCTTATTCTAACACTTTTCATAAGGACATTTTTTAACAAAATTTCTTCTTCGAAAAACCATTCTTTCCAACACTCTTGATGTTCTGCTAAGAAGATGGGAAACAACTGCCACAGTTCTTCTAAACTCATTTCAGATAATTTCTTTCTCATTATTCGTACCTATAAATTCTTATTCATCTGCTTTTTACGGCTTTAAATATGAATGCAATATAAATCGTTTCATAAAAATACTCCTGTCTGTATAATAAAAAATTCTTCTTATTATGTATTATAATACAGACCTGTTAAATACGTCAACTGTTCTTTATAATTTCCCTAACGGTGCCTGATTCAATCCGAAATATGGGCATATCTTGCTCCCGGCTTTCATAAACAAAGATTGGGCTCTTACATATAAGCATCCGTAGTTTGGTGGCGGATATCCAACGAAAGCACTTGAATACAATCCATACTCCTTTAGAAATCAGAATAGTTGTTTTGATGATGTAACAATTGAATTTTCGTGCAAACCACGACTTGATAAAGAAGGAAAAATTACATATAAGTACGCAACCAGAAACTATCTGGCAGAATTATTTAATGCAGATGTTAAGATTTTTCTTCCCGATGGTTGGTCAGCGGAGTACAATAAATCAATATTTGTAGAAAAAGCCTCTCTGCACTCCAAAAGGTTTTCAACCTATGAAGTCACTGTAACAGCAGGGGAAAATGTTTCTTCAAAGAACAAACTGATTCACAGTATCCATCCCTGTCCGTGCAACAGTGTATGCAATCCCGATAAACATTTTAGGCTAATATATAATAAGCACAGAGTATAAACTCTGTGCTTATTATTTTAACTTAAAGTATTATACATATCAGTCCGCCGGAGCCTTCGTTTATAATCTTTTGTAGTGTCTCCTGAATTTTAAGCCTTGCATCTTCCGGCATTCGATATAATTTATTGTGTAGACCCTCGTTAACAAGTTCGTGCAGTGATTTTCCAAATATATTTGACTCCCAAATTTTTATTGGGTCGGTTTCAAACTCGTTAAGCAGGTAGTGTACAAGTTCTTCAGACTGTCTCTCTGTCCCCACAATCGGGCTTACCTCTGTCTCTATATCTGCTCTTATCATATGAATAGACGGCGCACTTGCTTTCAGCCTTACACCAAATCGGCTACCCTGTTTTACAATTTCAGGCTCTTCCAGGGTAAGTTCATCAAGAGACGGAGACACAATTCCATATCCGACATTTTCAACTTGTTCAAGGGCTGCGGCAATTTTTTCGTATTTTGTTTTGATTTGGGCAAGTTCCTGTAACAGTCCAAGCAGATTACTCTTGTCGCCAATTGAAAATCCTGTCTTGCTTTCGACCATATCATAGAACAGATTCTCATCAACCGAAATGTTAATCTGCGCTATTCCTCTTCCCGGAGATACAACATTAATTACCGCTCTGTCAATAAAATCATATTTTGCAAGTTTTGCCGGTAAGCCAAAAACATCAGATATTTTTGACGCGTTTCCAAAACTTTCGAACACCGCATTGTTCATATCTTCTTTTAGTTTGCAACCATTATCCAGCGCAGATATCCACTCCGGAATGTAAAAACCTACCTCACAAACGGGGAATTCGTACAGTATACTCTGCATTATACAATCTATATCTTTTTTGGTAAGCGTCATACAATTCATAGGTATAACCCTGACGCCATACTTTTCTTCAAGTTTTTGTTTGCACACAAGCGCTCTGTCTGACTCCGGCTCGGCTGTGTTGAGGATAACAACAAAAGGCTTATTTATAGCCTGAAGTTCTGAAATAACCCTTTCCTCCGCAGGCTCGTAGTCCTCTCTGTCAATCTCTGTTATACTTCCATCTGTTGTAATAACTATTCCAACTGTTGAATGCTCTGATATAACTTTCTGCGTGCCTATCTCGGCGGCTCTTTCAAACGGTATCGGTTCCTGCGACCAGGGGCTGACCACCATTCTTGGTATCTCATCCTCTATATGTCCCAAAGCACCATTTACAATATATCCTACACAATCTATCATTCTTACGTTAAACGCAACAGATTCAGAAAGTGTGACCTCAACTGCTTCGTTTGGAATAAACTTAGGCTCTGTTGTCATTATTGTACGTCCGCCTGCACTTTGAGGAAGTTCATCAAGAGCCCTCTGTCTTTTATAATCATTATCAATATTCGGAAGAACAAGTAATTCCATAAACTTTTTTATAAAAGTTGATTTACCCGTCCTTACAGGCCCAACGACACCAATGTACACATCGCCCTGGGTTCTCTCCGCTATGTCACGGTACACATTATATTCTACCATCTATATTCCCCCATCTTTGTACTTTATTGTTTGCACAATTTGTACTTCCGTTTTTTAATACATTCTATGAGGGAGTCCTTGTCATTATGACAAGTATTATGAAAAGAAAACAGGGGGCTTTTCGCCCCCTGCAATACTACATTACATAAATTAATATAAGCAAAAAGTGAAGAACACTTCCTACGACGCAAAACAGATGAAATACAGAATGCATCCATTTTTTATTTACGCCGACACCGTAAAACACAGCACCGACAGTATAAGCAACCCCGCCTGATAGAAGCAGAGCAAAAGCACCCCATCCAAGCAAAGTAATGATAAGGTTAATCCTTACAACAATACACCATCCCATAACAAGATAACATATCATAGAAAAAAGTTTATACTTCTTTAAATCGACTGAATTTAATGATATACCAAGTATAGCCATTGCCCATATAACACCAAACAAAACCCAGCCCTCTGCGGTACTGTACTCTCTTATGGTGCAAAGCGCTATTGGCGTGTAAGTGCCGGCAATCAATATGTATATCGAACAATGGTCAATAACCTGAAACACCTTTTTCGCCATCAAATGAGGCTTTAAACCATGATATATGCTCGACATAGTGTAAAGCACAAGCATCGTTGCACCAAATATTACGCCTGAAACAACCCCATATACATTGCCGCGAAGCGCAGCAAACACGCTGCAAAGAACAATAGCGGTAATACCCATTGCACCCCCGACAATATGAGAAACCATATTGAAAATCTCTTCTCCTCTGGTGTATATCGGTAATATTCGTTCTGCCAGTTTTGTTCTTTTCATTATGTACGCCTCCAATGTCATTTGTGATAAAAATTATTATACTATAACGGCTAAATTTTGTCAAAGGATTTATGCTTTTTCATCAATTTAGTATTACAATACCAATATTCAGGTAAAGTGCAAATGCACACCACAAAAGGTACGGAACAAGCAACAGTGCCGCAACTTTGTTCACCTTGCCAAAATAAAATATGTTAAGCGCAATTAGAACAATAAGCAATACAAGCCATATTGCAGCAAAGGTAAACCATTCAAGATTAAAGAACACAATTGTCCATAAAAAATTAAAAACAAGTTGTGCACCAAAAAACAAGTATCCCACACTTTTATCTGCACTTTTATCTTTGCTCTCCCTTACAATGTACAGGGATATTCCCATTAAAACATATAAAATTGACCAAACAATAGGGAACACATATCCCGGCGGACTAAGTGGCGGTGATATTATTCTATTATAAATATCCATCGAATTTCTTGTAAATATCCACCCAAGAAGCCCCGTTATAACAGGAATCGCAAGACTTGTTAACAGTTTTCTTAAATTTATTGCTTTTAACATAAAAACACCCCTTGATAAAAACTATTCAAGGGGTATAAATAATATTCTAAATTATTACATCAGTGATTCTACAGCAGAACTTAAATTAGCAAAAAGCGCACCAAGAAATTCTTCCGAATCGCCACTTATTCTCCATTTATCACCGCTTTTTGTCATAGTTACATCAACTGTTTTTTCTGTTGTGCCGTCACCATATTCTTCAATCGCATCAATCATCTGCTTTGTCATAAGTTTCTCGTATTCAGATTCATCAATAGTCGGAATCATCGCCTTATAATCCTTACTCTCAGTAAGTTTCACAATCTTATCCACATAGCATTTTACGATTTCTGAATAATCTACAGTTGTAATCTTTACGGTAATATTAACGGCTGTGCTGCTTACTCTGTTGGTAGAAATAACTCTGTAATCCATCTTTGAAAGTGTAGAAACAATCGCATCCGAGAACATATCGCTGTTTGATTCTTCAATAAAACTCAATACTTCAGAAAAACTGTAAACCTTATCTATTTCATTCCTGTCTGCAGTTTTAAAGGTATTCATTATTTTTTCAAAATCTGCCTGCGCTTCGGATGTTCCACCCATACATCCCGAGAAAAATACAGATATAATAAGTATGGCTGTTATAACATATACATTATGTAATTTTCTCATCATTATCACACTCCACTTATTTTTTGTCGTCACAAAGCATAACAAGAAGCATACCGCTTTTAAAGTCTATTTCTGCTCTGTCAGACGATTCAAGCTCATTGCTCGATGCCTGAACAAGATTGCATTCAAGGCGCATATCCTCTGCCGAATATTTAAGCCCCTTAACAGAAAACCCCTCAACACAACCACCAAACGGGAAAAAAGATATATATTTTTTATCTATTTTCTCTATAGCAAATGGTTTATCCTTTATAAAAATCTCATTGTGCTCATCTGTAATGGTTATCTCAACGCCCCTGTTTAATCCATATGCAAGCAAACAATAATGTGAAAATTCATGGTCAAGTCTGCCACCAAATCCGCCGATTATCTCAATTTCTTCACATCCGCTCTCTATAGCATAATCGATACACCGTTGAGTATCTGTATAATCTTTTTCCCGTGGGCATTTAATAATTTTTGAAGCATCAGGATATTCACATAGCCACGAATCATTATCACCAACTATAACTTCAGGCATAAGTCCGATTTTTTTCAGGTGTCTTAAGCCTCCGTCTGCGCATATAACAAGCACATTGCTAAAATCTCTCTTTTGCAAATATTTATAATCATCAATTACACCATTGCAAAATATTACTGCCTTTTTCATTCAATAACCCCACGCATTTTAACTCAAATATTTCTCCGCAATATTTTTCAGATTTACAATCGCCGCAGTTGCGTCATCTGCGCCAAACACCGCAGACCCTGCAACAAATACATTCGCGCCCGCCTGTGCTGCCATATGTATTGTTTTTGCGCTTACACCGCCGTCTACCTCAACATCAAGATGCGGATACTTAGTTTTTGCAATATCCGATGCCCATTTAATTTTGGAATTCATCTCCTCAATATACGACTGTCCGCCAAATCCCGGTTCAACCGTCATTATCAGAATCATATCGTAGACTTTAAGTATATTTTCAACTACTTCAACTGGTGTTCCGGGTTTAACTGTAATCCCCGCCTTAACGCCTTTATTATGCAATGTATCCGCAATTTCTATGAGTTTTTCATCGTTCGCTACAGCCTCATAATGAACTGTAATCATTTCTGCCCCTGCATCAATAAAATCGCCCATATATTTTTCGGGATCGGTTATCATCAGGTGTACATCAAAAAACATATCAGTATGAGGGCGAAGTGCCTTTACAATTTGTGCCGAGTAACTCAGGTTGGGTACAAAATGACCATCCATTATATCAAGATGCAACCACTGTGCCCCTGCCTTTTCGACTTTATTTACTTCTTCTGCAAGTTTTGCTGCATCCGCCGCCAAAAGTGATGGCGCAATAATAACTTTTCTCATACCGTCCTCCACATACTCTCTATCTTTTTTGTACTTTCTTTACCTCTTCTAAAATCCGTATATAACTCTCGTGTCTGCTGTCAGATATCCTGCCGTCTCTAAGAGCCGCAATTACAGAGCATCCCTTTTCTACGGTATGACTGCAGTCCCTGAATGCACAATCGTATCTGTAGGGTTCGAATTCACGAAATAAATCTGCGCAGTTTTCAGGTTCCAACAGAGAAAAATCAAGGGTGCCAAATCCGGGAGTATCTATTATATAACCACCGTTTTTCAAAAGAACAAGTTCGCTATGACGGGTTGTATGCTTTCCTCGCTCAACCCTTTCGCTTACCTCGCCTGTTTCAAAGTTTTCTCCTCCGGTAATACAGTTCAAAAGGCTGGATTTACCAACGCCGGAATTCCCAGCAAAAACTGTTATATTCCCTTTCAGCCTATCATCCAGCAACTCTATGTTATCATTATTTATTGCGCTGAGCGGAATAACACAAAATCCTGCCTTCTGATATATATCGCATATATCTCTGCCGTCATCTATGTCTGTTTTGTTTACACATATCACTATCTCGATTTCGCAAAGTTCTGCCGATGCCAGCAACTTGTCCGTCAAATACAAATTGGGCTTAGGATTAGCAGTAGAGATAACGACCGCCATCTGTGTTACATTTGCAACAGGAGGTCTGAGCAGAACATTTTTTCTGTCATGAATTTTATCTACCGCACCTGTTTTTGAGGCCATATCAGCAACAATGGTAACCTTATCACCCACAAGAGGAGTGATTCCTGCCTTACGAAAGTTTCCCCTTGCTCTGCACTCAAAACACCCATCGGCGGTGTCCACATAGTAGAAACCGCCGATACCTTTTGTTATTATACCATCTAATATTATATCTTTTCTAATACTTTGCATAAACTATTCTTCCAATGCTCCACCTGCAGGCTGATTGTTATTTGTTGATGTTTCTCCACCCTGCTGCTCATCTGAGTTTCCGCCGTTTCCTTCTGTCCCTGAATTATTGTCACCGCCATTGGAGCCATCAGAAACTGACGGAGTCTGCGTTTCGTTGTTAGACGGACGTTGTGTCTCATTGTTTGATGGAGTATTGTCAGATGGCTTGTTATCTTTTTCTTCATCTTTGTCTTCCTTACCATCACCCGTACTTACATAAATGGTGACGTGCCTACCCGCAGTTGCATCTGTACCGGGTGTCGGATCCTGAGAAATAACCATATCTTTTTCTTCTGAGCTACTTTCCTGATCAACTACGTTAACTATAAAGCCATCTTTTACAATAAGACTGCGTGCCTCATCAACTTTCATTCCGGTATAGGTTCCAATCTTTTTCTGCTCAGAACCCGAACTTATGATAACGTTAATTAAAATATCTTTTCTCTTTATTGCATCTGTACCTGCCTCAGGATTTTGTTCTATAATAGTACCTACCGGCTTGTCACTTACTCTCTCTGTTGCAATAATGCTAAAACCATCTTTTCTATATCGTTTCTGGGCATCTTCCAACTTCATATCAACAACATTCGGAATTTCTATTTTTTCATTACCCGAACCAAAAATCCCATCGGTAATGCGCGAAAAACCAAACCACATTAATACAATTACTGCAAATGCTGCTGCAATTGCAGTAATTGTAATTCTGCGTTCCTTTTTCTTTTGTTCTCTTATCGCTCTTTTTCTATCTATGCTTCTCAGTCTGCTCTCCTCCATTTCATCATCAAGTTTTTTTGAATACTCTTCGTATTCTTCCTCGCTTGTTCTGGTTTTTTCTTTGTATCTTTCTATTGTTTTATCATCAATGACATTACGTTTCTTTGTCGCTCCAATATCATCGTCATCTGTGACAAAATCAGGGATATCAATATCAAACCCTACCTTTGGATTCTTTATAACAGTTCTTAAATCCTTAAGGAATTCCTCTGCAGACGCATATCTCTGAGCCTGTTCCTTATTCATCGCTTTCAAAACAATATATTCCATTGCTTCGGGAATACTGTTATTCAGAATTCTGGGCAAAACAGGTTTTTCCTGAATATGCTTTATAGCAATTGCAACAGCTGTGTTATCATCGAAAGGAACTCTTCCTGTCAGCATTTCATAAAGCACAACACCGAGTGAATATATATCTGTTCTCTCGTTTGTGTATCCGCCTCTTGCCTGTTCAGGAGAAAGATAATGAACCGTACCTATTGTAGAGTTGGCAGTTGTTGTAGTTGCCTGAGTGGTAGCCCTTGCAATACCAAAATCTGTAACCTTAAGTACGTCATCCTCTGTCATAATAATGTTCTGCGGTTTTATGTCTCTGTGTATAACAGATTTTTTGTGCGCTTCTGCAAGACCTTCACAAATCTGTGCTGCAAACTCTGCTGCCTGACGCCACTGAAGCACGTGTTTCTCTGCTATATACTCTTTAAGAGTTATACCCTCTACATACTCCATTACTATATAATAAAGACCGTTTTCAAAACCTACATCATATATAGATACAACATGTGGGTTTGAAATTCTGGCTGCAGCCTGAGCCTCGGTATTAAAGCGATGCACAAACTCTTTATCATCTTTTAGTTCTTCTTTCAGAACCTTTACCGCAACATAGCGGTTAAGAAGGTTACACCTTGCCTTATAGACATAGGCCATACCTCCTTTGCCAACTTCTTCGATTATCTCATAACGACCTGCAATTACTTTTCCAACTAAATCCATAATTTAACCTCCTATACAAACCGGATACATATAACGGTAATATTATCAAGTCCACCGCTCATTTTAGCGGCATCAATCAAATTGCAGACCGTATCTTCCGAGCTATTTCCGTCTTTTATAATCTTATAAATATTATCATCATCTATCATTGAGCAAAGTCCGTCACTACACAGAAGCAATATATCGCCCTTAGAACACTTGTGCTCAAACACGTCAACATTGACGTCTGCATCAGTACCAACTGCGCGTGTAATAATGTTCTTTTGCGGGTGGCATCTTGCCTCTTCTTTAGTGATAGTTCCGCTCATAACAAGTTCTGCCACAACAGAATGGTCTACCGTGAGCTGTGAAACAGTGTTTTTATGCACACAGTACGCTCTGCTGTCGCCAACATTTGCTATATACAGATTCTTACCGCTCACAACTGCCGCGACAATTGTAGTCCCCATTCCGCTATGAGCCTGGCTTTCTGTCGACATCTTAAATACTTGCTCATTGGCACCGTCTATTGCTTTTCGCAAAATCAACGGTACTTCTTCTGTGGATTTTTCGCAAATCTCTTCCTGTAACTTATCCGCTATAAACGTCGCTACATTCTGACTTGCAACCTCTCCGGCATTGTGACCTCCCATTCCGTCTGCAATTAAAAAGAATCCTTTTTCTTTAGCCGCGTCAAATACATGGACACAAAAACTGTCTTCGTTAAGTTCTCTCACGCATCCGACATCGCTTGCACCAAATGTTTCTATCACTATACCACCTCCTATACTATTCCACAGGTCATAATATTATTCTATACCTTTCCGCATTGCATACGCTCTCAATTGTCCGCACGCAGCACTTATATCGGCGCCCATTTCCCGTCTTACAGTTGCAGAGACGCCACCCTTTTCCAATATTTCTCTGAAGTTTTCTACTGCTTTTCTGTCTGATGACACATACCCTGTTTCTTTAACCTCGTTAACAGGTATCAGATTCACGTGGCAAAGCATACCTGAAATCAGTTTTAACAATTGTCTTGCCTCAACAGGTGTATCGTTTACGCCGCTTATCAAAGTATACTCAAACGAAATCCGCCTGTTAGTCTTCTCTATGTAATAATTACACGCATCAATAAGCGCTTTTATATTGTATTTTCTGTTAACCGGCATTATCTCAGAACGCTTGGCATCGTTTGTCGCATGAAGCGATATCGAAAGCGTAATCTGCAATTCTTTATCAGCAAGTTCTTTTATCCTGTCGACAAGACCACAGGTAGATAAAGATATATGTCTGTGACCTATATTCAGACCCAAAGGATTATTTACGTTCTCCAGAAAACGTAGTACGTTTTCAAAGTTGTCAAGCGGCTCTCCCATTCCCATCATAACGATGTTGGAAATCCTCTCACCCAAATCCTTCTGTACGGTCATTACCTGACCGATAATCTCTCCTGCAGTAAGGTTTCTGACCTTTCCGCCTCTGGTTGATGCACAGAATGTACACCCCATTGCACAACCAACCTGAGACGATACACAAATCGTATATCCGTGATGATATTTCATCAAAACAGATTCGATAAAGTTTCCATCATCTAATTGTAACAGATATCTCCTTGTTTCGTCAATATTTGAAACAAATTTTTCTTTAATTTTTAAAATATTTACACAATATTCATTATCAAGTTTTTCTCTGAGTGACTTTGGAATATTATTCATATCGTCAAAACACTCTGCTCCATCGTAAATCCATTTAAAAATCTGCTTTGCGCGAAACTTTGCTTCACTAAGATTTACAAGTATATATTCAAGTTCTGATAATGTGTAATCCTTTAAGTTTTTCTTCATATCAAGGCTTCCTTATTTTTTCTTAAGAACACAGATATAAAATCCGCTGCCTCCAGTTTCGTGGGCAAGATAGAGATTTTCGCTCTGTTTCTCAAAATCATTATGCGTCTTTAAAAAATCATCAATTACATCTACGTTTTCTTCTTTAAGAATTGTACAGGTAGAATACACAAGGGTGCCACCGCTTTTTAAGTATTGCGAGGCAGAACATAGTATATTCTTCTGTGTCTTGCAAAGTTTATCTATATCTTCTGCCTGTCTGTTCCACTTTATATCAGGCTTTTTATGTATAACCCCAATACCCGAGCAGGGAACATCTGCCAAAACTCTGTCGGCTGTGCCAATAAACTTATCAACCGGCACTTCAGAGTCATTGACCATAGCCTCTATACAAGTCAGCCCAAGCCTCTTAGCCGCGTTCTCAATCAGTTTTATTTTATGGGGATGAATATCAAACGCAATAACACTGCCTTTATCCTCCATAAGTTCGGCTATGTGGGTTGCCTTCCCTCCGGGTGCAGAACACACATCAATAACAGTCTCTCCGCTCGTTGGAGACAGAGCAAGTGCCGCTCTTATAGAATTTATGTTCTGGAGTGTATAAAATCCGTCATTGTAAGCCTTTGATGAGGTTACATCAATTGCGCCTGTTATTATAAGACAATCTTCCGTTTCACCTTTAGCGGCGCAGATTCCTTCTTCATCTAATGTTTTTATAAGTTCTTCTGCATTTGTCTTTGTTCTGTTAACCCTTATCATTGCAGGATGCGGCAAAAGACTGTCTTTTAGTATTGCCTCGCTTGTCTCTCTACCGAACTGAGAAATCAGTTTTTCTACAAGCCATTTCGGGCAGGAATACATTACAGACATATATTCTGTCACATTATCAGCAGATAGCTTGGGCAGAGCATCAAGACTTCTTGATATACTCCTTAGCACTCCGTTTACATAGCCCTTTGCTGCACTGTGGGCGTGTTTTGATGCAAGTTTAACCGCCTCGTTGCATGCCGCAGAGGCGGGCACTTTATCCATAAAAAGCAACTGATACACACCGCATCTTAAAATCTGATGCACTTTAGGGCTCAGTTTTTTCAGTTTTATTTTCGAAAATGACTGAATTATATAATCAATCCTCAGTTTATTTCTCAGCACACCCATCACAAGTTCATTGACAAACGCCTTGTCCCTGCCATCTATGTTGGCTGATGCATCAATAATCGCTTTGGTTGAATATGCACCGTCATTTTCAATTTTATAAAGGGCGGTCATTGCCGCCTCTCTTGGATTTGCTCCCAACTTAATCTCTCCTGTTCCCGCCAAAGACAAGTATTAATCTAAGTAAACTCAGAATTGAACTTACTGCTGCTGCTACATAGGTCATTGCCGCTGCCTTTAAAACCTTTGATGCCCCTCCAATTTCATCAGAAGATAACATATTCTGCCCTTCAAGAGTGGCAAGCG
>JAZSBQ010000006.1:0-2962 GCA_045602485.1 Clostridia bacterium
AATATATAATTGCAATAGAGACCGCTCTTGGAAACGTAGGAGAGAATATCGTCACACAGACCGAAGAAGACGCAAAAACTGCTATTGCATATCTTAAAGAAAAACATCTTGGCAGAGCAACGTTTTTACCTATATCAGCAATAAAGTCAAAGGAATTTGACAGTACTGATGCAGAAAAGTGCAGTGGTTTTGTTGCGGTTGCAGCAGATGTAGTAGGTTGTGACAGCGAATATACAGAGATTGTTGAAAGTTTTCTTGGCTCAACAGTTTTGTGTGACAACATTGATAACGCAATATCTATGGCAAAGCGCACAAAACATAAATTTAAGATAGTTACTCTTACAGGAGAGGTTATTTTATCAGGCGGCGCAATGACAGGCGGTAGCGCAGTCAAGACAGCCGGCTCACTTTCCCGTACAGGGGAGATAGATGCCCTGGAAGGAGAGATAGATAAACTTAAAACTCTTGCAGAGGAAGAAGAGAAGGAGATAGAAGCCCTTAATCTGTCGGTTAGCAATGCAGAAGAAGAGGCAGGAAAAATCAGCGAAAATATCATCAATCTCCGCGAGGAACTTGCCAAAGCATCCGTAAATCACGAAAGATTTGCTGCCCTTGTGGAAAACCTTGATAATTCAAATATTCAACTCGAAAGTGAACTTGCAGAAATTAACGAGAGACTTTCAGAGATTGAGAAAGAGTCAAAGGAAAAAGAGGCAGAGGCTGAGGATAAAACACATAAGAGGGCGGAACTTGAAGAAGAAGCAACCCGTATACAGGAAGAGCACAGCCGCCTGACGGGCGAGAACGACAAGCTCTCTATGCGTCTTACAGAACTGAATATCAGGAAGAGTACTCTGCTTAAGGATATTGAACTTGAAAACGAGCGTATAGGCACTATTATGAACAGCAAGGGAGAGCAGATAGAGTCTGTAAATATTAAGCGCGGAGGAATCGAAACTCTCAAGAACAGAAATTTATCCATTACTGAAGAAATAGGCGCACTTAAAGAGAGTTGCTCTGATATGCAGAAATCTGTTGAAGACTCAAGACAAAAGGCTGCTGAACTCCAGAAAAAACGTCAGGAAACAGAGAGCAGAATAAGAGAGTGCCAGAATCAGGTAAAAGAAACCCAGGAGAAAAAGTTTGCTCTTACGCAACGCGCTGATAAGATTGAGGCAAGACAAGAGAGACTAAGTTCTGAGAGAGAAAATATAATCAACCGTATGTGGGAGGATTATGAACTCACTTACAGTGATGCCCTTGAACTTAGAGCAGGTGAGGATTTTGACTTTAAAGAGGCATCTGCTAAGATTCGCGAACTTAAAGATAAGATTAAGAATCTCGGAAACATCAATATAGACTCAATAGAAGAATATAAGAATGTAAAAGAGAGATATGACTTCCTTACAGTACAGACACAGGACCTTGAAAAGGCAAAAGCAGAACTTGACTCTGTCATAGAAGAAATGATGCAGATAATGCAGACAAGGTTTGCAGAACAGTTTAAAGTTATTAACACAAACTTTAACCGTGTGTTTAGCGAACTCTTCGGCGGAGGTCGCGCAAACCTTTATCTTACTGACCCTGACAATGTTTTAGAAAGTGGTATTGAGATAGAGGCTCAGCCACCGGGCAAAAAACTGCAGAGTCTGACTCTGTTATCAGGCGGTGAGAGGGCATTTACCGTTATTGCACTTCTTTTTGCAATACTTGATGTAAGGCCAACGCCGTTCTGTATTCTCGATGAGATTGAGGCAGCCCTAGATGACGTAAACGTATACAGATTTGCCGACTATCTCAGTAAGTACAGCAAAAAGACCCAGTTTATCGTTGTAACCCACAGACGTGGCACAATGGAATCTGCAAATATTCTCTACGGTGTAACGATGCAGGAGAGAGGTATATCCAAACTCCTGTCGCTGAATATTGATGAGATAAAAGAATAATATTATAGTTGAAAGGAAAGTACAAATGGCATTTTTCAGCAAACTTAAAGAGAGTTTAAGCAAGACAAAAAATTCTATAAATGAAAAACTCGAATCAGTTATTAAGGCGTTCAGCAAGGTTGATGAAGAACTGTTTGAAGAACTTGAAGAAGTGTTAATCACAGCAGACCTTGGCGTAAATACATCTATGGATATTATAGAGCGCCTGCGTGATGCTGCAGATGAGAAGCATATAACCGACAGTGGTGAGTTAAAAAGAGAACTCTCTTTGATACTTGAAGATATACTCACAATCGGAGCAGACAGCAAAATGGATGTTCATGGATTGCCTGCTGTTATTATGGTGATTGGTGTAAATGGAGTTGGCAAGACAACTTCCATCGGCAAACTTGCCAATATGTATAAAAAACAGGGCAAAAATGTTGTGGTTGCTGCTGCTGATACATTCCGTGCTGCGGCGATTGAGCAACTTGAGGTTTGGGCAGACAGAGTGGATGTAAAGATTATAAAACAACAGGAGGGCGCCGACCCTGCCGCGGTTGTATATGATGCCATAAATTATTGCAAAGGTAAATATGTGGATGTTTTGCTTTGTGACACAGCAGGAAGACTTCATAACAAGAAAAATCTAATGGAAGAACTTAAAAAGATATATAAAATTCTTGACCGTGAACTCCCCCTCAGCGGAAAAGAAGTTTTGCTTGTTCTTGATGCAACCACAGGCCAGAATGCGGTTCAGCAGGCTAAGGAGTTTAAAGAGGTTGCTGATATCACAGGTATCATACTTACAAAACTTGACGGTACTGCAAAGGGCGGAATTACCTTTGCTATAAAAAATGAGTATGACATACCTGTAAAACTTGTTGGTGTCGGAGAGGGAGCGGATGATATTGAACTCTTTGATGCAAAAGAATTTGTAAGCGGAATAATTGATGCACAGGACACCGAAGAGCAGTAAAGATAAAAATTAAAAAAATTTTAAAAAAAGTATTGCATTATAAAAAATTAAATGCTAA
>JAZSBQ010000007.1:0-8671 GCA_045602485.1 Clostridia bacterium
CTTACTGCTGCGGTACAGAATATGAAAAAGATTGCAAATATCCTCTGGAAGAGGGATAGGCAGTTTTTATCAAGAATTACTAAAAATCTGATATATACGACACAAACCCACCGTTTTAGGTGGGTTTGTCAGTAGTCTGAAGCCTGATAAATTATCAGGCTTCTTTTAGTTTTCATTCATAATCTGCCTGCCCGTGTTGTCTATTCTGAAGTTATCAGTATAAATCAGTTTGGATATTGGCACTATGTTGTATCCGTCACCCTTAAGTTTTTCGAGTATATGCGGAAGTGCCTCAGGAGTATGCTTCGCAGCATTATGGAAAAGAACTATACTGCCGGGCTTAACTTTTTCGGTCACTCTTTTTGTTATTTCTGTTGCTGATAGGTCTTTCCAGTCAAGACTGTCAACATCCCATTGTATTGTATGGCAACCACACTCGCGGATTGTCTGCACAACTTCATTGTTGTAATCACCATATGGCGCTCTGAATAATATCGGCTTAACTCCTGTTATACTTTCGATTTTGTTATTGCAGTCTGCCAGTTCTTTTCTCATCTTATCAGAGGACAATTCTGTCATATGCGGATGAGTGTCTGAGTGATTCATTATCTCATGCCCTGCGTCTGAAAGTGCTTTTACTGATTCTGGATATTTATCCACCCATTCTCCAACAACAAAAAATGTTGCTTTAACATCGTACTCTCCAAGTATTTTAATCAGTTCTTCGGTATCTTCGTTTCCCCAAGCAGCATCAAAACTTATAGATGCTATCTTCTCTTCTCCTTTATCTACACAATATATAGGCAAATCGCGTTTACCTGCCATCGTTTGTACATAACTGTTGTTATTGATTATTATTCCTGCCAAAACCAATATAAACAATACTATTATGGCAATACTGCTTCTTCTTCCTATAACCCACAGCTTCATATAAACACTCCCATTGTTTTTTGGTAAATTATATGCAGAAGAAATATAATATAAAACACATTTAATCATAAAAAAGTTTGGCATAAAATATGCCAAACTTTTTTATTTAATTTTATCAGCAAGATTCGGAAGTATCTCTATACTCCTTTTTAATATTCCGTTAAAATGTGCTATGGCAATGCCGTAGTTTGTTATCGGCACACCTGCATCCTTTGCACTTTTAACTCGGTATCTCATCTCACGTTCGTTCAGCATACAACCACCGCAGTGTATAATGAGAGAATACTTTGATAAATCCTCAGGGAATCCGCCGCCTGATGTTGTCTCAATGTTAAAGTTAACTCCTGTATGTTCCTTTAACCACCTTGGTATCTTTACAGTTCCAATATCCTCGCACTTTCTGTGATGAGTGCACCCTTCAGAGATAAGAACCGTGTCTCCATTCTTCAGATTATCTATTGCACAGACTCCATCAATTGCTGAATCAAGCAGGCCCTTATACCTTGCCATCAAAATAGAGAACGAGGTCAAATGTATATCGTCAGGGGTCTCTTTTGATATACGTCCAAACGCCTGACTGTCTGTAATAACAAGTGCAGGCCTGATGTTCAACCCTTTAAGTACCGAGCTGAATTCAGTATCCCTTGTAACAATAGGAACCGCCCCTATATCCAATGTATCACGAATTGTCTGTTGTTGTGGAAGAATAAGTCTTCCTTTAGGCGCAGAACTGTCAATGGGAATAACAAGAACAACATAATCTCCGGGCTTTATCAAGTCGCTTACAATCTTTTTGTTGTCTAAATCTTTGTTATACAATTTTCCAATTCGCTCTTTAAGTTCTTCAATACCATAACCCGAAACAGCGCTGACAACAATTTCGTTATCATTCACCCTATTTAAATCGTCAATGGTATCGCATTTATTATATGCAATAATATAAGGAATCTCTTTATCTCTGAATATCCCGATAAGTTCCTCGTCGTAATTATTCAGACCAATATGTGCATCAACAACTAGAATCGCAACATCAGTCTTATTTAAAATCTTTTTAGTTTGTTTTACTCTGAGTTCACCAAGGTCACCTACATCATCAAACCCCGGGGTATCGGTTATTACAACAGGACCTATCGGTAAAAGTTCCATAGATTTAGATACAGGGTCAGTTGTTGTACCTTTTGTATCAGAAACTACTGCCACATCCTGAGATGTTATTGCATTAACAAGACTTGATTTGCCTGCATTTCTGCATCCGAAAAATCCAATATGAACTCTGTTACCTGACGAAACATCATTAAGTCCCATATACTCACCTCCTCAATTCATAACGCATAAACATCAGAATCTGAAGTCTCTTATTCCTTTTTCAATCTTTTCAAGATTTTCAACACAAATCTCTTTAACTTTTTCTTTGGGTATATTATTAAGTTCTGCTTTAATAAGTTTCTCACCTATTTTTCTTGTATCTTCACTTGCGTAATCCATAAGGAATTCTTTGAGTGTCATCAACGCATTTGGATGGCAACAGTTTCCAATCTGACCGTTTTTTAAAAGGGTCATAAATCTGTCGCCTGTTCTGCCTTCTCTGTAACACGCAGTACAAAATGACGGAATATACCCAAGTTTCATAAGCCATTTAACAACCTCATCAAGAGTTCTCTTATCGCTTACATCAAATTGTTGTGAATTCTCTTCCTCCGGCTCTTCGTTTGCATATCCGCCAACACTTGTCCTTGACGCACCGCTAATTTGTGAAACACCAAGACGGATAACCTTTTCTCTTACCGCCTTGGTCTCTCGAGTAGATACAATCATGCCTGTGTAAGGTACGGAGATTCTTATAAGTGCACAGATTTTTGCAAAAGTCTCATCATCAATTCCGTTATCAAAATCATCAGGATTAATATCATCTGCGCGTTTAAGACGCGGAACGCTTATAGTATGTGGACCAACACCATGTACTGCCTCAAGATGCTCTGCATGCATCAAAAGTGCTGCAAACTCGTACTTATAAAGTTCAAGTCCAAACAATACGCCAAGGCCAACATCGTCTATTCCACCCTCCATTGCTCTGTCAATCGCCTCTGTATGATAAGCATAATCACTCTTAGGTCCCGTTGGATGAAGCTGTTCATAACTTTCTTTGTTATAAGTTTCCTGGAAGAGTATATATGTTCCGATTCCTGCCTCTTTTAATTTTCTGTAATTTTCAACCGTTGTTGCAGCAATGTTTACATTAACTCTGCGAATCGCGCCGTTTTTATGCTTGATTGAATAGATTGTATTTATACATTCAAGTATATATTCAATAGGGTTCATAGTCGGATGCTCGCCCGCCTCAAGAGCAAGTCTCTTATGTCCCATATCCTGAAGCGCAATAACCTCCTGTCTTACTTCTTCCTGGGTAAGTTTCTTTCTTGCAATAGTTTTGTTTTTCAGATGATATGGACAGTATACACAACCGTTTACACAGTAGTTAGACAAATAAAGAGGCGCAAACATAACTATTCTGTTGCCATAAAAATCTTTCTTTATCTGTTCTGCAAGATTGTATATCTCTTCGATCTTTTCAGGAATATCACACGCCATAAGAACAGACGCCTCTCTGTGGTCAAGCCCCTTGCGAAGTTTTGCCTTTTCTATAATACTGTCTATCAGTTCAATATTATCTTTGTTTTTCTCTGCATAATCTAATGTGTCAAGAACCTCTTCGTGACAAATGAATTCTTCTGCTTTTAATGATTTTGGATTATACATAATCATTCTCCTTTCTATGCGCCAACGCTTGAATACGCTGTTTTTACACTTACTCCGTCTATTCTGCCGATTTTGCCCGAAACAGCACTTATCTCAGACTGAGGTGCATCAATCACAATGCTTATAACATTAATGTTGCGCTCCCGGTACGGAATCCCCATTCTGCCTACAATATATTTTCCATATTTGTGCAAAACCTCATTTAGTTTTTCAACAGATTCTGGTTTTTCCACTATTATACCTATAACTGCGACTCTTGTTTCCACAAAATCACCTCTGTTTTACTGCTTTTTATACAAAAAGACCGTGCCAAAGACACGGTCTGTACATAACAAATATATTTACTGATAATCAGTAAAATAAAGTTTGTGTAAATTCCGCGTCTTATGCCTCAATTAAATTTCGGCGTCAGTACTGCATACACAATCTATTTTTCTTTATTATATTTTAACATTTTAAAATTATATTGTCAACATAAAAAAATTATTATTCCTCATTTATAATTCCAATATCAACATTTACAAGGTCACCTATTAAATATCCTGCCTGACCTTTAAACATTCCAACTTTATAAAAGCCAATCGACACTGTCAAATCCGATTTAACGGCTATTTCCGCCTCGCCTGTGTCACCATTCATACCACTGTTTATATCAGCAGATATGACATAAGCGCATGATGAATTTATCTTTTCTATTGCACACTTTACATCACCCCGCGGAGTACCGCAAAATCCTGTACCCAATATACAATCAACTATTACATCGTAATCATCAAGATCAGTATCTGCGTTAAACTCAGCGACCTTAACACTTTTAGCAAGCGCCATATCACAATAATACTTTCCATCATCAGAAAATTTTTGCGATGTACAAAATATCGCGCAATCTACTCCATTATCTGCAAGTATACACGAGAGAGCGTATCCATCACCGCCGTTGTTTCCACTGCCTGCAACTATCGCAACCTTTTTTTCTGTCCAGTCAAAACTATTGTATATTCCCATAGCCGCACGATACATAAGTTCTTTACTCTCTACAAAATTTGCAATCGTATATGCATCTGCCCGACGCATCTCTTCAACTGTAACTGCACTGTTTATGATGTTGCTGTCATATATTTTATTCATTTTTTTACTTTCCTTATTAATATATCTTTATTATTTTACCATTTTAACAAAATCATGTCAAACACCATAATGAACAAAGGCAGACATAGAGAGTCTGCCTTTGTTATAACTTAACATTATTGTTTTTATTTATTGTTTAAAATCTGATATACACCCCAAATTACCTTTGCGGCTTCTGCACGTGTAGCAGTACCACGTGGATTAAAACTTCCATCTACATAGCCGTTTATAATTCCAAGTCCTACAAACTCTGAAACAGCATCCATTGCATATAGGGCAATAGCATCGTTGTCTGTGAAGTTAAGAGTAACTCCACTATTCTGCGAACCAAGTCCTCTGAAGAGTATGGTTGCCATATCCTGACGCATTATCGGCTCACCTATACCAAAATATTCATCTGACTGTCCCTGAACATATCCGGCACGAATTGCAGAGTTTATATATTGCGCATACCACGCATTGGGGTCAACATCGCCAAAGTCAGAGTTTGTATCATACTGCAATACTCCAAACAACTGAACAGCCATTTTACAGAATTGTTCGCGCGTAACTTCTCCTGCAGGATTAAACACTCCCTCTTCCATACCATTGATAATTCCGGCATAATAAAGACCCTCAATGGCCTCACTTGCCCAATCGTACTTATCTATATCATTAAACAGTTTGCTCTCAACAGACTCTTTTTTATCATTTTTATCAATTATTTCTTCATCTTCATCGTCGTCTGAAGTGTTCGGGAACTTAGTTCCGCCTGTCGGTGTGTTTTCATTCTTTGATGGAGAAGGAGATGGTAAACCATCAGGCCTTGAATTTGCTACCTGGCTACAGGTTATCGTTTTGCTGCCAAGGTAGAATTCAGCATTGTCTATTTGGTAATAAACGTGAATAACAACTTTTTTGTCACTAGGGTATTTTCCTGTTGAGGCGACAATTTGTTCGCTAAAAGAAGTCTTGCCAGCGTTAAAATCAAAACTTTTTCTGTCAATTTCTTCATTGTTGGACTCTAGACAAACAACAACCGTAACAGTAGCATCAACGCTTGACGAAGCAGCGGTTCGTTTAAGCTCAATTGTATAGTTATACCCTTTGGATATCTTTTTTGGATATGTAACTGTTGGAAGTTCGGTTACACTGTTTTGTGTCATTTCTATCTGATCTATTTCGTCATTTAATGCCTGAAGAAGATAATTTTTAAGGCTGCCTGAGTAGTTTTTTGTTATATCATCTTTTAAAGCATTGGCCTGAACTAAAAGATTGTCCAAAAAGTCGTAGTAATATACGTTTGAACTAAGAGTCTGGATAACATCAAGTTGTGGAGCAAAAACTTCGATTTTATCCTGATATTCCAACCCTGCATAGGCTTCTTCAATTGCATTATTCTTTGTTTCGAGAACTTCTTTTGCACTTATATATTCAGTATATGATGTAAGACCATCTGTCAGGCCGGAACCATCAATATTTTCCTTAACTTCTTCATATGTGCCTGTGATGAACCGATAATCTAAAATATCTTCCTCTTCAACATCAGATAATATGTCTGCAAACTTAATAACCTCAGATACATTTTTCATCGCAGTAACAACACCTAAAAGAGTATTGAAGTTTGTTAAATCTAACATATTGTATTCAAGGTTAGACTGAATTTTTGTTTTTTGTGCGTTAGTTAAATCATCATAAGAACTTTTGATATCTGTTACGCTGTCTAAAAGAGCATCTATATCAATAAGTTCACCTTCGTCAAAAAATGATAATGTTGTTGCATCAGGAAGGCCAACAATAGCGTCATATATTTCCTGCTCGTCTTCGGTAAGTTCAGGAACAACAGGACCTTCTGTAACTGTCAGAGTTGGCTCAAATGTAATTTGTGTTTCTTCTGCATTAGTTGCAGTAAAATCTGTAAAAGAAATATTTTCATTTGACAAAGTTGTTCCGTCTGTGGTTACATCAACAGAACAAAGTTTGATTTTTCCGTTCAGCAAAGTTTCGGGTGCACCTGCTGTAAAGACAACACGACGTGTAGATGTTGCAACACTCTGGTCATCGCTGTCACTTGACATTGCAGTATCAAACTCTGCATCATCAACTGTTGCGTTTGCAAAAGCAATGGTAAAATTAAAATTCTTATAACTGTCAAGCACATCAAGAGAAGAAAATATAACAGTAAAGGAGTTATCGCCGTTTGCAAAGTAGTTTGCACTGATATTCACAGGTGTTGCCTCAGGGATAATTTCTTCATCTAAAAGCTCTGCGTCTCTGTTTGTTGCAAAGGATGTCAGGCAGAAAAATATAATTAAAATTACAACCATAAATAGTGATAATACCTTAAGATTTTTCTTCATTTCATTTCCTCCGTAAATATATAAATTTTAATAATTTATAACTTTATATATTTATTATACCATTAGATTTTCAGATGTGTTTTAAATGTATGTAATAAGAGTGTTACAAATACGTTACGCACAGAGTTGAGATTCACATTAAAGGCTTATCCTCATATTATGTAATGAAGTCAATTTTATTTGACTGATAATTTGAGATAATTCAGAAAGGAAGTAATTGTATGCCTTTTGAACATGAAACAAAGCCAATTCGTATGCCAATGGTTGGTTATGCTTATGTGCCTGTTCAGCAGGCAGAAGTGAGAAATCTCTTCAGTGCTGAAGAAGGCCTTGAAAACGGAACCATATTTCCAATTTTAAATAAACCCCTTGGGGTATACGGAAATCAGGTAAAAGGAGAAGATATTTTTATGGGAGGTAAGTTGTATGAGTGAACGTGCTGCTCTTCTAAGAAAGTATAATGCATACGCATTTGCAGCGTATGACTGGAATTTATATCTTGATACCCACCCATACGACAAGGAAGCAATTGCAATGTTTCGTAAAATGACGGACAAGGCAGAAATGCTCAAACAGGAATATCAATCAAAATATGGCCCATTAACTGCTTCTGCATCCAAAGACGGCGAGCGTTGGAACTGGATAGATGATCCATGGCCATGGGATAACTTTTAGGAGGTAAATATATGTGGCAATATCAAAAAAATTTGCAGTACCCTGTAAACATTAAAACGATCAATCCAAAACTTGCACAGTATATTGTTTCGCAGTACGGTGGTCCTAATGGTGAACTTGCAGCATCACTGAGGTATTTGTCTCAGAGATATTCGATGCCCGATGAGGTGACAAAATCTCTTCTTACAGATATTGGAACAGAAGAACTTGCACACCTCGAAATCGTTGGTACGATAGTTCGTCAGCTTGTCAAAAATGCAACAACTGAGCAGATAGAAAACAGCCCGTTTGGACAGTATTTTATGAATCATGGCAGAGGTGTGTACCCTGCTGATTCAACAGGTGTTCCGTTCAATGCAGCGGCAATAGCTGTTTCGGCTGATCCGATTGCAGATCTTGTAGAAGACCTTGCTGCAGAACAAAAAGCAAGGGCGGTATATGATAATATACTCAGAGTGTCAGATGACCCTGATGTAAACGATGTAATAAAATTCTTAAGACAGAGAGAAATCGTTCATTTCCAAAGATTTGGCGAGCCGAAATAATCAAGGTGAAGTAAATTACGAAAGAGCCACTAACAACAAATTTAATATGTTGATTAAAATATAATTTTGTAATTATCTTTTAATGAGCATATTAAGTAAAATTTGATTTGCTGTGTAGCATTGAAGCTATGCAGCTATTTTTTTACGGATTATATTAAATATATAGATTTTCTTGCTTCTCTTACTGTTAGTTACTATATGTATTATAATTATAGTGTAAAACTTTAACAAAGAGAGGTATATAAAATGATTATTACAAACAACTACAGAATCCTTATTAAAAAAAATCGCTGTCAG
>JAZSBQ010000008.1:0-12087 GCA_045602485.1 Clostridia bacterium
TCAATAACAGCATCAAGCATGTTCTGTACACCCTTGTTTCTGTATGAAGAACCACACAGAACAGGAACCATATCATTTGCGATTGTCGCCTTTCTTATTGCCTTTTTGATGTCAGCCTCAGAGAGATCTCCCTCTTCAAAGAATTTTTCCATAAGTTCTTCGTCTGTTTCAGCAACAGCCTCAAGAAGTGCCTGACGGTACTCTTCAGCCTTGTCCTTCATATCAGCAGGGATATCTTCTATTCTTTCATCAAGGCCCTGCTCATCATAGTAAACATAAGCCTTCATCTGAATAAGGTCGATCAATCCTTTGAAATCGTCTTCAGCGCCGATAGGAAGCTGAATCGGAACAGCGTTACACTTTAAACGCTCTTTCATCATGGATACAACATTATAAAAATCTGCGCCCATGATGTCCATCTTGTTTACATATACCATTCTCGGTACCATGTATTTGTCAGCCTGACGCCAAACGGTCTCTGACTGAGGCTCAACGCCGCCCTTTGCACAAAGAACTGTAACGCTACCATCAAGCACACGGAGCGAACGCTCAACTTCAACAGTAAAGTCAACGTGTCCAGGTGTATCGATAATGTTTACTCTGTGGTTCTTCCACTGTGCAGTAGTTGCAGCAGATGTAATAGTAATACCACGCTCTGCCTCCTGCTCCATCCAGTCCATCTGAGAAGCACCCTCGTGGGTTTCTCCTATCTTATGGATACGACCTGTGTAGAACAAGATACGCTCTGTGGTAGTAGTCTTACCGGCATCGATATGAGCCATGATGCCTATATTTCTTGTTTTCTCCAAAGAAAACGCTCTACCCATAGTTTTCTCCTTTCGCAGTGATAGCCACTGCATATTCGGTTTGTCGTAGATTTAATCACAAGTTTTTCTTATAAATCCGATTGGGATTTTTACAAAGAAAATTTGTGGTAGTTTGTTCGCGCAGGGGCACGAGCTGTATCGAGATACGCGAGTGCACCGAACGGACAAAATAGCCAAATTTTCAAAGTAAAAATTACCAGCGGTAGTGAGCGAATGCTTTGTTCGCTTCTGCCATCTTGTGAGTATCTTCCTTCTTCTTGAACGCGCCACCGGTGCTGTTGATAGCATCCATAAGCTCGTTTGCGAGACGCTCTGCCATTGTTCTCTCAGATCTCTTTCTTGCGAATAATGTTATCCATCTGAGACCAAGTGTTTCACGTCTGTCAGGTCTAACCTCGATCGGAACCTGATAGTTAGCACCTCCGACACGACGAGCCTTAACCTCTAAAACAGGCATAACGCAGTTCATCGCTTCTTCAAATACCTCTACAGGGTCTTTTCCGGTTTTTTCTTTAATGATGTCAAATGCATCATAAACTATTTTCTGGGCAACGCCCTTTTTGCCGTCGAGCATGATGTTGTTGATCAGTCTTGTAACAACCTTGCTGTTGTAGATAGGATCAGGCAAAACATCATGACGCGCAATATGACCTCTTCTTGGCACTTTCTTCCCCTCCTTCACTAGGTTTATTCACCATTAAGGTACTCAACGGACTCTATGGCCCGCTGTCGTGCATATAGGTCAAAGAATATTTTTAGAACATATATGCACTACATTTTTAAATTGTTCAGATCTTATTTAGGACGCTTTGCGCCGTACTTAGATCTGCTCTGCATACGCTTATCAACGCCTGAGGTATCAAGTGTACCACGGATGATGTGATAACGCACACCAGGAAGGTCCTTAATTCTACCACCACGAATCATAACAACGCTATGTTCCTGAAGGTTGTGACCGATACCCGGAATGTAAGCAGAAACTTCGATTCCGTTAGTAAGCTTAACTCTAGCAACCTTACGAAGCGCTGAGTTAGGCTTTTTAGGTGTCATTGTTCTAACCGATGTACAAACACCCCTCTTCTGAGGAGAAGCCTGATCGGTAAGCTGACTCTTCTGGGTATTGTAGCCCTTAAGGAGCGCAGGAGCAGTTGACTTCTTCTCAACTGTTGCTCTTCCCTTTCTGACCAATTGGTTAAATGTTGGCAATATGTTCACCTCCATACATATAGTTTTTATATAAAACACAATGTGTGTTTTACCTATTTTAATACAGCGGCAGCCGCGCAGGGCACATCAATTCTGCAAGCCTTTGCAAGTTCTTTTCTGGTATAGTCACAAACAAGTTCCACGCCCATCTCTTTGCAAAACTCGACAACCTCGCTTACCGCCTGAGGCGCAGCATCACTTGCCACATAAACAACAAGGGCTCTTTGCGATTTTATCGCTGCTTTTGTTTGCTTTATACCTGCCACTTTATTGGGAGTATTCAGTCTTTCCATGATTTAAACCACTTCTTTCCCACCTTAACCAAGTCATTATATAACATATTTTCGGATTTGTCAAGTCTTTAACTAAGAATTTTGGACATGCAAAAAGACTGTTTCAAGAGAAACAGCCTTTTTGTCATAATTAGTCTTCCTGAGCAAAAATTGCGGTTGCTTTTTTATACTCCTCAACAGCGAGGCTTCAGAACTACTTATTGTTCCTACAATAGTCCTCCAAATTCAAAAGAAAATATTTAATACTTCCTCCTTATTTGAACTATTCATTAAATTCGAACATATCAGCATTGCGGTCTTTAAAAATCTCGTAAACAGGCGATATAACATCTGCCTCAAAGACCTGAGACAGAATTTCTTCTCCGTCTTCGTCCTCAACTATTTTAAATATTACTACTTCCGTTACGTCTTCCTCTTCCTCATCGTATGGAATACAAATAACATATTCTCCATCCTGATACTGAACGGTGTCAAGATGCTCAAACACAACTTTGTTGCCGTCCTCATCATACAAATCAATGAGATATGGGTTTTCAGATATCTCTGCCATTGTCTTCTCTCCTTTAAAATTATTTTATACTGTCGAGGTATCCCTGTAAAATATATGCAGCAGAAATGCTGTCGACACTGTTTTTGCGTTTGTCACCTCGAACATTTGTTTCATTCATAAGATTGTGCGCCGAGACCGTAGTCAGTCTCTCGTCCCACAAAATCACAGGGATATCACACCCCTCTTCAAGCATCTTCTTAAGTCGCCTGGTCTTATTGGCGCGGGGGCCGAGTGTCCCGTTCATATTCTTGGGATAACCGAGGATTATCTTCTCTGCATTTTGCTCTTTTGCAAGAGCAATCGTATGCTCGGCTACCGCCCTCATGCTTTTGCTCTTATACGCATCAAGGACATTTGCCCCAAAGCCAATTGCATCGGATATTGCATACCCTGTACGGCTGTCGCCAAAATCAACACTAAGTATTTTCATATCTTAAACCTCTTCGTATATAATAAGTTCTGAGGTAATTGCACCTTCAATTTCAACAACCAGACCGTCTCTGCGAAGTCCCATACATGAAACATTTACAGATGTGCCCTCGTTGTCATATGTAACTTTATAATTCTTTGACATATCTACGCCCTTTGGACGGATAGTAAAGAAGTTCTCATCCATAGAATCAGCAAGCTTGAAGATGCCAATTACGCCATGCTTCGAGTCTTCTGTACCTCTCTCTATAATGCCGACATCCTAAGGATACTCGGTTATACCGCCTGCGCCATTGATCCCCGAAACAAGCTCAGGCGTATGATGAAACATCAAACTCTCGTCAATGTACGGACGGACATGCTCTTTGTAAATATCAAAGGTATGCTTAACAAAGCCGAGCTGGTCGCTATTCATTTCACTGCCGAGACAGTTATAGTCGTTTGTGCTTGGTCTGCCGAAGATTGCATTTCTCATCTGGAAGTCGAGTGAACTCTTAGTGTGACAATTCATACCGCTGACATGTCTGTCTACTATCTCAGGAGGAAGAACCATAGTCATACCATTAGTGATTGCAAGTGGGGGCGGAGGAACCTGCCAGCCAGATACCCAGGAGTGGGTAAAGTTCTTAACAAATCCAATGTCGGTGCGTGCGCCACCGCCCGTGCAGTTCTCAAATATAACATCAGTATACTTCTTCTTGAGTCTTCCAAACATAGCAATTGCATTTTTGTAGTAACGCAGATACGCATTCTCGCGTATACCATTGGGATATCTTTCCTTGCCAGGATACCAGAGGCCAGCTCTTGAGTGCCACTCATACTGCCCTTTATTAAATGGACAATACCATCCCGCATCTATAATCATTGTCTCTGCACCAACTGCAGAAACAGTATCAATAAAGTGTTTGGTAGCTGCAACATCCATAAGGCGTTCTACTCCCATACCTCCTTCTACCCAGCCTTTTCTACCAAGAGCGCCAGCATAGTGAACACAGTTTTTCTTGTGTGCTTGTGCATTGAGTTAATTGCGTCATCAAAATCACCCTGAAGCATACCGATATGCATCTTTGGAAGTTCAAACTCTTCATCAGGATCTAAAACAAGCATAGGATTCTGCGCATTCAGTTTAGCACTGAAAGAGAGTTTTACAATATGAACCGTATTATCAGGATGGCTGATATCTGTATCAAGATTAAAGTTAAAGTCATATCCTCCTGTCCATCCAAGCTGAGCAATCATCATACTGCCAAGGAGGTTGTTTCTGAGCATAAAGAATGGCTGACGGAATCTCTGCTCCGCAAGGTATTTGCCGCAGATTCCATAGTTAATAGTGGGAAGATCGTGCCACTTAAAGTAACCCTCGTGTCCCCACTGAGTATTATCCATATATCCGATAGAATATATCTTCGAGCTGTCAGGAGCGCCCTTCATATAATCGTTCCATGCTTTTATAACCTCGATGCCACCGCCCATAGTTGTAACATCGCTGATGTTTATTTTCTGTGCGCCTGTATTCTTCACCTCAAACCAACGGGTGATAATAGGAGTACCGTCAAGCATAGTATGTACGATTACCTCGATATCACAAACCTTACTCTTTAAATAAAGTTTACCATGGAGAACCTCAGCATTTGTGCCCTCAATGATTTCAGTATCCTGAGTAAAGTCTGTCATTTCCCATGTCTTGTCAAGAGAAATACCATTTGCTTCTATCTCAAATGAGTTGCCATTACGAAAATCGCCTCTGCCATCGCTCTGAACTTTACCCATCATATTACATGCCTGACCGGCAATTCTTGTAGGTAAGGACTCCAATACATTAAGAGTATATCCTGGTGCATTCCAGCCTGTGGCCATCAGCCTGCCTTTTATGAATACTCCCTCATACACAATCATTCCCGTTCTGTATGAGAATGTAGTCTGGAAATCTGTTTTTTTCAACATGAATGTTCTTAAATGTTGCATTGTACAACTGCTTGTTCATAATATATGCCTCTTTGCATAATATATTTTATTTGTGGTGACTTTTCGCCCATTATTCTCCTAAAATTACGGCAGCCTTCGGGCGCTTTACGCTGTGAATCGCATCTACCGAATCAAACCCGGTACTGTCTTCTTTGTTTTTCAGGTACTCCTCCCACTCACTGCGGCTTTTGGGCAGAAACACTTCATTAATAAGTTCTCTCGTTTCTTCTTTGTTGCATCTGTACCACCATACATCATTTATATACTCTGCCTGACCGGGAAGCTGATAGGAACCAACGTTTGAAAAATCTACTCTCTGCACAAGTTCCAGATGATTAACTAAATCCTTCATCGTATAGTTGGTGCGAAGGTTTTTGCTTACAACCTTGAAAATCTCATCAATTTTTGAAATATAATTTGGCTTACACTTTTGCCTTATCAATTCTTTTATAAATTCCTGCTGCCAGTATTCTCTTCCCTCGTCACCGAGAACATATTCACCGGGAGCGCTTCCGTCATTATTATGGCGGAATCTTATAAAGTCATGAGCCGCCTCACCATCGAGGTGTTGCTGACCGGCTTTTAAATGAATGTGCAAATCCTGAACGGGATCGTCATAGTTCATATTGTAAGGCACATCGAAGTCCACTCCATCGACTGCATCTATGATTTCTTTAAAACCGTCAAAATCCACGGAAGCAAAATAATGTATCGGCAGTCCCGTAATATCTTTAACTGTGTCAACCAGCAACTCCTCAGGCTCATCAATTTTATTATTGGCGGCCGCCTGCTTACCAAGCCCGATAAGAGCGTTTATCTTCTGTATCGTATAACCTTTTGCCTTTACCATAGTGTCTCGCGGGATGGATAACAGGTTTACACGGTCTGAATAACTGTCAACCGAAACAAGCATAATTGTATCACTGCGGAAACCGCCTTCATCAACACCAATCAACAGAACATTTATTATGCCAAGTTCTTTATCTTCTGTTTCAAGCCCCTGTATATAAACCTCATCACCGAGGGAAAGTCCCGATATTTTATGTGCTGCAATAACACCTATCATTGCTGAAAAAACAATTGCTATTATTGTGAAAATGCAAACTGTAATTTTGTATGTTTTATGCATTTTCGTCCCCCTTTCCCAAGAAGATTTGCATAATATATTTTAATAGTTATGTTTATGTAATTATACCATTTGACAAGACTTTGTCAACAATTTTGGCCTAATAGTTACAATTTGTTAACCTTTTTGAAATATTACCCTCTTCAGTACAGAAAAAGCAATGGGACATCCCTGCCCCATTGCTTATTTTACTCACTTTTTACCTTTTCAACCAATGCAATTTTTACCTGATGATCTTCAATTGCCACGACCTTTATGCACAGCTCTTCTGTTGTCAGTTCTTCGCCCTCGCTTGGCAGTTGTCCAAGTGTATGGAATATCAATCCGTTTAATGTATCATACTCCTCGCGTTCAAGAGAGAGGCCCAAAACCTCAGATACATCCTCAATAGGTGCGCTCCCTGCAATCTCCCACACACCATCTTTGACAACAATGATATTAGGAACATCCTCCTCGGTCTCCATATCATCCGCCAAATCACCGACAAGTTCTTCTATAAGATCTTTAACGGTAACAATACCGCTCATACCGCCGTATTCATCCAGAACAACTGAGATTTCAACCTTTTCCTTTTTCATGTTTCTAAAGAGGACATCGGCTTTCAATGTCTCAGGCACAAAATATGCAGGCATAACTGCATTTTCCATAACACAACCCCGACTCTGGTCTCTGAGCCTGAAATATTTTTTAGTGTTCAGCACACCTACAATCTTGTCCGCTGTACCCTCACACACGGGATAATATGTATAGCCCGTGTTAAGGATTGTCTCGCGCCAGTTCTCATCATCATCCTCTATATCGAGCATTACAACATCTGTTCGGTGGGTAATAATCTCCTCAATATCCAGATTATCAAAATCAAATACATTCTGAATAAAATCTCTTTCCTCATCATCGATGGTTCCCTTCTCACTTCCGGCATCCACCATCATTCGGATTTCTTCCTCGCCGACTTCCTCGTCCTGAGCATTAGGGTCAATACCAAACAATCTGAGCACGCCATTTGTAGATAAGGTAAGCAACCCCACAAGTGGAGCAAAGACTTTTGAAATTCCCGATATAAGTCCTGACATACCAAGAGCAAGTTTTTCTGCGTTTCTCATAGCAACCTGCTTTGGCACAAGTTCACCAAAAACAAGAGTAAAATAAGAAAGAATAATCGTAATTAAAACAACCGCAATTGTATCTATAACCTCTGCCGGAATATTTACCCCTAACTTTATAACCAAATCAACCAAAACCCCTGAGAAATTCTCAGCCGCAAAAGCACTTCCCAAAAACCCTGACAAAGTAATTGCAACCTGAATCGTTGCAAGAAATCTTGCAGGCTGGCTTGTGAGTCTTGCAAGTCTGATTGCTCTTTTGTCACCATCAGATGCAAGACGAGCAAGTTTTGTGTCATTCATTGATATTATCGCTATCTCGGCACAGGCAAACACTGCATTAAGTGCTATAAGCATCACCTGAAGCCCTAGCATAAGCCATATTGATTTATCCATTTTTATCCTCCATAAAAATTTTTAAACACACAAAAAGACAAAGCAAAAGACCTACAATCGCATGCAGGGTTTTCGCCTTGTCCATATTATCATACAAAACAAAGGAGGGTTAGCGTTATCCGCGCTATCGCCGTCATCCATTCGTTTTCACCGCTTTCTTATGTTATGGCTTAATTTTATCATACTTTATATCTTATGTCAAGCAACCATATCTTAGATATTCTTTACTTAATACTTAAAAATATTGACATCAATATATTTTGGTGCTATAATGATAATCATAAAAATCAACAGAGGTGCATCTTTATGCTAAAAGATATAAAACAACAATTTGAAAAAGAATACAAATACCGCATCGAACTTCACACCCACACAAATCCGGGTAGCAGTTGCAGCGAAATACCACCCGAAGAACTTATAGAAACATACACTCAAAAAGGCTATGACGCCGTAGTTATAACAAACCACTTTGTATCCTATATGTTTGAAGGGCTTACAAAGGAAGATGCTCTTGATAAATATTTGTCGGACTTTGAAAAAGCAAAGTCTGTTGCAGAAAATAGTAATATCAGAGTTCTGCTTGGCGCAGAAATAAGATTTGACGAAAATTGTAATGATTATCTTATCTTTGGCGTTGACAGAGAGGTTTTGTCAAAGGGCTATGACTATTTCGGCAAAGGCCTCAGGGCATTCAGGACAGAGGTTTCGCTTGATAAAAGTGTTTTTGTCCAGGCCCATCCTCACAGAGACGGAATGGAAGAAACAGATCCTTCTCTGCTTGACGGATACGAAATCTTTAATATGCATCCCGGTCACAACTCAAGAGTAGCCATCTCAACACGCCACGCAAAAAATGCAGGCGCAAAAATAGTTACCGTTGGCAGTGACTATCACCATAGAGGTCGTGGTCATGAAGGCATATCCGCTCTGCGGACAAAGGTGCTTCCTAATGACTCCTTTGCTCTTGCAGAAATACTCAAATCAGGTGACTATGTCTTTGAAATCGGCGAACGCGCCATTATATTACCATAAAACTAATCCCCCGACCAATCGGTCGGGGGATTAGTTTTTTAATTAGTCTACGAGTTCAAGTACTGCCATTTCTGCAGCGTCGCCACGTCTTGGGCCCATCTTGATAACTCTGGTGTAGCCACCGTTTCTTTCAGCAAACTTAGGTGCAATTTCGTCAAACAACTTTGAAACAACGTCTCTCTTTGTAACGAAACTGAGCGCCTGTCTCTTTGTGTGAAGTGTGTTGGCTTTGCCGAGTGTAACCATCTTGTCGGCAAGCTTCTGCACTTCCTTTGCACGGGTGAGAGTTGTTATAATTCTGCCGTTTTCCAAAAGAGAAGTGGTCATATTTCTGAGCATTGCTCTTCTCTGGTCAGTCGGTCCGCCAAGTTTTCTCTGGTGTGCCATAATTATCACCTCATTTTCTTAAATTCTTTAATCTTCGGTCAATTAATCGTCGTTTGACAAGGAAAGCTCCATTGCCTCCAACTTTGCAATAACCTCTTCAAGTGACTTACGTCCAAGGTTTCTGACCTTCATCATATCGTTCTCGGTTCTCGCTGTGAGATCCTGAACTGTATTGATGCCGGCACGCTTGAGACAGTTGTAAGAACGAACAGAAAGGTCAAGTTCTTCAATTGTTGTTTCAAGAACCTTTTCTTTCTTGCTCTCTTCTTTCTCAATCATAATCTCAGCATTCTTAGCATCATCTGATAAGTCTACAAACAAACTCATATGTTCGCTTATGATTTTTGCCGCAAGGCTTACAGCCTCAGCCGGAGAGATTGTTCCATCCGTCCACACCTCAAGTGTCAACTTATCATAATCTGTAACATTACCTACACGGGTGTTCTCTACTGTGTAGTTAACCTTGCGAACAGGTGTGTAAATCGAGTCTGTCGCGATTACTCCGATAATAGGCTGCATCTGCTGCTTGTTGCGGTCTGCAGAAACATATCCGCGACCTCTGTCAAGAGTAATCTCCGCAAAAAGTTTTGCGTCTTCATTGAGAGTTGCAATATGCAAATCCTCGTTTATAATTTCTACATCCGAATCATGTTTGATATCCCCGGCACAGATTTCTCCAGCACCCTCATGGTTGATATAAACAGTCTTTGGAGCATCAGAATGAAGCTTTACAGCTAAATTCTTGATGTTGAGTATAATTTCGGTAACGTCTTCCTTTACGCCGGGAACAGTTGTAAATTCATGCAGAACTCCATCAATTTTAATTGATGTTGCTGCAACGCCCGGAAGCGAGGAAAGTAACATTCTTCTGAGAGAGTTTCCTAAGGTTGTGCCGTAGCCTCTCTCAAGCGGCTCAACAACAAACTTGCCGTACTTGTTATCTTCGGATGCTTCAACGCATTCTATTTTTGGCTTTTCTATTTCAATCATTGTCAGCCCTCCTAAATATTACAAAACAAACAGTTTTGTCTGCAGCAAATTATTATCTGCTGTAGAACTCAACAATCATATGCTCCTCAACCGGGAAGTCGATATCCTCTCTGTCAGCCAATGCTACAATTCTGCCTTCAAGAGTGTTTTTATCCATATCAATCCACTTTGGGACCAATCTGCTTGAATTCCTCTCAACAATATCCTTCATGCGGTCAGCGTTTCTACTGCTCTCTTTAAGGCCGACAACATCGCCGGGCTTAACGAGGTATGATGGAATGTTAAGTTTCTGTCCGTTTACAGTAACATGACTGTGGTTAACTATCTGTCTTGCTTCACGTCTGGTGTTTGCAAGACCCATACGGAAGATTACGTTATCAAGTCTTGATTCGAGTATGCTGAGCAAGCACTCACCTGTAACACCCTTCATTTTGGTTGCCATTACATAGTACTTAGCAAACTGCTTCTCAAGAACGCCATATATAAACTTAACCTTCTGCTTTTCATTAAGCTGCATACCATATTCGCTCTTCTTTTTCTTTCTTGAATCATCGCCTCTGTTTGAGCTCTTGTCATAGCCCATAACAGCAGGGGAGATACCGAGCGAACGACATCTTTTAAGAATTGGTTGCGTATTCTTAGCCATTCTTATATCCTCCTTACAAAATCCAATATCGAACTATACACGTCTTCTCTTAGGCGGTCTGCAACCGTTATGAGGAATAGGTGTAACGTCTTTAATCATATTAACTTCAAGTCCTGCAACCTGAAGAGCTCTGATAGCAGCTTCACGTCCGGAGCCCGGGCCCTTAACGTATACTTCAACAAACTTTAAGCCGTGCTCCATAGCTGCCTTTGCTGCGGTTTCTGCAGCCATCTGCGCTGCAAACGGAGTGCTCTTTCTTGAGCCTCTGAAACCGAGACCGCCGGCTGATGCCCATGAAATAGCATTTCCGGCTACATCTGTAATTGTAACAATGGTGTTATTAAATGTAGATTTAATATGTGCTGCGCCGCGCTCGATATTCTTTTTCTCTCTGCGACGACGAGTTCTCTTAACTGCCTTTGCCATTGTATTTTTCACCTCCTGAAAATACGAATATCTGCATATAAATACAGAAAAAATCTCAATTAACTACAGGCACTTTTGCCTGCTTTTCTGATAATAAGCGGTAGTGATGCTTCTAAATAAGAAACAGCTTATTATTTCTTCTTGTTTGCTATGGTCTTCTTAGGACCCTTACGTGTTCTTGCGTTGGTCTTAGAACGCTGACCTCTAACGGGCAGATTCTTTCTGTGACGCAGACCGCGGTAGCAGTTAATCTCCATCAAACGCTTGATGTCAAGAGCGATATCTCTTCTGAGGTCACCCTCAACATTGTAGTTATCGATCTCAGTTCTGAGCTGTGAAACCTGATCTTCTGTCAAGTCGCGAACTCTGATATCAGGATCAATACCTGTTGCCGCAAGAATTTTCTTAGAAGTAGAAAGACCGATACCAAAAATGTATGTGAGACCAATCTCAACTCTCTTATCGTTCGGTAAATCTACACCTGCAATACGTGCCATAAAATTTCACCTCCATTAATTTTAGAAAAAACAACGGAGCAGTATTTCACCCGCAATATGCGGAATCAGCTTAAAAGTAATTGTGGTTCTTAAGCCTGACCCTGCTCCAAAAGATCCTTGCTTAACCCTGCTTCTGCTTGTGACGTGGGTTTTCGCAAATTACCATAACTTTGCCTTATCTTTTGATAATTTTACATTTTACACAAATAGGTTT
>JAZSBQ010000009.1:0-2294 GCA_045602485.1 Clostridia bacterium
GTCAGAACTTACCAAAATATTATTCATAATGTTCTTATCCTGCTACTTCTCAGGAGAATGGACAAAGCCTGTCCGCAATATATCCCCGAAAACTATGTCTCTTGGCGTAACATATCTTTTTATTGGATTTCTGGTTCTTCAACGTGACTGGGGCACTATTTTAGTTTTGTTTTCTATCTATATATTTATGATATATGTATATGAAAAGGACTTTAAGTTTTTGTTGCTGAATGCAGGCGCTGCAACCATTGTTGCGATTCTCGGATACAAATTCCTGCACCACATACAGGTCCGCGTCAGCACATGGCTTGACCCATGGGCAGACATCTCTGGCACAGGGTATCAGATTACCCAGTCGCTTTTTGCTATTGCATCGGGCGGATATTTTGGCAAGGGAATCGGCAACGGCTCGCCCAATTATATTCCCGAGGTACACTCAGACTTTATATTCTCTGCAATATGCGAGGAGATGGGTATCTTCGGCGGAGCGGCAGTTATTATACTTTTCTTCCTGATTGCTTATCGATGTTTTAAGATTTCCATAAAGACAGCAAACACCTTTGACAAGGCCCTCTGTTTCGGTCTTACAGTTATGTTTGCTATGCAGACATTTATTATTGTCGGCGGCGTTACAAAAATGATTCCATTAACAGGTATCACACTTCCATTTGTCAGTTATGGCGGTACTTCCATTGTCGTCAGTTTTGCATCCCTTGGGATAATTCAGGCGATTTCCGCCAAATCCGACAGACATCCGGAAGAAAAATAAATTTATCAGACTTTTATTGAAAGGAGAATGTCTATGCAAACCAACAAAAGAATAATCCGTGTTCTGGTTGTTGTGTCACTTATGTTTTTATCCCTTGTGACATACCTTCTCTATTTCAATATGTTCAGAGCCGAAGAGGTCGCAGGCAACTCCTACAACAAACGTCAGTGGGAGGACGAAAAATTTGTCAAACGCGGCAGCATCTACGATTGTGACGGCGAAGTTCTGGCAGAAACACGGATAAACGGTGACGAAAGAACAAGAGTTTATCCAAAAGGACATCTTTACAGCCATATTATCGGCTATCATTCCAAGGTTTACGGCAAGAGCCATCTTGAGATGAAGTATGACAGAGAACTTCTCGGCAAAGGTGATATAAATATCAGTTTTAACGAACTCCGCTCAGGCTATGATTTAAACCTTACCCTTGACAACGACCTGCAAAACTACGCTTACAATCAACTCGGCGGCAGACGGGGGGCAATTGTAGCACTTGAACCATCTACGGGTAAAATCCTCGCTATGGTCAGTTATCCCGACTTTGACCCCTCTGCAAAATCTCTTGAAGAAAGTTGGAAATATATTGTAGAAAGAGAGGACTCTCCTCTTCTTGCAAGAGCCACAAACGGGCTTTATGCCCCCGGCTCTACCTATAAAATCGTCACCGCATCCAGCGCATATATTGCTGGGTATGATTTAACAACCTTTGATGACCAGGGCGCTTTTGAAGCAGACGGTTTAAAGGTCGAAAACTATGACGGCAAAAGTTATGGCACTATTGATTTAAGACAGGCCTTTGAGTATTCAAGCAACTTTACTTTTTGTACCATTGGCTACGAACTCGGCGCAGATACGGTTCTGTCAACTGCTGAGGCTTTTGGCATAAACAAAACTATTGAGATGGATTTGCCTGTTTCTAAAAGCCGTATAGAATATAAGAAAATGTATGATGCCGATGCGGCACTTGTTTCTATCGGTCAGGGACAGTTGCTTATGACGCCTCTTCACGTTGCAATGGTCGGTGCAACAGTTGCCAACGGAGGCAAAATGATGAAGCCCTACCTCGTTGATAGAATCACCGCATCATCAGGCGTCAGCCTTGGCACAACAAGACCGCAACAACTTTATCAGCCTATCTCTGCCCAGACCGCAGCCTACCTCAGCGATTTGATGGTAGGTGTTGTAAAGCGAGGTACCGGCACAAGAGCACAGATATCTGGCATAACCGTTGCTGGCAAGACAGGCACCGCCGAAAACGAGACGAAAAATGACCATTCGTGGTTTGTGGGCTTTGCCCCTGCGGAAAATCCGCAGATTGCTGTTGCGGTACTCCTGGAATACGACGGTGGCGCAGGGGGAACAAACGCAGCCCCCATTGCAAGAAACGTAATGAGCAAATATCTGAAATAGGCCTGTTAAAAACAGATTACAGATGATAATTAGGTATTGTAATTTGCTAAAAATTATAGTATAATACTAATTTAATAAAATTTGAAAAGAGATGGACAAATGACACTTGAAGAAA
>JAZSBQ010000010.1:0-16500 GCA_045602485.1 Clostridia bacterium
CGTGCGAAAACTAAAAAGAAAACCGCCTGTTCAATACAGACTTGAACAGGCAGCTTAAAATATTCTTTTTTTGTGTCTACAAAGTATTGACTATTTCACTAGTGGGTGCCTTTAATATTTAAAATAATCCGGGAATGTTAAGTCCGCCTGTTATTGAGCCGAGTTGAGCAGAACTGTCTGCTTCAACCTTACGCATTGCTTCATTCACTGCCGCAACGATCAGATCCTGCAACATCTCAACATCATCAGGGTCAACAACCTCAGGAGAGAGGATAACTTCCTTGACCTCTCTCTTGCCGTCTACAACAACCTTTACCGCACCGCCGCCGGCAGTTGCATCAAAGGTTTTATTCTCCATTTCTTCCTGCATTTTGAGCATTTGCTCCTGCATTTTCTGTGCCTGTTTAAGCATCTGATTCATATTTGCACCGCCGCCCATTCCGCGGGGGAATCCACCTTTTGCCATTTTTATCTTCCTCTCTGTTTTAGTTTATAATATCCATTTTATCGCCAAAGATTTCCTTCTTTGCCGCCAAATCCATTATAGAAGGTCCGCCATCTGCCTTTTCAGCCTCAGGTTTTTCACCTTTTATATACACTTTTACTCCAAGAGGTCTACCACCAACTCTTGTAAAGAGTTTTGACATATATTCTATGCCTCCGGGCGTTGCAATTCTGTCATACGTCATCTTGCTGCCAACTTCAATTTCTATGGTGGCACCCGAAATTTTCGCCTCTGCAATATATAAAAAGGCAAACAGCGTTTCGCTCTCCTTCTTAATTTCGCTTAAGGCATCGTTCCAGTATTCCCAGTTACCCTTTGCCACGGCCTCTGTTGTCTGTGGTTTTTCTTCTGCCTTGGTTTCAGCCTCTGCTTCTTCCATATCCCATGGCGGAAGTTCTTCGTCGCTCTTTATTTCTTTTTCAGGTTCTTTCTTTGGCTGCATCGTGGTTACAACCGCACCTGCCGACAGATTTGCTATCGCTGTTTCAAGTTTTTCTATTCTTGCAAGCAGGGCGTCTGTATCCGTACTGTACGAAAGATCACAAAGTTTTACCATTGCCATCTCCACTGCAACCTTTGGATTTGACATCCACTTAGACTGCGAAAGATACTCTCCCGCAACCTTGACACAGTACATAAGTCTCTCCGTTGAGAACTTCTCTGCCTGATTTATATATTTATCTGTCGCAAGTGATGTTTTCTCAAGCAACTGCATCGGATCATCTGTCGCCTTGCATATAAGCAAGTTTCTGAAATGCTCAACAAGGTCTTCAAGAAGCGTCTGCGGCTCTCCGCCTGCCCCAAGTATCTCACCTGACAGTTTAAGAGCATTCTTTGTATCATCTGATGCCACCGCATCGCCAATCTCAAAAAGTTTCTTTAATGCGATAATTCCCACAATTTCTGAAATTTTATCAGTTGTCAGTTTTTCTGCGCCAAACCCTGCGCACCTGTCAAGAACACTTATAGCATCTCTCATAGAGCCATCACCGAGTTCTGCTACAAGTTCTGCAGCATCAGGGGTAATCTCTATCCCTTCTGCCTTTGTAATATGTTCTATACGTTTCGCAATATCGTCTATGCCGATTCTTCTGAAATCAAACCTCTGACATCTCGACAATACCGTCTGGGGTATCTTATGCGGCTCAGTAGTTGCAAGAACAAATATAACGTGTGACGGCGGCTCCTCTAAAGTTTTGAGGAGGGCATTAAAAGCCTGATCCGTCAGCATATGAACCTCATCGACTATATACACCTTATACTTACAGCCAGCCGGTGTATATATAACCTCATCTCGAATCTCTCTGATGTTTTCAACACCGCCGTTGCTGGCCGCATCCATCTCATAAACATCCAAGATACTGCCGTCGAGTATTCCTCTGCAGGTTGGGCACTCGTTACAAGGCTCGCCGTCTATGGGATTTTCGCAGTTTACTGCTCTTGAGAAAATCTTTGCCGTAGATGTTTTACCCGTACCACGTGTGCCACAGAATAAATATGCGTGGGCAATACGTCCACTCCTCACAGAGCCACGCAGGGTATCCGACACCTGATTTTGCCCGATAACATCGTCAAACCGCATAGGTCTCCACTTTCTGTAGAGCGCTCTGTATGCAGACATATCCTCACCTTCTTTAAATCCAAATAATATAAAAGCCGTGTCTTGCCTTCGAAGTAACAACACCCACGTTACCTGTACAGTTAACTCAGGTCTGGCTTCCCTGCGGCACATCAAAATGACTGCTTATCGCTGCTGCGTTCCCGCCCTGACGAGGTTCACAGGTTTCAATTGCGCAGGACCGGACCGTCAACGCCACTTGTACAGGGCTGACTGAACGTCGTTGCCCCTCACGGCAAGTTTTCATCCCCTCTATAGCGGATTGAGGGTTACAAGGCACCGCTACCGCCCCGATTTACACGACCTTGTTATTATACCATAATTTATTTTTTCCGTCAATGGGTTGAGGAATTATATTTTATTATTTTCTACGCATAATAATCGTACAAAATCTAATTTAAAGGATGTTACTATGATAAAATCAATTTGGCAAAACAACGTAAATCTTCCTGAGTTTGAAACTCTGAACGGGAATATCTTAACCGATGTTTTAATCATAGGCGGCGGTATGGCAGGGTTGCTGTGCGGATATATGCTTACAAAATCAGGTGTTGACTGCACAATTGTCGAAGGGGACAAAATTGCATCGGGAATCACCAAAAACACAACCGCAAAAATCACATCGCTTCACGCCCTTATCTATGACAGACTGATTAAAAATTATGGCAAAAATTTTGCTCATGGATATCTTTGCGCAAACGAAGATTCAATCAAAAGATACAAATCCATCTGCACGGATATTGATTGCGACTTTGAGGTAAAAACTGCTTACACATATTCTCTCTCTGACAGAGATAAAATCGAAAGAGAAGCCAAAGCACTCACTCTGCTCGGTGCATCTGCAGGCTTTGCGCAGAAAACAGAACTGCCATTTAACATTGCAGGAAGCGTGTATCTTGAAAACCAGGCTCAGTTTAACCCTCTTAAATTTATTGCACACATCTGCAAGGATATGCATATATATGAAAACACCTTTATCCGCGACATTACCCCACACAGAGCCACTTCGGACAACGGCAGAATATCTGCAAAGAAAATTATTGTGGCAAGCCATTTTCCATTTGTCAACAAACACGGCAGTTATTTTCTGAAGTTATATCAGCACCGCTCTTATGTTATTGCCCTTGAGAATGCCCAAAATATAGACGGAATGTACGTGGACGAGGACGAAAAAGGTTTGTCTTTCAGAAACTATAACGGTGTGCTTTTGCTTGGTGGTGGCGGTCACAGAACCGGCAAAAAGGGAGGCAGTTATACCGAACTTGAAGAATTTGCAAAGAATTATTACAAAGACAGCAAAGAGGTCACAAGATGGGCAACACAGGATTGTATGAGTCTTGACGGTATTCCCTATATCGGTCAGTATTCAAAGCAAACACCTGATTTATATGTTGCAACAGGATTTAACAAATGGGGAATGACGTCATCAATGGTATCTGCCACCATATTGTCTGATTTGGTTCAGGAAAAGCCAAACGAATATGCCGACATTTTCTCACCGTCACGCAGCATTTTAAAACCTCAACTTTTTGTTAACACAATCGAAACCCTGACAAACTTTATATATCCCACCGTGAAGAGATGTTCCCACCTTGGATGCGCCCTTAAATGGAACAAAGCCGAACATAGTTGGGACTGTCCCTGTCACGGTTCACGATTTGACAAAGATGGTACACTTATCGACAACCCCGCCACCGGCGATGCGGATATATAAACTTTCTATTTACAAACTTAAGATAATATTATATAATTATCATATTGTATTAAAAAGCCGAAAGGATTTGACACAAATGTATATAGGTATAGATTTAGGCGGCACAAACATTGCCGCAGGTATCGTAACAAAAGATTTAAAAATCATTGATCAGGATTCACGCCCTACTCTTCTCCCAAGGGCACACAGTGACATAGTCAAGGATATGGCAGACCTTTGCTTTGACCTCCTCAAGAGGAACAACCTGAAAGTTTCAGATATAGAAAGCATAGGCATCGGCAGTCCGGGCGCTATTGACAGTGTAAACGGGATTGCAGTTTTCTCCAATAACTTCAGGTGGGATAACTATCCTCTCCCCGAAAAACTGAGAGAATATATAAACGTTCCCATAACTGTTGAAAATGACGCAAACGCCGCTGCATATGGCGAATATCTTGTAAGCGGAGAGGGGACCGACAGTTTTATTGCCATCACCCTCGGCACAGGAATCGGCGGCGGTATTATTCTTGACAAAAAGATTTACAGAGGCTTTAATGGTGCCGGTGGCGAAATCGGCCACACACCCCTTATATACGGCGGCATAGACTGTAATTGCGGCAACAGCGGTTGTTGGGAGAGATACGCATCTGTTACCGCTTTGATTCAGCAGACCAAAGACGCAATTAAAGAAACCCCCTCATCTCTTATGGCAAAGGCAGAAAAAGTGAGCGGCAGAACATCTTTTGATGCCGCAAAGCAAGGCGACGCGGCGGCTCAAAAAGTTGTAGATAAGTACATAGAATATGTCGCAGCAGGAGTTGCAGGAATTATAAATATGTTCCAGCCCGAAATTATTGTAATCGGTGGCGGCATCAGCAAAGAAGGCGACTACCTCTTAAACCCTGTCCGCGAATACGCAAAGAAGCACACATATGGCAGTCACAACCTGCCCCTTACAAAAATCAAAATAGCCACACTTATGAACGATGCAGGCATAATCGGCTCCGCACTTTCATCGGTAAGATAAAATAAAGCAGAAACGCAAAGTGTTTCTGCTTTATTTTTTTAATATCTTCTCGGCACTGATTTTGTTTGTTCTTAAAAACCTGCCAAGCCTGCAAAGACACTCGGGTTCTCCCTGCCTTATCACATTTACCTTTTCTGCACAGGACAGGGTTACCTTAAACCCCATCTCCTCTAAAATATCATAAGACGCCTCACTTATACTGCCAAACGGATATGTAAAAACCATAGGCGTATAGCCCAGATTTTCTCTTATTTCAATCTGGAGTCTGCCGATATCGTCGTGTATATACTCGCTATATGCCGCCGCAGACTCGCCCTTTTTCTTTTTTGTCCCGTTTCGCCCCTTATCGGTCGTATGAGAGTCATAACTGTGGTTTTGTATTTCCACAAGCCCCGACCCTATCATTTCCCTTGCTTGTTCCCATGTGATATGGGAGTATGCAGGGTTATCCTCAGAAATCTCGCTGTACATATCTGTGTGCTTGCCAATGATTGAGATTATTGCCCTGGCACTGTATTCTTTAAGAAGCGGATACGCATAGCAATAGTTATTATAATAGCCATCATCAAAAGTCAGCATTACGGGCTTATCGGGCAGGGGTGTTCCGTTTTCCACAAAATCAATAAGTTCTGCTGAACTTATCGTGGTATATCCCTCATCCTTCAAATATTTTAAATCTTTTTCCAACGCCTCTTTTGTGATAACAAACCTGCCCTCTTTAGATGGACTTTCACATATTGCGTGATACATAAGAACTGGCAACTCTATCCCTGAATTTTCTCCACCCTCGGCCGATGCATCAAAATATAAAAAAGCCGATGTCACCAAAACTGCAAAGATTAAAGTATATAAAATCAAACTGCGCAACTTTATTACAAACAAAAAATCACCTCTTACTCTCATTATATGAAAGTTATGAGGTGATTTATACTTTCTAATATGGTCAAAGATATAGCGACACAATTTCTGTCACAGGGCTTATTTTGTCCCAATCCATACAGAAAATTCTTATATGACCGCCCTCAGGAATTTCTACATCTTCAAATGTTAAGTCGCATCCTTCATTTGCATTTGCCGCAATACTTTGTACTTCGGTTATTCCAACAAAAGCATTGTCCTTATCATAAATTGCAACTCTCGACCCACATCCGGATACAACTTCATCATCAAGATTAAAATACGTAATTTCTACTTCTTTCTTATCAGAATTATAAACCGAATCCGACGGATATATCTTATGTGTATTGGCTTCTAAAGTTCGGGCCATAGCATATATGTCAAGAAGTCCGTATCCATAATAATCATCTCTACCCTCCGCTCCTAAATCCACAGCTGTTTGTCTTATAAGACTTTTCATAACGTCATGATTTACATTTGGGTTGATTGCTTTCATTATCGCAGCGGCAGCTGCCACCTGTGGTGACGCAATAGATGTACCACCCATTCCAATATACTTTGTCCCCTTTTCGATCCCGCTTTTTGTATCTTCAAATTCCCTGTTACAAAGGACAGGTGATACTGAATTTCCTTGAGTTACAACATCAACACCTCTGTTGTAGGTTGAAAATGACGCAATTTGTCGGTTAGCCTTTACCGCTCCTACCGAGATTACTTTTTCATAAGCCGCAGGGTATACAACTGTGCCATCACCGGTGTTTCCCGAAGCAGCAACAACAATTACGCCAGCCTCATACGCACACTCAATCGCCTCTGTAAGCAAGGTTAAACCCTCTAACTGAGCACCTACGAACCCCAGACTTAAGTTTATTACATCACAGTCGTAAAGTTCTACCGCATCCTTTATAGCCTTACATACATTGTAATAATTATTCTTATTATCTTTACTAAAAGCCTTTAAGGAGTATATAGTTGCCTTGGTCATCCCCGCAACGCCAATACCATCGTTAAATCCTGCCGCAATTATCCCTGCGACCGCCGTGCCGTGGGAAACATTTTCTCCCTCTCCTACATCAAGCCGATCTATTACAACCGTATTGTTTTCTGATTTTGAATAATCATAGGCTACTATATTTGTGTTTTCATAATCAGGATGTTCTTTATCAATACCCGAGTCTATAACTGCAACCTTTACCCCTTCCGCCAGATACTTGGGGTCTCTGACTGCCATATTGTTCCACAGTTTTGAGACACCAATCATAGAAAGATAATTTTCCTTTTGGTTATTATAATATGGATCATTTGGATACGCAAACAATGTGGCCTCCCAGTTTGGCTCAATATACTCAACCTTTGACATATCAAGATTGCTTATCATATCCTCTGTAACTGTGTATACATTCCAATCATCAACAACTTTTTCTATTTCGCCATCTTCTGCCGACATAAGCATAGCACCGCCATAAGGAGAATATCCATCTTTAAACCTGACAACATATTCGTCATATTCTCTATATGTACTGTTGGAATTTTCGGCAACTACGGGCATAACACATATGATAAGAGCCATCGCAATCAATACTGCCAGAAATCTTTTCATTTCACACACTCCCCTGCGCAAAACTTTATTTATCCTTTTTGCCCGTATATAATATCTTATGTATTAAAAACTCACTAATACTGAACTTACTTATACCTACATAATATCCTGCAAAAATAACTGCAGGCAGAACAAACAACTCTGCTATATATGCAAAGATATTTCCGCAGGGCACAAATGCCGCAAGGTGGAAAAACCACGCTCTGTATATCATATCAGGCGTGCCGATTGTTTGGCAGCCTCCAACAAGGAAATCTTGCTTTCCCTTTGCAAAATCAAACTCTAAGGGCAAAATATCAGGGAACACAAGCCTCAACACAAGCAACACAATAGGCACAACCGCAGTCAATAGCGACAAACGTACAGGCATCATTTTATCAGGAGCAAACCCCGGGATATTTCTGCCATCTCTTCTGCCTATCCTCCACGCCGCCATATACAGGGTAATTATATATATCGCCAAAGTAATTGCAGAAAACAAAAAAGGTCTGTTTTGTGCAGTTTCATAAAAAGCAAGGCCTAAAAAAAGCGATGCCAGCACCGCCAGAATATGATTTATGTAAATACTGATTGTTGACTTTAATAATTTCATAAACTATACCTTCTTTTTTGTATAAAAAAATCGGGGCAAATAAATTTGCCCCGATGTGGAGCGGAAGACGAGATTCGAACTCGCGACGTTCACCTTGGCAAGGTGACGCTCTACCACTGAGCCACTCCCGCGTATACTACCACATTGAATTATCCAGTTGACTTTATGGATTATATCACATTTTAAGCCCCTTGTCAACTGTTTTATTATAAATTTTCAAGAAAATTCTGCGGGACGTCGAAGACGCCGTCCCCTACAGGTTGTCTCTTCTCTCACAAAACCTTATCAGTAACTCCCTCATTTCTTCTTTTGTAGTTGCCTTATTGATTGCTTCTCTCAAAACGGCTCCGCCTTTTATACCTTTAAAATACCACGCCATATGCTTGCGTCCCTCAAGCACTCCTCTGTGCTCACCTTTGAACTTTACAAGCAAATCAAAATGCGAAAGAGCAACTGCGAGTCTTTCCTCTATATCAGGTGCAGGCAGAGTTTCTCCTGTCTTTAAATAATGCGATACCTCTTTAAAAATCCACGGATTACCCTCAGCGACTCTGCCTATCATTATTCCGTCACAGCCCGTGTAATTTATCATATTCTCAGCAGACTTACCGTCTGTGATATCTCCGTTTCCGATTACGGGGATATCAACCACATCGCATACCGCCTTTATTACGTCAAGGTCGGCACTTCCACTGTAAAACTGTTCTCTTGTACGACCATGTATGGTTATAGCGTCAGCACCTGCATCTTCGGCAACCTTTGCAAACTCTACCGCATTTACGCTTGTCCTGTCCCAACCCGCACGGAACTTGACCGTCACCGGCACATTCACCGCACCTTTGACCGCCTTTATAACTTCACCCGCAAGCTTTGGATTTTTCATCAGGGCACTGCCATCACCATTGTTGACAATCTTAGGCGCAGGGCACCCCATATTTATATCAATAATAACCGCTCCGTCCCCAAGCGCTTCTTTTGCAATCTTTGCCATAATCTCAGGCTCGTGTCCAAAAATCTGCACCGCTACAGGTCTCTCTGCCGCGTCTGTTGTAAGCAGGTCGGCAGTCTTTCTGCTATTATAAAAAAGCCCCTTTCCCGAAACCATCTCAGTATACATAAGGGATGGTCCAAACGGCTTGGTTATAAGGCGAAAGGCCTTGTCTGTCACCCCTGCCATAGGAGCAAGAAATATATTATTTTCAAGTTTTACGTTTCCTATTTTCATATTGATATTCCTATTCTGTGTTAATGTCTATATTATACACATTAACACAACTGCTTGTCAACACAACTGCGTCTTACAAAGAAAAAATCCTCCTTGCGGAGGATTTTATTTTATCTGTTAAGAATAAGTTTTGTAAGTTCAACAGGCTCTACAATCTTGTCGCCCTTGTATACACGCATATTACCTGATGCAATCTCATCAATCAGGATAACTTCGCCGTTGTTGTAGCCAAACTCAAATTTGATATCCCAAAGGTCAAGACCGATACTCTTTAAATCATCTGCAACAATCTTTGTGATTTTAAGAGTCTGCTCCTTCATGCTGGCAAACATTTCTTCACTCATAACGCCAAGAGCCGCAAGACCTTCGCTTGTAACGAGAGGGTCACCCTTTTCGTCATTCTTGAATGTACATTCTACATAGCCACCTTCTAAAACTGTGCCGTCTTCCATATATTCGCCGTATCTGCGGATAAAACTACCTGTCGCAACAAGTCTGCAGATAACCTCAAGACCGTGACCAAAAACAGTAGCAGGTAAAACTTCCATAGTAGCATCATCAATATTTGCACCTACATAGTGAGTTTTGATTCCGGCTTCTTTTAACAGGTCAAAGTAGTAAACTGAGGTTCTCAGATTTGCTTTGCCGATACCTTCGATTTTAAGACCTACCGAATTTTCGCCCGGGTCAAAAACACCATCTTTGCCGGTACAGTCGTCCTTGAACTTAAGCAAAACATTGCCGTTTTCGAGACTAAAAACATCTTTTGTTTTTCCTTCATAAATCATTTTCATTGGAAACATCTCCTACATCTGATTTTTAACATAAACAGTATACCACAACTTTTTTAAAATTACAATGCCAATTTATCAAAAAAATCTGTACAAAATTTTCATTTAATTTGTAATTTATTTTATTATTCTTGCAAAACAAAACAACGCGATTGCTTTACTGTAATCGCGTTGTTTTTATATCTACATATTCTCCAGAAACTTATACTGTGCCATATAAAGTTCTGCATATTTGCCGCCTTTTTCCAAAAGTTCATCATGGGTGCCACTCTCGGCAACTCCTTTATTGGCTATGTACATTATTTTTGAACTGTTCTTGATAGTTGACAGTCTATGGGCGATTACAAAGGATGTTCTGCCCTCTAAAAGTCTGTCAAGACCTTTTTGCAAAACAATTTCTGTCTCGGTGTCTATACTCGACGTTGCCTCATCAAGAATAAGTATTGCAGGGTCTGCAAGGAGCGCTCTTGCAAAGGCGATTAACTGTTTCTGCCCTGCCGAGAGTGAAGTTCCGCCTTCGTTTACATAGGTGTTATACCCATCAGAAAACCCCACAATAAAGTCATGTGCACAAACCGCTTTTGCCGCCTCAATCACCTCTTCATCTGTGGCACCAAGTTTTCCGTAACGAATATTATCGGCAATTGTCCCTGAGAACAAAAAACTGTCCTGAAGCATAATTCCCATCTGTGAGCGCAGACTCTTTAACGTGGCATTTTTTATATTCTTACCATCTATAAGGATTTCTCCTTTTTGTATATCATAAAATCTTGCAAGCAAATTTATAACAGTTGACTTACCTGCTCCCGTCGGGCCTACAAGGGCTATCGTTTCCCCTTTGTTTACCTTAAAACTAACATTTTCGAGTATGTTTGGCGACGTTTCTTCATACGCAAAGATTACATCCTTAAACTCAACTTCGCCTTTTACCTCTCCAATATCGGTTGCCCCGGGCAAATCGTCTATGACTGTCGGCTCCTCCATCATATCAAAAATTCTTTCAAGATAGGCACTGCAGTTCATAAGATCGTTATAAAAGTTCATCAGCGTTATAATCGGATTCCAGAATGTGCCGATATATGTTGTAAATGCCACTACAACACCTACCGTAACAGTCCCTGCCACAATTGATTCCACGCCCACCCAAAGGGATACACACAGCACAACTGCCGAAAGCATCTCTATAAATCTGGGATTGATATTTGCGATAAGCACCGACTTCATCCACGATTTTCTTGTATCTTCACATAAACCTTCAAAAATCTCGGCGTTTTTATCCTCTCTCGCAAAAGATTGGGTAATCTTCATACCCGAGATGCTCTCCTGAATATATGCATTCATATTACTCTGTTTTGCAGAATATTTCTGCCACGCTCTGCGGTGGTACTTCTTCACGGTAAAAAGTACGACTGCAAGGACTGGCATACCCGTAATACATATCAGAGTGAATTTTACATTCAGCGCTAACATAAACACCATGACCGAAATCATCACAAATATCTGCATTATCATTTCAAACATTCCATTTGACAAGATGTTTGATATAGAATTTATATAGTTGACAACACGCACAAGTATTTTGCCGTGTGGTCTTGAATCAAAAAATGAAAAGGGCAACCTCTGCATATGCGCAAAAAGATCGCTGCGGATATCTTTGATTATACTCTGTGCCATTTTATGTGAAATCAGAGTTCGCAGGCTGTCACACAAATACAAAATCAGATAACAACCCATAGCCGCCAAAGCAAGGCAGATAACAAGTTTATAATCCTTACCTGCAAGGCCCTTATCAATTACAATACTTATAAAGTATCTCGGCAGCATTACAACAACCGAAACTATCGTCATAATAAAAATTACTGTCGCAACTTTTGCCTTATGGGGCAGTACATATTTTTTAAGCATATTAAAATACGAAAAATCAACTCTGGAATTGAGTTCTTCATCTTTGTCATATCTGTTAACTGCCATTTTACTGCACCTCCCCTTTTGAAACATTTACAGGCATGGGATGGTTTATATGATACTTCGGGCTGCGGTTAAAATCTCCATACTGATGCTCATATACACTTTTGTAGTACCCACCAAGTTCAATAAGTTTATCATGGGTACCCCACTCTATAATATTGCCATGGTTTAAAACAAGTATCAAATCTGCATTTTTAACCGACGAAATCCTGTGTGCAATAATTATCTTTGTTCTTCTGCTCTTATTGAGGTTTTCCTGAATCTCATATTCTGTCTCCATATCAAGTGCAGAAGTTGTGTCATCAAGTATAAGAATAGACGGATTTTTAAGAAGCGCTCTTGCAAGAGAAATCCTCTGTCTCTGTCCGCCCGACAAACCAACACCTCTCTCGCCTACCATTGTGTCATAGCCGTCTTCAGTTTGTTCTATAAAATCATGAGCATTTGCTATCTTTGCAACTCTTACCACATCATCATGCGTAGCATTCGGCGCACCATAGGCGATGTTATTCTCTATGGTGTCCGAGAACAAAAACACATCCTGCATTGCACTCGCAACGTTCTGGCGGATTGTAGCAACATCAATATTTTTGACATTGACATCGTCTATGTAAACAGTGCCGAAGTTCGGGTCATAAAACCGTGCTATTAAATTTATAATCGTAGTCTTGCCTGAGCCCGTCGGCCCAACTATTGCAAGCGTCTGTCCCGGCTCTACCGTAAAGTTGGCACCTTTCAATGCTCTCTCTCCGTCATAGGCAAAGGTTACATTTTTAAACTGAATCTTCCCTTCGATTCCCGTATCCCTCTTTTTTACATCACGGTTTTGAATAACTGCAACCTCATCCTCAAGTTGACGGATTTTAATCGAACTTGCTACAAACTGCTGATACTGATTTACGAGGTTGCCGATAGAAGCCATTGGGGTGGTTATACACCACAGACAACCGTTAAATGTGGCAAACTCCCCGGGGGTTATGGTTCCATTTAAAAGTTGAATTCCTCCGACAAGGATAAAGATTCCCTCTATCGACCTTGCAAAGAGAGTAAGCATAGGATGATATTTTATCCACGTATAGACATGACCCATAAACGCGTCCTTATACGCCTGATTCTTCTTCTCAAACTTTTCTATTTCATAATCTTCCTTTGCATATGCCTTTACAACACGGTTACCCGAGATATTCTCTGCAACAACCGTATTGAGTTGCGCGTTGCTTTCGCGCATTTCTATAAAGTCCTTCTTTATATTCTTTGCAAGAAAATATGCAATCACGCCGACAACTGCCGCAATGGGCAAAAGCATTGATATAAGCAAAGGGCTTGTGGAATAAAGGATCACAAAACCCACGGCAACAAACAACACCTGCACAAGTGCCTCATGCACAGTAGATGCAAGTAATACTCTTATGGCATCTGTATCCATTGTAAGTCGGCTCATAATATCACCTTTGCGGGTTCTGTCATAGTATGAGCAGTCAAGGGCCTGTAGTTTTTCATAAAGGGTTGTGCGGATTTCCTTGACTACACCCTGTGACATCCTCTCATTGAGAAAAGCGCGACTATATAAAATCATCGCTCTGAGGATGATATGGAATCCTATATATAAACTTATATAAAAAAATAAGCGGTCCGCAATTGTGCCGAGAGAAATAGACTCGACAATCTGCCCCACTATGATAGGGGCAGCAAATGCGACCACTGCAAATATAAGAGTAAGACAAAAACTAAAAGCCATACTCCATCGATATTTTTTTACATACTTCCAAAGCCATTTCAGTGTATCCATGACAAACACCTCGCTGTAGCCATTCCGGCTAAATTTTGGATTTGTAAACTTTAGTGTATTCTACTACCTTTTACAAAATAATTCAATAGGTTTAATCAAAAAAGATGCACAAATCAGCAATAGTGATTTTGGTGTTTTTGAACAAAAAAATCTTATATAACAAAAGTGTTGCTATGGACAAAAAATCCCCCTTTAAACAAAGGGGGATTTATCGGGAGGAGCAAACCTCTCCTCTATGCCTGTTTCTTTACTATTGTATATTCATCTCCAGGGCGATAGTAGGGGCAATCTTTAAAAGTACCCCTCATAAACGCACTCATCTCGTCCTCGTCAAGTTGAACCGAGCAAGTGTAATATTCGCCTTCTTCGTCATAGTAATAGTTCATACATTCTTCGCAATTTATCATATACTTATCCCTGCTTTTTCTCGTGGGCACGCTTTGCCGCAGTCAATGTATTGCGCATAAGCATTGCAATCGTCATAGGTCCAACGCCACCGGGCACGGGGGTTATAGCCCCTGCAACTTTCTCTACTGAGTCAAAATCAACATCTCCGCAGAGTTTGCCATTCTCGTCCCTGTCCATACCGACATCGATTACAACCGCCCCATCTTTAACCATATCCGCAGTCACAAACTTTGCAATTCCGACTGCCGCAACAAGGATATCAGCACGCTTTGTAACCTCTTTTAAATCTCTTGTGCGCGAGTGACAAGTGGTCACTGTTCCGTTTTCGTGCAGCAACAACATAGACATAGGCTTGCCGACAATGTTGCTTCTGCCGATTACCACACACTCCTTACCGGACACCTCTACTCCGCTCTCATGGATAAGTTCCATAATTCCGGCAGGTGTACAGGGCACAAAGTCAAAATCGCCTATCATTATTCGCCCAACATTTGTCGGGTGGAATGCATCAACATCTTTCTCTGGCAATATATTATTGATTATGGTTTTGTCATCAAGATGTTTTGGAAGAGGCAACTGTACAAGTATGCCGTGAATGTTATCATCTGCATTGAGTTTCTTAATAAGAGCAAGCAACTCCTCCTCTGTTGTCTCCTCCGACAGAGCATATTTTTCAGAGTACATACCAAGGTCTGCACAGGCCTTTTCCTTGTTTGCCACATATACTTTAGATGCCGAATCCTCACCCACGATTACCACGGCGAGCCCCGGATTTGTTCCCTTTGCCTTTAGTGCCTCTACCTCTGCTTTCAGTTCCTCTTTTACTCTTGTTGACACTGTCTTTCCGCTGAGTATTTTTGCCATTTTTAGTATCTCCTTTTCTGTAATCCTTTATCAGGCATCTCTCGCCGCTGCCGACCAGATCAAGTCTGCCTGCGGATTTAAGTGCCATATACACAAGTCTGTGATTTTCGGGCCGTCTGTACTGCAGAAGTGCCCTTTGCATTTGTTTTTCTTCGTACGTCTTTGGTACGTAAACATTCTTCATGGTTCTGGGGTCTATCCCCGTGTAGTACATACAAGTTGAAACACTGCCCGGCGTCGGATAAAAATCCTGCACCTGCTCGGGGTTAATCTTATTATCTCTCAGATACTCCGAAAGGGCAATTGCATCCCTTATTGTGCTGCCAGGATGAGATGACATCAGGTACGGCACAAGAAATTGCTTTTTGCCGAGTTCATCATTTATCCTCTTGTATTTATCCCTGAACTTATTATAAACCGACACGGGCGGCTTGCCCATATACTTTAAAACATTGTCAGATATATGCTCAGGCGCAACCTTTAACTGTCCGCTTATGTGATGACGGCAGAGTTCATAGAAGAATTCATCATCTTTGTCTGCCATCAGATAGTCAAACCTGATGCCTGAGCGTATAAAAACTCTCTTTACGCCCTTGATTTTACGAAGTTTTCTCAAAAGTTCAAGATAATCTCTGTGAGATACTTCAAGATTTTTACAAGGCATCGGATACAGGCATTGTCTGTCTTTGCACACTCCGCCCTTTAATTGCTTCCGGCAGGATGGCGCACGGAAGTTTGCCGTCGGTCCACCCACATCGTGGATATATCCCTTAAAGTTCTTGTCCTGCGTCAGCCTCTCGGCCTCACGCAGAATTGATTCGTGACTTCGTGCCGATACTGTTCTGCCCTGATGGAACGCCAGAGCACAGAAGTTACAGGCGCCAAAGCACCCTCTTGAAGATGTTACAGAAAACCTAACCTCTTCAATCGCAGGCACGCCTCCGTCTTTTTCATATATGGGGTGATATGTACCCACATAAGGCAGTTCATAAACCCTGTCAAGTTCCTCTGTTGTAAGAGGATATGCAGGTGGATTTTGTACAATATATTTGTCTCTGTCAAGTTGGGCAACTGCTCTGCCGCGATATGCGTCCTGCTCATCATACTGCATTTTGGTGGCTGTTGCATACTTCTTTTTATCAGTTGACACCTCATCATAGTCCGGTACAATCACCGCATCATTTGGCAAAAGTCCGGCATCACCCTCTATATAAGAGGTACCTCTTACAGATTTAATCTCCGAGACAGGCACGCCCATTGACAGAAGTTCTGCAATCTCTTCTGTCTGCCGCTCGCCCATTCCGTATATCAAAAGGTCTGCTCCGCTGTCTATAAGGATACTGCGGCGCACCTTGTCCGACCAGTAGTCATAATGGGCAAAACGCCGAAGGCTTGCCTCTATACCGCCGATAATAACCGGTACATCTCTGCCGTATGCCTCGCGGATACGGTTGCAGTATACTATCGTTGCCCTGTCGGGCCTCAGCCCTGCCTTTCCGCCGGGAGAATATAAATCTTCATTT
>JAZSBQ010000011.1:0-2356 GCA_045602485.1 Clostridia bacterium
CGTGTACACAAGGCTCTTAACATTGAGGGATGGAGTCTTGCGAATGATAACGATTATTCTTTTGACTACAGCAGCATAAAAGTTTTTGATGATGACGGAGATATTTCGCAGTATGCAAAGAATTCTGTATACTTTATGGTATACAATAATATAATAAAAGGTATCAGTGAGACGATATTTGCTCCGAAAAACACCACTTCATCACAAGAGGCTATAGGTTATGCCAACGCAACCCGCGAACAGTCGATTATCCTTTCAATCAGAATGTTCAATAAGTTCAAATAAAATCAAATGGGGACGGATATTTATCCGTCCCCTTTCTTTTTACATCTCGGTTGTATAATACAGCCAATGCTTTGGAAGATTCTTGTATGCCTTTTCGTTATCCGAAACTTCTACATATGTATTGTCATAACGCTCCAGAAGATCATCGATATATTTATCAGTAAGCGTAATGCCGATACCGCCTATAACGGTATTTCTGTAGAACTTATTATACTTGGGAAGAGTCGGTTCGTCGTCCAATATCTTATAGAGATACGGGTACGCCTTTTCCCAGATTTCGCTTCTGTACGGAACATCGGCAAGGTGCTTTGCCACGCCTGCGTTTCCGAAGGGCCAGCTTTCCAGTCTGTCGTCTATCATAAACGATCTTGTGCAATTATAGAATATATTATCGTGGATATCAAAATTTCTGCCGCCGCCGACCAGGATTGCAAGACCTGTCATATTGGTCAGGATATTGCCGTAAACCTCTGCACTGCACATTCCGTCATCAAAGTATATTCCGAGACAGCCCTCGCCGTTATAACCCATCAAATCCTGTATACAGTTATAGCGGATAATTGTTCCTCTGCAGGTATAATCACGGCCTGCGTATATTGCGCCTGCGTCATTTGATTCGTAACAAGCATTTCTTATATGATTCTTTTCCATTATATGCTCGTTTCCGTGGAATGCAATGGCAAAATGCGGAACATCATATATCCTGTTTTCCGATACAACCACATTAACGCCGTTTATCTCGATGCCTGCAAGATAGGTTCTGTGCCAATACGCAATATTGTGTATTGTGTTCCGCATAACTCTGTTTTTACTTGATGTCAATGTAGCTCTGTCACCGCCCGAGCACGCAATTCCGCCGCCGCCCGTGTTATAAACCTCGCAGTCGCTCACCTGCGATTCTGTGCACCAATCAAGAATTGCTCCCCACGCACCGACATTATACATTTTACAGCCGGATACAGATACATTTTTACATTTATTAAAGTAAAACGCAGATTTTCTGCAGCCCAATACGGATACATTTTCTATTGATATATCCTCTTTATTCTCTGCCTCAAACAGGTTCTCACATACCGAGATATCAAGATACTGCTGACCCTCAAAGGGAATAAAATATAACTTTCCTTCTTTTCTGTTGATACACCAGTCTCCCGGCTCTTTAACCTCGGACAGCAGATTTAATATATAAAATCTGCCGACATTATCCTTATCGTGGGTATTTTCGTCAATATAATAATACTCGTGATACGGCTCTGTAACCTCGACAACCTTTGTCTCCTTGTTGTAGTTCTTTATCAGGTGTCTTTGCGTTGCCCAGTCCAAAGACCAATATCCGACAAGCAGCATTTCGTCGGTATCATTTCTGTCAAAGACCTCGGTTTCTTCAGGAATAAACACACCTTCAACCGTACCGGATCTGGTGCCGCCTTCACGGTCTACACGGGTTTTGCCCAACGCCTTTTCGATTTTTATAAAACCGTCCTTGGGATAACGGGTCATATTCATTTTTTTGTTATCGGAATATACCTCCAGGGACGGACCAAACTCGGTCATATGCGGCTTCGGAATATCATATTCTCTCCAGAAATCATTATAAGGACCTTCTCCGAATTTGCCTGTATCGCTGATTCCTTCCTTGTTTAAATCAAGCACATATATCCCGTCTGCATACTCTGCACAATCAACAGAAACACGCTTTGTTCCTTTAAAAACAACATCTCCGTCTCCGCGCAGTTTTGTGCCTGATTTTATCTTTAGTGTTTTGTCTATCTCGTATACGCCTTCTTCGACCACAATCTCTTCTATGCCTTCGGCCAAAATCGCAGAATATAATTCTTCTGCGGTATTTACACGAATATTCATTTTAATACTCTCCTTTGATGTTTATAATTCATATATATAGTTTAAACTTAATAAAATGTTTTTGCAAGCCTTTTATAAAGAATTTACCGACAAATACCTCGAATCTCTCCCGGACAAAAATAAATACCGAGGTATGTAGACCATACCTCGGTAAATATCTGCCTTTCTATTCTGCAAAATCTTCATCAGGGTTGTTCATAACCTCTTC
>JAZSBQ010000012.1:0-9595 GCA_045602485.1 Clostridia bacterium
GGCAGAGTTGACTGGAACAATAAAAAGATTGGTACATCTAAACTTGCGTCAAATGTTGAAATTATTGATATTGGAGTCAGAGATGCAAGTTATACATCATCCTATGCAAAGATATTTCCACAAAGAATCGACGGCGTGACCCTTGACAGCAATGATATAATATATACAGACAGAAATTCATCGGGCGAGATAGTAAGTATGATACTTAACAACGTTACAGGTGATGCTTATAATTATGGTATTGTAACAAAAGTGCAGAAAAACGAACATCGTGCACAGATTAACTATATTGTAGATGGCAGCAAATACACCACAAATAAAATTTTCAGCGTCAGAGCAGGCGATGTGGTAAAAATTTCTGGCAATGCGGCCAATCCCGATATAATGCAGTCTATTTTACAGGCATCAGGTAATGTAACCGAAATATATGCTGACAGACTTGTAGCATCAGGACAGACGCACAAGATAAGCGACAGGGTTGTAGTATATAAAAAGACAAACACCTCAACCGTTGAGCATTCTACAATGACATTGAATGAAGTAATAGCAGATAAGAATGATTACAGGATTTCGGCTTATTATGATGATTCAGCATCAAACGGCGGTAGAGTAAGAGTCATTATTGCAGTGGAGAGATAAAATATTCCCATGATACGTCAAAAAATTGATTTTGACAGGCGAGAGGTTAAGGAGAAGATTATGGATAAACAAGCAAGAGAAGCAAAAGAGATGGTAAGGCAAATGCCTTTACACCAACAACTGAAACATTACTGGGAATATTATAAGGCGCAGATAATTGCAATTGCAGTTTCAATCATACTCATTGTTGTTACGGTTGTGGGGGCGGTAATCGCCCCAAAATACGATATTGAGGTTGCATATTATGGCGATACTATTCTTACCGAAGAACAAGAACTAAAACTTGAAGAATACCTTGCTTCTCAGATAGAGGATATAAATGATGATGGCGAGTGTAAAGTAGATATAGTTGTCAGCCGTTTTAAGTTAAATAATGCAACAGAGGACGAATATCAGATGGCAATGGCTCAGAAATTTGCGACAGAAGTTGCAGTTGGTGCATATCCTGCGTTTATTCTCGATGCACCTCATACTGAATATGCCGGAATGGCAGACGAACGCGAGGATGGGATTCTTGAAACTGCAACAGACATGCGCAACGATACATATATTGCTGAACTTTTGGGCGAAAATGAGATTTATTGGTGCACAAGAATATTATATGATAAGGAGATAGGCAAAGAAGAGCCCGAGGCTCTGCACAACAATGCTGTACTTATCGAGAAAAGTTTTAAATGAATAGGTACAATATTCTATAAAGATGATTTATATTACATAAAGGCTTCTTTGTAAAAATAGAAGCCTTTTTACATACACTTCGTCATTTTTTATCAATATTTACATTGTTTTACAACATTTTACCCTATTTACAAATTGTTAGTTTGGTAAATATGCACAAAAAAATGTTACAAATTTGTAACTTTAAGCACTTGATAAAATTTCATTTCGTGGTATAATGTTATATGTGGTAAAAAGTATGTTGGTTAATAGGCTGCAAAGCAGCGGGAGGGGTACACCCTCTTTTTGTCGTTATATTAAATATCTAGACGAGCGGTGGTAAAATTACTTTGGTAATAGAAACCGGAGGTTGTTTGATGAGAACTAAAATTTTTAAAGCACTGTGCATACTCTTGTGTATAGTATCAATTATTGGATGCTACGGTGTATCAGCACAGGCTGACAACTATGTAGGGCTTGAACTCGTCTTTGACAGGGATTTATATGTTCCAGGTGACATTGCGGTAGTTACGGTTTATCTCACGGGATTGACGGATGAAGCATCCGACAGCAAAACCATTGGTCTTTTTGAGACACATATTGAGTTTGATACAAGCGAACTTGATTTTGTGCCTGTAGGAGAGGACAGGTTTGATACAGGTGTTGAGTCACAGTGGTTTGTTGATTTAAGCGGAGTTAACGACACTGGCGTTTTTCAGGTTACAGCCAATTATGATGATATTATTGTTCTCGCATTTGATAAGGGAACAAGCTTTGTTCCTGTTTGTGATGTAGATGGCAAGTTTGCAGTAGCACAAATTGCCTTTGAGGTTTATGGTGCATCGGACGGGCTCATTACATTAGATTTTGATGATACATACGCAAACGTTGTTGCGGTTTCAAAAGTTAATGACGAGCCTTTTAAAGAATACAACTGTATCGCAGGCGAAGCAGCAGAGGCTGATGTAAAAGATTTTCTTATTGCTGACGATGTCGCACATATTGATGAAGAAGGCAGAATAACAGACTCACTTGAAGCCGGTATTGCAGATGGTACGGGATATCTTATTGCAAAGCTTTATGACGCAGAGACAGGAGTGCTTGCAGCACCTGTTCAGATCGCAATATTTGGAGGCAGGTGTACAATAATAGAAGGAAGAGTCTTTTCGCGTATTCCGACAGATGGTATATATAAGGTAGAATATTATCTGTGGAGTAGAAGAGCAAACGGAAATATGGACTTAAAGCCCCTTGCGCAAAAAGTCACTGCAACAGTTGTTGCGCAGTAACGAGACGTCGAGGACGCCGTCCTCTACAATTTGTCTTCTTTGCATAAATCAAATCGAACTTGGTAACATTACCGCAGGGAATGGCCAGGATTTGGGTACGGCACATTGTTCGAAAGCAAATTAGATATGATGACATCTGATAAAATATCAAAATAGATAACAAACAATCCCTCAGTCACTTTCAGTGACAGTTCTCTTTACACGAGGGAGTCTAAAAAAGAAGAGGTAATATTGCTTATGAAGAAACTAATACCGATTTTACTTATTATGTTATTAATATTACAAATTACGCCGACCTTAGCGGTCGGGTATGAAGCACCAAAGCTTCAGTTGTACTTTGCACCGCATATTATGAATGATATCACAGGCGAAATCATTGTAGATGTAAACATCAGAAACACAAAAGCAGTGCTTAGTACATATAAAAACGAAATTTGTGCACTTACATTTTCGTTTGATTATGTCGAAGATATCTTCGACCTGACACTTGACAATAATAACCTTCCTGAGTTCACTGTCGGAGATGAAAAACTTATACATAAAATCTCTGATGTAGAAAGAAGCATAAAGGATGGAGTAATTACATTTACATTTATGGATTCTACTCTGGCGGATAATCTGTTCTCTACGGATGGCACACTTGCAAGCTTTAAACTATATGCAAAGGATATAAACAGACTTTGGAACTCATTTGATGCATACCCGCTCAGGTTTGTCCCCGGCTCTGTTGGTGTCGTTACATACCATACTCCAAGCAGCAGTGTCAGCACGCTGACAAATTTTGAGGCGATTGACACGATGGTCGGCGGATATAATAAGGCACAAAGCTTTAATACAATATATCTTGACAAGCACATCGCCTTTACAGCAGATAAAGCGCAGGTTGATGTAAACGGAGAGGCAAGAGAGATTGATACTCTTCCCTATATAAATAATGAAGGAATTATGATGGTTCCGGTCCGTTACCTGACCGATAGCATTGGGATGATGGTTGATTGGGATGGAGAGAAGATGCAGGCAATATCACAGGCTGACAGAAAGACCCTGACAGTTGCTTTAAAGACAAGTCGTGTTTATATAAACGCAATAGAGGTAAAGACTGAAACGCAGCCTGTAGAAATCGACGGCAGAATTTATGTTCCGGTTTCTCTTGTAAAGGATTTATATCCGGGCACAGAGATTATACAAAACGGTGATACCGCAATAATAGCAGTACCGTAACAATCCCTCAGTCGACAAAGCTGACAACTCCCTTTGCACAAGGGAGCCTCACTAAAAGCCTTGCATTATATTATTTTGCAAACACAACGAAAAATAATTAAATTAATATATATTTTCTAAAAACAAAATAACACAAAAAGGAGTGATAGATTTGAAAAAAAATCTATGGAAAAAATTTTTAGCCGGATTCTCGGCTGCAGTAATGCTCGTAACCTCCCTTGGGGTTATGCCTATCGTTTCTGCTAATGAAAGTGGCGGCACAATTGTAGACGTACTTAGTCTTCAAACATTTGACGATACGAGCGTATGGAAGAACATTGAAAACGGTCCAGAAGAAACAATAGGTGGCGTTATGCACGTCTTAGCAGGTGCTAGAGTTGCAATGCTCGAGGATGCTAAAGGCGGACAAATGCTGGATATACGCTATAGAAATGATTCGCCAAGGTTTATTCCAAATGGAACAAACACAGGTCTTAATAAAGTCGGTGATAAACTTGTTGTATCAATGGATACACATAGTAACGCTACTATGTATTTCACTCCGGTTGTTTATCAGGGATACAACACAAAAGATGATGCTACAAGGAAAGCGATAGATTCTCTGTTCATGATTAATGGAAATGTGTTGACACATTCTAACGGTGGTTATGCTGTGTCAGCAACGGATAGAGATAAAGAGGACGCTTTTACATATAATCTCCCTCCAGTACAAATGGTAAACCTAAATCTTGTGTATACAAAGAAAGAGTCCGGTATGTCGGTTGATTTGTACGTAAATGGTGCTTTAGTTAAGTCAGCTGACCTTGCTAAAGATTATCTGCTGAACGGTCCGATACAACGTATAAATATCGTGCAAGGATATCTCGACAATTTCTCTATCAAGACTTACCATGATGGAGCACAATTTGACCCAAGCCCATATAGATATTCATATGACATATTGCCAAAGGTGACCTTCGACAACTGGCAGACTCAGACCTTTACTTCAGCTGGTTATTACACAGGCAACAATGTAAATGGCTCAACTCCAACAAATGAGAAGTTTAAAGCAAATAATACAGGTGTTGTATCAATTATCACTGATGATGCATCTACCGGTGATAAATCTTTGCACTCAAATGTTAACGGTGAGTTTTGGTATCATGCAGATGACAACCCCGCACTTAATGCGAATAACTATTCAGGTCTCCATCCCGGCGATCAATTGGTTGTATCTGTAGATTCTTTTACAGATGTAAACGGTAATCTAACAAATGTCGCATATGGTGACAGATACGCATCAAGCGGTAACCGTGCATGGACGCGTTTTCTTGAGATTGATAATGGTAATATAAATCTTTTTAACGGCGGTGATATATCTGGTGCTTACTCCTCTTCTAATCCCCTTGGACTTTTAGGTTGGGTGAATTGGTATGGCACAGAGGTTTCTATCAACGTTGTTTATACCGCTTATAATAAGGCTGACGGCAGTCTCGGCATTAAGGTTTCTCTCTACCTCGATGGAAAACTTGCAACCATTACCCTTAACGGAAGCAATAACAACGTCACAGAGGCAGAGCTCGCTCATAACGTAGCCTTTGTCGGTGCTATACAGAGATTTGAGGTTAACCAAGGACACTGGGATAACCTTAACCTTAAAGTATACAGAGGCGGAGGATTTGATGCAAGCAAATACATAAAGAAGAGCGTTGGTAAGCTTATGCCTGAACTAAGTTTTGATAATATCGAAACTGCATCTGATATAGCAAATAATAGTGTAATTGGTGATGCAAATACAAACACAGCGTTGAGCATATACGACGCAGAAAGTGATGTTGTTGCATCTACAGGTATGGGTAAGGCAACAACTGATAAATATTTTATATCCGCAGGAAACACTCAATACAGAAATGATAAAAACTCTGTTCTAAGTAAATACAAAGGACTCAAAGCAGGAGACCAGCTTGTAATTAATATGCAGGTTAATCCAACTATTGCTCAAGGCCACGGATATATCAGATACGCTAATGGTGGAAGACCATATCCCTATATTTTCAATACAACCTCTGGCAACAAAGACACATTACCGACTCTTGTTATAAGAAATGCTGAAAACACTACTGAGGATAATGATGGAATTTCAAACGAACCCATAAAGACAGTTAATCTGCCGAGAAACGTGTGGTCTACAGTTACACTTGTTTATACTGCAGGCACAACGGATACAGTGGCTGCTTATGTAAACGGCGAATGTGTTCTTGCGGCAACACCTCTTGCAGAGAGCAACCTTGAAAAACCAATTGAAAGATTTGACTTCCAGGGTGGTGCATATGATAACATCAGTGTACAGATATATGTATTAGGTGACAAGTATACACCTAACACATCGCTTGAAGACAAGTACTTTATTCAGGACGGAACTACTCTTGCACAGTTTAATGAAACAATCGTTGCTAAAGGCTATAAAGTTGAGTATATCGGCAAAAACGGCGCTGTTATTTCAGCTGATGGTAACATCGCAGACGTAGACTATGTAAGCCTGACTGCAGCTGACAAACTTGACTATCTTGTAAAGCTTGATACAGCAAAAGAATTCTTTAACCATGCTGACAGCTCAGAACTTAAGTATATTGCTATGGAATATCTTGACGGAGTTGGTCCTAAAGAGAGACCTGACCAGTCATTTGGCGAAGACCTTGATGGTGTATATGGTAAGGCAGATGGCGACAAGGCGATTGAAATTATAAGGACTGAGGGTTACACAGAAGAAGGCGACTATGATCTAACAGAAGATGTTGAGACTGGTTACACAATTAATGATATTGTAAAGCGTATTAGATTCTTTAACGGTTACGGCTATGGTGACAGTAAGTGGAATTCTATACCGCTCTATATCAGCTTTGATGTACTTGTAAAATCAGGTGCTATACAACTAAGCGGTGGTATGTACTTTGCTGATAATACACGTGAAGGCGGTGCTAACGTCGTTAAGTTAGATGCTACTGACGAATTAGATGTAACTACAATAGCTAACTCAACCGAAACAGATACCGAGTTGAATTTCAACTTAAACGAATGGCATAATATAGCGGTTCAGCTTATTCCTGAATCATCAACATACTATGTATATGTAGATGGTCAGAAGTTTGATGGAACACTTAAAGAGGAATTTGAAGGATTTAACAACCTGAATCTTGACGTAAACGGTAATGCTCTTATTGATAACTTGATATTTAAGTCAGGTATCCATACACCTGCAACGGTTGCAGATGCAAGTCTCACAGTTGCACCAGATGCAGACTTTGGTCGTGGTATTGCTTGGGATGGCAGCAAGCTTGTTACAAACAAAACAGCTCTTGCATACTCTGCTGAAATCGCAAATGCATTCACATCAGAGGGCAACACAGTTGTTCTTATCGATGCAGGTGGTGCGGTTGCAACAGAGGGCGGCACAATTGACCAGATTGTTGTATGTGGCGCAGACGGTGGTCTCCACTACTACAAGGTTGTACCGAGAACCACAACAGGTCTCGTAGACGAGGGCAATGGCAACTATATCCTTGACGTTGCAGATGATTCAGACTATGCAGTTACTGATGTAAACATGTTTGTTGTAACCTACGACAGTGAGAATAATACAATCACAGCTGTAAATGTTTTAAATCCAACAAGTGTTGCAGGAGATACATTCTTCTTTGATGATGTAGACTTTGACAGTGCTACACAGAGTATGTTTATCTTCCACAACGGAACACTTGCTCCACTTAAATAAGATTTGATTTATTTGTTCTTTGTCGGCAAAAGCCGACAAAGAACAAGATAAGAACTTGCTAAAATTGAGTACGTATATTTGACAATTAGGGCAAGATATAAGTGAAAAAAGAAATGAAAAAGAGTGTGTTAATTTGGTAAATTAGAAAGAAAATATAAAATGAGGTGTTATAAATATGAAAACAATAGCAAAGAGATTGTTTGCAACTGTTCTTGCACTTGCTCTTATGTGCACGATGGTTACAGGCTTTGCTGCAAACACAGCCTCAGTTGAAACTATAAAAATTTATGACAACGGCGAAGCAGTTAAAACCTACGATAGCACAACAACCTTTGATAACATTGAGGTTACCGAAGGTCAGCTTATCGAAGTAACTGCAAAACTTACAGATGCAGAGATGAATGCTCTTGAAGAAGGTGACTTGACATTCTTGTCACGAATTGTAAGTGAAGCAGGCCTTTCAAACAATACAATTCATTATGTTGCGCAGGCTACAGTTAATGCAAACGGCAAGGCAACATTTACCTTTAGACCAAGAACATCAGTTGGCTTTGGTGTTGCTGTTGCAAATGTCGGCGGTACAGATGTAGAAGAAGCTGAAACATTTTCCTATGATGTAAAAAAGGCTATCGTTACACTTAACCTTAAAGCTGATGGTGCAACAAGCATCCAGGAAAACGATACTACAACAAATATCGCTTTCACTCTTGAAAACTATGCATCAGGTGATTTGACGGTTGAACTTGGCGAAGATGCTCTTGAAAAAGATGTAGAATATACAATTGATGGTACAACACTTACAATCCTTAACAAGGCAATTCCGAAGGATGTTGATAATTACACATTGAAAGTTACAGGTACAGGTTATACAGAAGCAACCGCTACAATCAGTGTAACCAAAAAGTCTGTAACTCCAGATGATCCTATCGAGGACGAGGAACAGTCAGATAACGCTCAGGACGTTGTAAACGGTCTTGATTTTGCAATCGTTGATAACAAGGTTATTCTTGAAACAGAAGTAAATATCGCACCTGAGGGCGAAGAAGAATTTATTGTTCAGCTTACAAACGCAGTTGATACAAAGAATGACCCTGCACTTTCTTATGATGTAGTTTCAGGTGTTATCGAATATACTCCTGGCATAGAGGATGCACCTTTCGTATCAAAGGCAACGGTAACAGTTTCGGTTACATCTACACCCGAAATCAACAAGACAGAGACAATTTACTTTATCCACCCGAACACAACAGAAATTGCATTTGGTAACGTAACGGCTATCGCTGCAGCTGATGGTACAGATGCATTTGCTAAAAAAGAAACTTTTGAGAATTTGATTACTAATAATAAAACAGAACTTCTTGCGACTCGTGCACAGGCATTAAATGTTGTTCTTGGCAGAAAAGCAAATATAGTTTCAAATGATACTATTGACTATGATGGAGACACTACAATCACTCTTAATGAGTACAGAATCTTCAAACTTATGCTTGACAATGATGCGGAAAATCATCCTGTATTCTTGTTCGAGAATGTTATGAGTCAGAGAGATCATTACAAAGTTAGCGAGTAATACGATGGTTTAACTTTAATTTCATATCTGCCGACGACCGTCGGCAGATATGAAAAAACAAAAAATCTTCCCAATTTGGAGATGAAAAAAGAGAAAAATTAATTAAAATTAAAATATAAAACCGCGGGTAACCCCCGCGAAAAAGGAAGAGGTTTTAAAATGAAAAAGTGTTTAAGTTTAATTGTCGTATTCGCGCTAATACTGACAACATTGGCAATGCCAATGACCGCATCCGCGTATGAAGCTAGCCTTATGGCAGTTTCAGAAGACACAATCACACTTAGTTTTGCTGCTAAACTTGACGGCGAAGCAATCACTGCTGAGAATCCGGCTCACCCCGGCGATGAAATCACAGTTGATGTAGTTGCAACTGCAGAAAAAGATATCACCGTAAACGATATCGGTCTTGCAATCAACTATGACACAGCAGTACTTGATTTCACAACAACTGGAAATGACAAGCTTACC
>JAZSBQ010000013.1:0-14008 GCA_045602485.1 Clostridia bacterium
TGAGATGAGCGCCCCCGAGGTAACAGACAAGGTTGTAGACAGAATAAAGAGCGGCGAGTACGACGTGATTGTGCTCAACTTTGCAAACTGTGATATGGTAGGCCACACAGGTGTGTTCGAGGCAGCAGTTGCGGCAGTAGAAAACGTTGACACCTGCCTTGGCAGAGTGGTTGATGCCATAGAAGAAATGGGCGGAACAGCGCTTATCACCGCAGACCACGGCAATGCTGACCAGATGATAGAGGCAGACGGTAATACACCGTTTACTGCACATACTACCAATGTGGTTCCTCTTATCCTTATCGGCGGAGAGGGCAAGAAGTTAAAGAAAGGCCGTCTTGCGGACCTTGCACCGACAATGCTTGACCTTATGGGACTTGAAAAACCCGCCGAGATGACAGGCGAGAGTTTAATTGAAAGATAAATATCAAAATCCCCGCAATCTGCGGGGATTTTTTATATGCCAAAAACGGCTTGACTACGGAAATGTTTTGAGATAAAATAAAAGTAAGATAAACTGTGATTTAATAGCAAAAGGGGTAGATTATAATGAAGATTTTAACAATAGGAAACAGTTTTGCCCAGGATGCAACGAGGTATCTTCACAAGATTGCGGCCTGCGGCGGAGAGAAGATAAAGACGGTTAACCTGTATGTTGCAAACTGCTCACTCAGAGAGCATTATTTTGGTATGCTTGAAGAGAAAAAGAACTGCACTTTTGAATATAACGGCGAGAGTTGTGGCATAGAGGTAACATTAAAGGACGGGCTTATGAGTGACGAGTGGGACTATGTTGTTTTGCATCAGCTCAGCATTTATTCTACTGATTATAAGACATATCAGCCATATCTGAGCGAACTTGTAAAGTATGTAAAAAAATACTGCCCCCATACAAAGATTATAATCAACCAGACTTGGGCATATGAGGAAGGCTCTAAAAAACTTGCAAAGATGGGCTATGACACTCCTGCAGCCATGCTTGATGATATAAAGAAGTGCTACAAAATGGCGGCTATGGAGATAAACGCCGACGGACTTATCCCAAGTGGAGAGGTCTTCCAGAGGGTGCTTGAAAACGGAGTTACAAAAATGCACAGAGATACCTTCCACGCTGAACTTGGCATAGGCAGATACGCACTTGCACTTACATGGTATGCGTTCTTTACGGGCAGGGACCCTATGGAGATAAACTTTGACGATTTTGACCGACCTGCAAGCGAAGAAGAAATCGAGATTGTAAAGAAAACAGTAAAAGAGTTCTTTGCGCAAAACTAACACAGAAATGAGGAAACAAAGTGGCAGTTAACTGGACACCCGAGCAAATAAAAGCAATAGAGACCCACGGCGGAAACATTCTTGTTGCGGCGGCGGCAGGAAGCGGTAAGACCGCTGTTCTTGTCGAGCGTATAATCAGAATGATTACCGATGCCAAAAATCCTGTGTCGGTTGATAAACTGCTTGTTCTCACCTTTACGGATGCGGCAGCGGCGGAAATGAAGAGAAAGATTTCTGCGGCAATTGAGGAAAAACTTGAGCAAGACCCTGACAACAAATATCTCCACGAGCAGAGTATAAAAGTCGGCTCTGCCGCCATATCTACCATACACTCTTTCTGCAACAGAATTATCTCAAACAACGTGCATCTGACGGACTTGCCGCCTGACTTCTCTCTCATTGACGAGGTTGAAAATAAAGTTCTGCAAAGCCGCGCCGTGGACGCTGTGCTTGAAAGTTACTACGAAAAAATTGATAAAAAAGACGGCTTTCGTCAACTTGTGACCGGCTGGGGCGGTGTAAAGAGCGACGATTACCTCAGGGAGACGGTAGTTAAACTCCATGATTTTTCGAGAAGCCTTGCCTATCCTAAAAAGTGGCTTCACGATGCATATACAAAGGGATACGCAGATATAAAAAAATATGGAATAGACGGCTCTGTGTGGGATAATCTTTTAAAACGCACCATATATCTTATCGGTCTTGATATTAAAGAGGGGATGAACATTCTCTTTAATATGGCAGACAGAGAAATTCCCGCAGACCACCCGTTGCATGCATATTATTTTGATATGAAGGCGGAATTTGTCAGCGCTTTTGACGCAATAGATATGGAAAAAAGCGACGGAGTGGACAAACTCTGCAAACTGACAGGCGGCTTTGAGAAAAAAAAGGCACCGCCTGCAAGAGGAATAGACCCCGATGCCGCAAAGAAAATTTCAACATTTAGGGACAAAAAGGTAAAGGTAAAACTTAAAGAAGTGGCAGAACTTTTAAGCGCGACGGGCAGAGAGAATGTTGACAGAACAATTAAATGTCTGCCGATGGTTAAAACCCTTGTAAGCATTGTAAGGCAGACAGAGCGTGTGCATCAGAGATATAAGAGAGAAAAATCAAGTATTGACTTTAATGATTTAGAGCATGGTATGCTGCGCCTTATATGCACAGAGAAGAGAGAAGATACCCCTCTGTGCAGAGACCTGAGGGAGTATTATCACGAAATTCTGATAGATGAGTTTCAGGATACAAATGCACTTCAGTATGAGATTTTTAAGAGGATTTCAAAAGAAGAGGGCAACTTATTTATGGTGGGTGATGTTAAACAGTCCATCTATAAGTTCAGAAATGCAGACCCTTCTATTTTCATGCGCCTTTATAAAAGTTATGGCAAGGACGAGGGAGGGCAACTTATACGCCTCTTTAAAAACTTTAGAAGCCGAAAGGAAGTAACCGACAGTGTAAACTTTGTGTTCTCCTCGGTTATGAGCGAAAGAGTCGGAGGAATTGAGTATACAGAAGAATATCTTATAAACGGAGCCACTTACCCGATTGGTGACGGATATACTACAGAAATATTGATTACCGATGCAGAGGCTGAGACAGACCTTGCACAGGAGATGTCAAAGGACGAACTTGAGGCAAAGAATGTTGCGGCGCGCATTTATGATATGGTCAATATGGAGCGCCTTAAAGTGACTGACAAAGAGACAAAGGAAAAGCGCGACATAAAATATGGAGATATTGCGGTTTTGTGCCGTGGCAGAGCAGGATGTGTCTCTATTGAGAAGGCGCTTACAGATATAGGCGTTTCGTCCGTCAGTGATGCGGGGGTGCATTACCTTGACTCGGTTGAGGTTTTGACTGTACTGAACTTTCTGCAGATTATAGATAACCCAATTCAGGATATTCCCCTTGTGGCGGTTATGCGCTCCAGTATGTTTGACTTTTCGGCTGATGAACTGGCGTGGATTCGCAAACGCAGGGACGGCAGATATTACTTTGCCCTTGAGGCGGCGGCAGAAGAAAACAAAAAGGCTGCGGGTTTCCTGGCGGTTTTAAATAACTTAAGAGAATGTGCAAAGTTTATGGGCGTTGATGAACTTGTATGGAAAATCTGCTTTGAGCTCCATTATTTTTCAATAGTGGGTGCAATGAAAAACGGAGAGAGGCGCAAGGCTAATTTAAAACTGCTTCTTGCAAGGTGTCAGGATTTTGAGCAGGGCACCCTTACGGGGTTGTTTAACTTTATCAAATATATAGAAGTCCTCAGGGAGAGAGACGCAGACCTTGCCCCTGCAACCGAGGTGGCACCCGACGGCAATGCTGTGCGCATAATGACTATGCACAAGTCAAAGGGTCTTGAGTTTCCCGTTGTTTTTGTATCGGGCACATCAAAGAAGTTTAACTTAAGCGATGCATACAGAAACATTATATGGGATGCGTATCTTGGGGTTGGAATTGACTATATAGACACACAGAGGCGCATAAAATATTCTATGCCCTTTAAGAGAATGATAGAGACAGAAATGATGTCTGCCCAGAAGGCAGAAGAAATGCGCCTTTTGTATGTTGCTATGACAAGAGCAAAAGAAAAACTTATCATATCTGCTGCGGTATCGGAGCGGGATAACAAGTGGAAGGATGTTGAGTTTGACGAAAACCACAGAATTTATCCTGCCTTTGCAGATGGTATGGTGCGAATGCGCGACTGGGTGCTCGGGGCGGTGCTTGGACATCCGTCGGCAAATAACCTTCGAGAGTTTGCGGGCAGATTAGATATTGTTCCGTCTGCAGAGACAGAGAGTGATATAACGGTTGCCTTTGCCCATAGCACGGAAGTAACACATCAGAAAGCGGATGCAGAAGAGACAGAGCAAAAGGGAAAGAGTACAGAATGTGCAGATATTGGGGACAGAATTTCTTATATCTACCCATATGGAAACCTTGCCGGAATCCCTGCAAAGATGTCGGTCAGCGAACTTAAGCGCAGGCGTGCACCTGAGGAGGACTACAGCCGCAGCCTGATAGAAACAAAGAAGATTCTGAGTTATAACACAGACGAAATAAATTCTGCCGAAAGAGGAACAATAACCCATTATGTGATGCAGCGTCTTGATTTGAGCGCAGTTGAGACACAGTTGCAAATCAGCGCACAGATAGATGAGATGGCTAAATCGGGTGCGATTTCGGTTGCGCAGAGAGAGGTTGTGGACGTAGAGTCCATTGCAGAATTCTTTGCCTGCGATTTAGGAAAGAGACTGATAAATTCAAAGAAATATGAGAGAGAATATGACTTTTATATGCTGATATCGCCAAAAGAGATAGACGAAAGTCTTGACTGCACGGGTGCAGAGGATGTTGTTCTGCAGGGTATTGCAGACTGTTTCTTTTACGAAGACGACGGCGTTGTCCTGATTGATTATAAGACGGACAGAGTAGGAAAATCCTCTGTAAAAGAGCGGAGCGAATTTTACAGACTGCAGATAGAATATTATTCCAAAGGCCTTGAGAGTATTTTAGGATGCAGGGTTAAAGAAAGGTATCTGTACTTCTTAAATTGCAAAGAGGCAGTAAAAATGTAAATTATACAGACAGGGGGCAGACTATGAGGGGGTTGATTTTTTCTATCACAACAGGCCAGGGGCACAATCAGACAGCAAAGGTTTTAAGTGATTACTTTAACTCGGTCGGTGTCAAGTGTTCATATCTTGATGTCTATGAGTATATAAACCCGCGGCTTTCTGAATCCGTGTCAAAAATATATCTTATGTCAACGCAAAAAATGCCCCAAATTTATGGCAGGGTATATAGTCTTTTTGAAAAAAGACCTGTTGACGAGATGCACGGACTGCCAAAGGTGACAACAAAGATGCTGGCAAAAAGGCTTGAAAAACTTGTCAAAACAATAGCGCCGGATTTTATAATCTGTACACATGTGTTTGCGGCACTTCTTGTGACCTGCCTTGGGGACCACATAGCAAAGAGAATAAAGACAGTCGGAATTATCACCGACTTTACAATACACCCATATTGGGAGGATACAAGGCTTGACTATTATATAACCGCCAGTGAGGCACTTACAAATCAGGGGAGAAAAAAGGGAATTGCAAAAGAAAAAATAAAACCATTCGGGATTCCCATTGACCCGAAGTTTGAAAAGAAACTGAGCAAGGAAGAAGCCATAGCACAACTCGGGCTTGAACAAAAGCCCACCATACTTGTTATGAGCGGAAGTATGGGGTTTGGTAATATCCTTGATGAAATTTTATCTCTTGATAAACTTGACATTGATTTTCAGATTGTGTCGATTTGCGGAAACAACGAAAAAATGAAGAAAAGTATAGACGAACTTGAGACTGCCAAAAAGGTGTATAACTACGGCTATGTAGATAATGTGGATGTGTTTATGGATGCGGCAGATTGCATAGTGACAAAGCCCGGTGGGCTGACTACAAGCGAGGCGCTTGCAAAGGGACTGCCTATGATAATGAACAACCCTGTGCCCGGACAGGAGGACAGAAACGTAGAATTTTTGCTAAATGCAGGGGCGGCAATAAAAGTAAGCCGCACCTATCCCATAGACGATGCGGTGATGCAAATCTTTTTAAGTGACAGAAAAGAAAGACTTGGGGATTCAATCAGAAGCATCGGCAAGCCGAGAGCAACGCAGGACCTTGCAGAATTTATAATTAACACAATAAAAAAAGGGTGAACGATTAAATCGTTCACCCTTTGGTTTTAAGCGGATAATTCTTCGCCGCAGATTTCGCTGAGAGACTTTGAAACCGAGTGGCTTATTGGCTTCCATTCTATCTTGCGGAAAAGTGCAACGATAGCAATCGGAACATATGTCAGCATAAAGAGCGGGAATGAAAATGTGTAAAGGATACGCTTTGCTTTGCCGCAGTGTATCTGATTCCACTCTGTGATGGTTGTAATCAAACCGAGCAACATAAACATTCCGTAGAAGTTTCCGAGAGTCTGCGCAAGTGTCTTTACAAGAACGGGCAGATCAGGAGAGTTGGTAATTATACCAACAGGGATTGCAATGATGTTGATTGCAATACTTAAAAGTGTCAAAAGCATAGCGGGCATTATTGTCATAAGCATATCAAAGCATGAGAAACTGCCCTTGAATATTCCGCGGAAGAGTTTTGCGCCATAGTTTGCAAATACCTGATAAAAGCCTTTTGCCCATCTGAGTCTCTGGGTATATGACTGGCTGAACAAAGTCGGCTGCTCGTCATAGAGAACTGCATTTGCGCAGTAGCCGATTTTCTCGCCCTTGGTAACACTGTCGATAGTAAACTCGATATCCTCGGTGAGGAGGTGGTGTATCCAGCCGCCGTTTTCGCGGATAACGTCTGCGCCTACCAGAAAGCCTGTGCCTGATATTGCACAACTTGTGCCAAGTTGCATTCTTGCATTGTTAAGGTATCTTGCCTCTCTTAAGAACCAGAGTGAGTAGCCTGCTGTAATCCAGTTGCCGTCATAGTTTTTAGAGTTACGATAACTTGTGATGATGCGGTAGCCGTTGTCGAATACTTTGTTCATCTCTGCGATGTAGTTGGGGTCAAGGATGTTGTCAGCATCAAAGATCATATATGCCTCATAATTCTTATCGGCGTAGTCTGTGTTGATGATATTGAACATCCAGTCAAGAGCGTAACCCTTGCCGACCTGCTCTTTGTTAAAACGCTCATACACAATTGCGCCGGCATTGCGTGCAATCTCTGCGGTGTTGTCGGTACAGTTGTCTGCGATAACAAATATGTCAACAAGTTCCTGTGGGTATCTCTGCGTCCTGATACTGTTGATCAGGTTGCCGATAACCGAACTTTCGTTTCTTGCAGAGATAACAACAGCAAACTTATGCTGCGCCTTTGCAGTAAACTCAAGAGGCTTTTTTAAAAGTCCTACAAAGATGTAGAAAAACTGATAAGCATAACACAATGTAAATACAATTGAAATAACGAAGTTCAAAAAAATAATTGCCTTCATAAGCAATATCCTCCATAAACTACAGATTATAGGAATCAATGTTGCGTTTGCAAAACTTCTCCCTTATATATTTCTGATTTTATTATTACATTTTAATATTATACGCATACGCCCTGATTTTAGCGTACAAGCAGATTATATACAATTTATTCATTTTTGTCAATTCTGTAAAAAAGCCAATCTTTTACGATTTAGTGTATGGCTTTTTGTATAAGATTTACATTATATACTAAATATATGTAAACTTTACATTTTGTATGCAGAGGGAAAAGACAATATAATTGTTTACAACTGTGCATAAATGTGATATAATCTGTGTATTAAAAGGATAGGTGACAAGACAGATGAAAAGAGAAGATTTAAGAAACATTGCAATTATCGCCCACGTTGACCACGGCAAGACAACCCTGGTTGACGAGATGTTAAAGCAGGGCGGAATATACAGAGAAAATCAGGTTGTCGAAGAGAGAGTTATGGACAACAATGATTTAGAGCGCGAGAGGGGAATTACCATTCTTGCCAAAAACACATCTGTATATTATCAGGACATAAAGATGAACATTATCGACACACCCGGGCATGCTGACTTCAGTGGTGAGGTAGAGCGTATCTTAAAGATGGTAAACGGCGTTATTCTGCTTGTTGACGCAGCAGAGGGCCCTATGCCGCAGACAAGATTTGTTCTGCAGAAGGCACTTGAGATGAACCACAGAGTAATAATAGTGGTAAACAAAGTCGATAAGCCCGATGCAAGGCTTGATGAGATACCCGACGAGATTCTGGATTTGCTGATAGAACTTGAAGCCAATGATGAGCAGCTTGAAAGCCCGATTATATTCTGCTCGGGCAGGGCAGGTACGGCGTCTCTTTCTCAGTATGAGCAGGGCAAAGACCTTGGCATATTATTTGAGACCATCAAAAACTACATTCCCGCCCCCGAGGGTGACGGAGACGGAAAAGTACAGATGCTGGTTTCTTCTATTGACTATAATGATTATGTCGGCAGAATTGCCATCGGCAGAATTGAGCGCGGCGAACTTAAGAAAAATCAGGATGTAATGGTATGCGACTATCACGGCAAGCACGAGCCGTACAAGTCTAAGATTGTAAACATCTATCAGATTGACGGCCTTGGCAGAACCCCTGTTGACTCGGCAAAAGTAGGGGATATCGTGTGCTTCTCGGGAGTTACCGATATTACAATAGGTGATACCATTACAGACGTTGATGCACCTGAGCCGCTGCCGTTTGTAAAGATAAGCGAACCGACCATTGAGATGACCTTCTCGGTAAACGACAGCCCCTTTGCAGGCAGAGAGGGTAAGTTTGTCACATCAATACAAATCCGCGACAGACTTATGAGAGAGATGCTCAAAGATGTGTCGCTGAGGGTTGAAGACGGTGACACCACAGACAGTTTCCGTGTTGCAGGCAGAGGCGAGATGCACATCTCAATCCTGATTGAGACGATGCGCCGCGAGGGGTATGAGTTCTCTGTCAGCACACCGAGGGTTCTTTATAAAGAAGTTGACGGAGTAAAGTGCGAACCGATAGAGCGCCTTATAATAGACGTACCTGAGACCTCTATGGGTGCAGTTATGGAAAAACTCGGGCCGAGAAAGGCCGACCTTGTAAGTATGGCACCTCAGGGAGAGAGAATGAAACTTGAATATCTTATTCCTGCAAGAGGTTTGCTTGGATACAGAAACGAGTTCCTGACCGACACAAGAGGAGAGGGAATCATGAACTCCATCTTTGACGGATATCAGCCCTTTAAGGGTGAGATTACAACCCGTCATACGGGGTCGCTTGTATCCTTTGACACAGGCGAGGCAGTAGGCTACGGTATCTTTAAAGTTCAGGACAGAGGCACAATGTTTATCACTCCGGGCACCGCGGTTTATGAGGGTATGATAGTCGGCTGGTCGCCAAAGAGTGAGGATATAAACGTAAACGTCTGCAAGAAAAAGCAACTTACCAACACAAGAGCATCAGGAAGTGACGAGGCTCTGCGCCTTGTTCCTCCGCAGATAATGAGCCTTGAGGCGTGTCTTGAGTTCCTCGCAGATGACGAACTTTTAGAGGTTACTCCGGACAGTTTAAGACTCAGAAAGAGAATTCTTAATAATCAACTCAGAGCAAAGGCAAACGCCCGCAAAAAGAATGAATAAAAATATGGGTGTGCAAAGGTCACATTCTGTTTGGGCGAAGGTTCGCCCGTATAATAAAACCTTAAGGAGAGTGTTTTATATGAAAAGATTAGTAGCATTGTTACTTACTGTGGTTATGGTGTTCAGCACTGCGTCTGTGTTTGCCGACAGTAATCTGTGGCAGGGTTTTTATGATGCCTGCAACGTAAAGATTACATCAGGAAACATAAAGATGGATGCATCGATCGACCTCAGGGGAGGGTTGTTTGCACAGGCAGGAATCCCACAGGGGACTTTAGCAACTGTAAACTATGATTTTAATGTAGTCGGCAACGAAGCGCAGACCAAATGCGATGCAGACGGCACAATCAGCATAAACGCACCAATGATTATGCCAGAGCCTATAAATCTTGAACTCTGGCTTAAAGAGGATATAACAGATTTAAACAATCCGCAACTTTATCTGATGCTCAGACTTGCTGAGGTTCTCAGACAGGAAGTTGGTGTTAATCGGGAGTATATATTTGTTGACTATACCCAAATCCGGGGATTTGGGGATATGCTTAAACTTCTGGCAAGCATAGACCAGTCGGATATAGAGAAACTTATCAAAATGCTGGAAGATTCTCTCGGAGAGTATATAGACGCAAATAAAGTTGCCGAGTATGGGCAGAAAGTAAAAGCCCTTCTTAGTGAACTTGCCATCACATTTGACGGTTCAAAGTATATTGTGACAGCAGGCGATGCACAGATTAAGAACCTTTTTGTTGGCCTTTTTGAAATAGTAATTGATATGGCTGCCTATATGGAAGATATAGATGCAACTGCTTATGATATAGCAGAGGCGAAAGAGGGCGTGGCAATAATCAGAGAGATGCTTAACAATGTGCAGATTTTTGACCCGTACAGAGGCTTTGTTATAGAGGTTTCCAAGGATGGCAATTATATGCACGCAGAGGCAAACATAGATGCAAATCTGTATGATATAATGGCTGTGTTTGACCCCCAGTCAGTTGCAGGGGCAGAGGCTTTCAGAAGTCAGATGGATCTTGGTGTATCAGTTAAGGCAAGCGGATATATTACACCGCTTCCATACGATTATGTAATTGAGTTCCCGGCGCTGACACCTGAGAACACATATGTTGCAATGGGAGAGTTTACAGAAGTTGGCGATGCACCCGTTTATTACGAAGAAGCGCCCTATGTATCAATTAAATACAATGGCAATAACATTGCCCTTGAGAACATCCCTGTTATGTGCGAGGACAGAACATTTGTTCCGCTAAGAGAACTTGCAAACACCTTTGGAATAAGTGATAGTAACATACACTATGACGAGGCAACAGAGAAAGTTACAATCAAGAGTGGCGATGTTGAGATTGTTATGCATATCGGAAGCACAGAGGCACTTGTAAACGGTGAGGCGAGAGTGCTTGATGTACCTGCTTTTACTCACAATGACAGAACCTACATCCCCGTAAGATTTGTGTCAGAAATGTTTAAAAAGAATGTAGACTATATTGACCTTAACGCAACAGGTCAGGGCACAGGGCTTATAGTAATAATCAACGATTAATAAAATTTAAAATAACGCTCAGAGCAAAGGCTCTGGGCGTTATTTTTTATGTTTTTATACCATGGCACGCTATGACACTTTTGGTTGGTGTATTATAAGAGCGTGCAGTGGATGAACCATCAATCCCCGGGAACTGCATAAAATAAAATTCCCCACGAGCATAGGGGAGGAAAGGAGAAAAATATGTTCAGTTTAAACTCAATCAAAAGACAGAGTCAGCCGAATATGAACTCCGTTGTAAACGGAGCGGATTCTGCGGCTTTAAATTACAGAGAGGAGGGCAAATTTGACGATGCGCAGAGAGAAGCGTTTATAAACTCTAAAGTTCAGGAACTTGAAAAACAGCATCTTGAATTTATGAAGAAGAATCCGGAGTTTGATATGAAAGCAGAAATGGAAAATCCGGTCTTCAAAAATTATGTGTTGGGCAGCGGCCTCAGTATTGAGGATGCCTACATCCTTACACACAAGGAAGAAATCCTCGGTGCACTTGCAAAGAAGACCGCAAAGCGTACCGCAATGAGTGACAGAATTGCTGAAAACGGCGCAGGCAAGAATAGCCCTGCTTCTGTAAAGAAAAACCCAAAGGATATGTCCGATAAAGAAATTGACGCCATAATCGAGAGAGTAAACCGTGGCGAAAAGATAAGTTTCTAAGCAGGACTATTCAAAAATATTTAAAAGAAAAGGAGAATTTATATGAGCATAAATTACAATACTCAGACAACAACTACAAACAATGCAGGTAATAACCTTACCGCAGAAATGAAAAGTTACTATGACAGAGCGCTTATCCGCTTTGCAACCTCCAAACTTGTCCACGCGCAGTTTGGCCAGAAGAAACCAATCCCTGCCGGCAACGGTAAGACAATTGAGTTTAGAAAGTTCAATCCGCTTCCAAAGGCGCTTGTTCCGCTTAAAGAGGGCGTAACACCCAGCGGCAACAACCTTAACGTAACAACCGTAGAGTCTACGGTTGAACAGTACGGTGACTACGTTACACTTTCTGATATGCTTACCCTTGCATCGGTTGACTCGGTTATCAACGAGACACAGACAGTCCTCGGTGACCAGGCAGGCCGTACCCTTGACACAGTTATCCGTGAGAAGATTAACGCAGGTACAAATGTTCAGTACGGCGCAGGCAAGGCAGACAGAAGTTTGCTTGTCGGCGGTCTTGCAACTTATGAAGACAACGACTATCTCAGTGTAAAGGCTGTAAAGAGAGCCGTTGCAACCCTTAAGAGAAACAACGCAACACCTTTTAAGGACGGATGCTATGTAGCGATTATCCACCCTGATGTTGCAAACGACCTTACAAACGACCCTGAGTGGAAGGCTGTAAAGCAGAATGTTGACCCCGAGGATTGGTACAAGGGCGCAATCGGCAAGATTCACGGAGTTGTATTCGTAGAATCCACCGAGGCTAAAATCTTCTCTGCAAAGAATTTGAGAAACGCAGAAGTTTTAGAGGTTGGCGGCCCTAAGACCTTGACAGTTGCATCTGTTTCAGGCAAGACAATCACAATCAAAGAAGATTTGTCAGAGGCTGACGCAACAGCTCTAATTGGCAGAAACATTCAGATTGGCGGCTTTGACTATTCAATCGAGAGTGCAACTGCAGGCGATGCAGGTGCGGCAAAAATTACTATTGCTGAGACACCGGATAACACAGTAGCAGCAGACGCGGTAATCTACCCCAGCGGCGCAGGTGCTGACGGCAGAGATGTGTATTCTACTCTCTTTATCGGTCAGAACGCATACGGCGTAACCAACATTGACGGTGGCGGTCTTGAGACAATTCTCAAGCAGAAGGGCAGTGCCGGTACAGGCGACCCGCTTGACCAGAGAAGTACTGTTGGCTGGAAGGCTACACAGACTGCAGAAATTCTCTCACCTGAGTTTATGGTAAGAGTTGAAACAACCTGCAGTTATTAATTGAATCAGGGGCGGATACATTCCGCCCCCAAACTTAAGCCAAAGGAGCTAACTATATAAAAATCAAGTAGTTTTTGAAAATTTTTAAAAATTAGTTAGCGAAACACTGTACATTGAAAATATATAAATAAAAGTGGATTTTGTGGCATAACAAATAAACCTTCAAAAGAAGGTGATTTGTAAAAGGATAATTAGTTATTGCTTACACCAAAAGTTCAGGATTGAATTGTTGTCCTGTACTTAAAAGGTGATAGATGACTCGTAAGAGCTTCCTGATGCAATGACCCTGAGCGCATCTGTGACCTTTACCTTCAGATAATTTCTTGTTGTAATAAACACGAAAGACTTCGTTGTTGTTGATAACAGGTAAAATAATCTGATACAAGGTTTTCCTTAAATATTTGGAGCCTTTCTTAGTAATTGCAGTATGCTGTGCCATATATTGACTGGATTCGTAGTGATAAGGAGCGACACCTGCAAATTTAATTATCTGAGAGGAACTTTGGTAGTTGCAAATGTCTCCCAATTCTGCTAATATAGAAGTACCGGAAAAATGTGATATGCCCGGTATCGAAAGGATAGCAGAGTTGCTTTTAGCGGAGAACTCTTCTATCCTTTTATCTATTTCAGAGAGTTGTTCTTCCAATAATTCAATTTGGTTAATCAAGTGCCTGATTTGAATTTTTTCGGCAGCAGAAGGTATGCCTATGGATGATTTTGCAACACTTTTAAGTTGCTCGGCAGAAAGAGAAACTCGTTTTCCTTGCCCCTTGAACTCAAAACATTTACGGATACTGCGAATATCAGCAATTGCAATGGCTTCGGCAGAAGAGAAAGTTTTCAAAATGTTCATGTAAACAACTCCGTATTTAGACCGAAACAAAGAATTGAATTCGGGAAATACGATGTCAATACATTTCTGAAGACGGTTTTTGTAAATGTTTAGCTCTTCTTTAAGATTATGATGATGACGTGTTAGCTGCTTCTGCTCGTAAAGCTCAAAGCGATTTACTTTTGTAACACGATATGGTTTTTTCCGTTGATTAGAGCCAATTACATCACAGATGGT
>JAZSBQ010000014.1:0-2763 GCA_045602485.1 Clostridia bacterium
TTTCTTGCCTCTTGCCTTTCTTGCAGAGGATTTTCTGCGGTTGTTTGTATTTTCAGTCACTGATTCGCCTTCCCTTCACAATGCCTATAAATATTTTATATTAATTATTAAATATTATATACCAATACATTCTTTTTGTCAATGACTGCGTTTTGTAAATCTGTTATATTTATTTATGTATTTACTCTTTTTTCCCTTTTTTATTTTCGTCAGTGAACCAAAACATCTCACCGTTACAAAAACTGTCCCATTCATCATTCTGATAGTCCATGACGCAGGAATAAGCATAAATTTAAGCACAAGTTCCACACTCTTACAGGCCAACATATACACGCACGCAAAAGCATCTACAATTCTGCTGCCGACAGTAAGTCTGTAAAGGCAAAACCCAAGTCCTATGCTGATCAGGCTGTACGCCCGGAAAAACCCGTTATTCACCACATATGCAAGTACAGTCGCGGTGATACCGCCAAGTATTATAAACAATATATCCTCAACATTTACAACTATATCACATGTTCTGATTATCTTTCGCTGCAGACGGAGAATATCATACAAAAATCCCAGAATTATTCCACTTGCAAGCGACCATATAAAATACCACGGATCAGGTCCCATTACCTCTCTCATTTTGCATTCATCCCCGATTATATATTTTACTTTATTTAAACAACCTGCTAAAAAGCCCTCCACTCTTATCAGAGGCCACTGTATCGCTATACTGAATCTCGTCAATTTCTCCCTCTATCACTAACTGTCCATCATCAACATTCAGTTTGCTGATGTGAAAGTTTCCGCCATTTACGGTCATTGTCCCCATATCTGTTACAACAACAACTCTCTCATCATCAAAACTTTCGACATCTCTTGCAGCACTTACCGTCAGCCTTTCTCTGTTTTCAAGTACAACTTTGTGGTTTCTTTCTTCTTCCATATTCTCAACTCCTTATATACTCGTTATATGTATATTCACAAAACCTCTTCTTAATACCAAAAGACACCCGATGCCGGGTGCCTTTTGGTGTTATTTATCTATCATACAATCCTGCGCGGTCATTTATAACAAGAAGTCTGAGCATCTCTTCTGTCAGGTTCAGTCCGGTTTCGTCACCTCTGAGAAACCCTTTGTCTACAAGTTTCTGCACTGTTTCTCTTGCAAACCCTGGCAGATTATCATCAATATAATTGTAAATCACAGGAGTAAATTCTACTCTCAGGTCATTAATCTCAGTTTTTAATTCCTCATATTGTGCCATACTTATCCCCTCCTCTCTGCTGCTTATTCCTCTTGCAATTGCCTCTGCTATTCTTTCTGCACCAAGTCGTCTGTACAGTTCTGCATCGGTTTGGGTATCCACAAAACAGACTTCAACAAGCACAGCAGGGGCCTGTGTGTTTCTTACAACATATAAATTTGTTCCGTCTTTTATGCCGCGGTTTTTAAACCCGAGCGAACTTATCTGTCTCAATATCCTCCCTGCATTTGCGGCATCTCTCCCGCCATAAGTATAGACCTCGCACCCTTCTCCTCCGCCGGAATTAAAATGTATTGATATAAACATATCAAGGGGCTTAGAGTTTGCTATTGCACAGATTTCCCTCAGGTTTTCAAAGACGCTTTCCGCTTGGTCATCAGTACAATCCACTACTTCATATCCGTACCCCCTGAGGATATTCATAAGGGTATATCCTACCGCTCTTGTTTGGGTGCTCTCGTCTAAACTCCCCGTTGCACCGCTGCCAATCGTTCCGCTCAGAGTATGTCCGCAGTTCACTCCTATACGCATTCTGATTCACCTCTGTCCTTTTCAATCTTTATAACCTCGTCTGCAATAATGGCCGCTTTTGTAAAACTGTTGTTCTTCCACCATGCAGAAATAGCAGCACCGATTGTAAATAATAAACTTACAACCTGATACACATCATCCTCTGCAACTTGAAGGACATCTCTGCCCATAACCATCATACACTGATTAACAAGAGCAATAAGCAGCCATATTGTTCTTGCAATTGTTCCGCTTGAAATTTTCACTAAATCCCCTCCTTAAACACATCCTGATATTGCGCTTACAAGCACTGCTATCACAGTCGTAATAATGCCGTTTACCAGAACATCGTATCTGCGCACAGGTCTGCCTTCCACCTTGCTGACCCTCTCTATCAGTTTGTTTAAATCCCGTCTCATATACCTCATCTCTACAAGTATTTCGGATATGCATTTGTTGTTTTCTGCCATCTCATCAATACGGTGATGGGCCGATTTTGTTGATTGTTCGACAGCGGCAATCCTTTCATAAATTTCCTGCTCGTTCATTTTATGCTCCTCCTTTTATAATTGTTAAAACCCGTCTGTATACATACTATACCATAACTTAAAATGCCATAGCGTGCCATATATAAAAAAGACAGACATCATATAATGTTAAAGTGATATAATGATGGTAGACACAAAAAAGTGTCTGCTATTATTTTTTATGGTATAATAAAGAAAAGGAGTTGATGTTTATGGGAAGACCTAAAAGCGGAAAAATATAAGCCATAGAAAAGAAGAAAAATTAGCATTAGTTTTACGAAACTTAGCAGGAGAAAGCGCAAGATCGTTAGAAAGAGAAACCAGAATATAATAGATATGCAAATATATTAAATAGAGAGTTTTACGCAAACAAGCCTATGCAAAAGATAATAACAGATGTAACTTATATAAAACACAAAGACAAATGGTATTATCTTGCATTCTATTTAGATTTGTTTAACAACGAGATA
>JAZSBQ010000015.1:0-5253 GCA_045602485.1 Clostridia bacterium
AAAAAACCAACACTTTTATATATTTGCTTATTAATTTTTCTAAAAATCTATACTTTTTAGGGGGTAAAACCAACAAAAATAGTGTGGTAGGAAAAACTTCCACATTTTTTCAGATACTTTTAAATGCCACGCGTGTAATAAGTGATAATAATTATAAATTATGTTTGTTTTATTGTTAAATCAACATTTTTAACAGCTTTTATAAAACATCTAATATTATTTATAATGTGTGGAACTTTGCAACACAACCAATTATGCATATAAAAATGTCTTTACAATTCAATTTCTCTTTGAGATTTCAACGAAAAGTCCATTCCACAGAAAATCGAGTTATAGGCAAACATTTGATAAATTTCGCCATAATTTACAAATCTAATTCTTCATCTTCGGTATCTTCTTTCTACTGCTGTTCTTCTGAAAGCTCTTGGATAAAAGAGGAATAACCAAACAAAATATTCATCTTGTCAAAGTTTGTTCTTGAAGATAAGTTAAGATTTTCTCTCGAATATTTGTCAACTGTACTGTCATTTACAGGCTTATTGCTTTCCTGACACCAAGCCAGATATTTTTTTAGCTACGGTTTCTTCACTTTTAGCTATCCTAAAGCATATCCCAATTTTTGTTTCGCCGGGAATAATCATTCCTGATAAAACTAAATCCCTAAATATTTCTGATACATACTTCCATTCCAAGTTGTCGCTACTTCCGCCTCTGTCACAACCAACACGATACCGTTTATATTTTTCTCTTACATCTCACAAGTGTCCACTCAAAACACCATCTTTTCTACAGTTCGCGCCACATTCTCCTCAATATATAATTCCTGTCAAAGCATATTGCGATGAACACGAAGTTGTTTTATATCCTGTGTGATTTTTTCTACCCACCTTCACCTTCTCCAATTTGCCTTCTTTATCACCAATATTGGCGGCAATATTAGCATATTTGTATGCTTGATGATAATTTTTACATTCTGGTTGCTGATATAATATTGCTATAAAGACTGTATAATCTAGATGACAATATTTTTAATGAATTGATAACTTCGCTGTCATGAATTGGATTACATCAATGAATTCTCGCTTTGCTCCATGAATTAAATTGCCTTTTTAATGCACGAAGTGCAATTCATGAGCCATAGACTCAATTCATGAAATCTTTGATTTCAATTCATGCCGAAGGCAATTCATTGAGTTTGCTTTGCAAACTTATTCTACCATACCAAGCAAAAAAGGCAAACCACCGGCTTGCCTTTATGATTATTCTGTTATTCAAACAACGGCGTCGAAAAGTATCTCTCTGCGGTGTCGGGCAAGACTGTAACAACTGTTTTTCCCTTGCCGAGTTTTTTGGCAAGTTTGATTGCCGCCGCAACATTTGTGCCGCTTGATATACCGCACATAATACCCTCTTTTGCCGCGAGTTCCTTTGAAGTCTGAATTGCTTCTTCATCTTTTACGATGCAGATATCATCAATTACGTTCTGATTCAGCACCGCGGGGATGATTCCGTCGCCAATGCCCATCTGCACATGGGTGCCGATAGAGCCGCCTGACAATATTGCCGCATTCTCAGGCTCTACTGCCCATATAATCATATCGGGGTTTTCCCCCTTTAAGGTCTCGCCTATACCCGTAATGGTTCCGCCCGTACCAATGCCCGAACAAAATCCGTGGATAGGACCACCTACCTGCCCTAAAATCTCTCTTCCCGTCTGCTCTCTCTGTATCTGCGGGTTTGCAGGGTTTTCAAACTGCTGAGGCACAAACACATTGGGGTTTTCCCTTTCCATATCAAGCGCCATCTTAAGACATTCATCAATACAATCTCCAATATTGCCAGCATCGTGAACAAGGATAACCTCCGCTCCGTAATGCCTTACCAAAAGGCGTCTTTCTTCGCTTACAGAGTCGGGCATAATAATTTTTGTTTTATATCCAAGCACCGCACCTACAAGAGCAAGACCTATGCCCTGATTTCCGCTGGTCGGCTCAACTATAATTGTATCATCATTGATTTTACCCTGCTCAATCGCGGTCTTTATCATATTACACGCCGTACGGGTTTTTATAGAGCCGCCGACATTGAGCCCCTCTACCTTAACGAGAATATCCGCTCCGTCTTCGGGAGATAGCTTTCTCAGTTTTACAAGCGGGGTGTTGCCTATTGCTTCCAAAATATTTTCAAATACCATTTATATCTACCTCTGACTTTTGATTTCCATATTTATGTCACTATAACATTATATGGGGTTTTAGGAAATTTGTCAATTATGTTTTTAAATAAAAAATGCAGCATCAAAAGATGCTGCAATCTTTATTTATTTAATTGTAAATTCAAAATGGATGTCTTTTTCGGACAGCTTATAATCATCTATGAGCAAAGGTCCGCAGGATGCAGAGCCAACGCCTGAATTTTTATAGTCTATACGTACCGTTGTGGTGCCGTCGGGTTTAATCTCATCCTGGTGAGTTGCTCTGTACAGGGCATGGGCATTATAATGAGATACATTTATCTCCATATTGTCTGCCTCAAAGTTTAGTCCATCCTCAATCTCAAGCACCTTGGTCTTTATATGGTTGCCGTGTTCCTGAGGCATAATATAGTTTACAAACTCGCTCTCTGCATCACTCTCGTACCAGTCAACCATTGTTGCGTGACACATATCGCAGTAGTTTTCATAAGGTCCCATACCAAAGTATTTAAACTTTGATTTTTCATATGGCAATTTAAACTCAAAGCCAAGGCGTGGCAGCCATATGCAGTCTTTTTTGATTTTTCCGTCAAGCGTTACATCTATTCTTCCGTCTGCGTTTACTTTGTATTTTGCAACATAACGGAAGTAAGGCGTTCTCGCAACACCAGCAAGACTGCCGTCGACAGTAACCTCCGCTCCGCTTACGGAACAACTGTAAACCTTGTCAAACTGTCTGTCGATATTCTCGGCTTCCCAATCGTTTTCCCACATCCATTTACTCTTAATGTTCATCTCGTTGTCGATTGGTGCTCTCATAGAGGTTATACGTACAGGTGCGGCAAGTTGCTCCGCGCCGCCTTTTATCATACTTACAAATGTGCCCTTATCCTTTGAGAACACATACTTAAATCCACTACCCGTAAAGGTAATAAAGTTGTCATCTTCTGATACCTCTGCTGCGGTACTTTCTGCTTTTATCTTTGTGCGAGCAGCAGGAACCTCAAGTTGTTTCTGCGCCACACAATATCCGCTCTTGTCATAAAGATAGCAATGAATATATGCACCAAGTTTACACTCTTTGGGCAAATCCACTTTAATCTTTGCGGTCTTCTTTGGCTCAACATCAAGGGTAAGAGTTTCTTCGCTTATTATCTCTCCGTCAACCTTAATCTGATATTTAAAGTCATATTCTGAAAGGTTTGTAAAGTCATATCTGTTAAGGACCTCAATCTCATCACCCGATAAGGTGCAATCCATATACTGATATACCGCTTTGATTTCCAGAGAACCCGCCTTCAGGCTTCGGTCGTGGAAAACCATTCCGTCCGCACAGAAGTTTCCGCTCTCGGCGAGTTCGCCCTCAAAGTCACCGCCGTACTTGGGCACACCGTCAACTATAACTGTGTGGTCAGCCCACTCCCATATACATCCGCCAATCAATTTTTTGTTATTGTATATAAGGTTCCAGTAATTCCACACATCTCCGGGGCCGTTGCCCATTGCGTGTGAATATTCACAAAGGAAGTAAGGCTCGTTGAACTCAGGGTTATCAATTCGGTTTATCTTTACACCCTCAACCCATTCATACATTTTCGAGAACATATCAACATGGTCTGCAAAGTATGCAACATCTTCGCCGAAAAATTCTGATAGTTCAGACAACGCTGTCGCCTGCTCAAAATGTATAAGACGTTTTTTATCAACATCCCGCAGATAATCAATCATAGCCTTGTGATTTTCGCCATAGCCACTCTCGTTACCAAGCGACCATGAGAATATCGAGCAACTGTTCTTATCTCTATGATAAGCCCTCTCCATTCTCTCTATATGGCTCTCTCTCCAATCGGGATTACTGCAGGGCCACTCGGGGTTTCTGAGGCAGTCACATCCCGGCTCTCCTGCAATTCTCTTAACTCCGCCGTGGCTTTCTATGTCTGTCTCAAGCATTACATAAAAGCCAAGTTCATCACACATTTCAACAAACCTCGGCGACGGCGGATAGTGTGAAGTGCGGATGGTGTTGATGTTGAGTTCCTTCATCAGGAGCAAGTCTTTTCTTATATCTTCTTCGCTCATTACCCATCCCTTTTCGGGGTGAGTGTCGTGGTGGTTTACGCCTTTGAGTTTTACCTCAACGCCGTTCACCGTAAACTCACAATCCTTGCCGATGCCGTAGGTTACAAAACCAATCTTTCTGGATATAACCTCTCCGCTGTACTCAAACACAAGTTCATAAAGATATGGCTTTTCTGCATTCCAGAGCGTTGGATTTTCTACTGTAAATACCGCCTCACCTTTTGCATCACAGCTTCCTATTTTATTACCCTCTGCATCATAGAGAGAAACCTCAGCCTCTCCGTCGATGACAACATTGATTTTGTTGTCATCGGTGGTTATGCTTATATCCTTAATGTGGCCAACCGGCCTTGAGAGAATATATACATCTCTGAAAATACCATTGAATCTGAAGTGATCCTGATCTTCAAGATAACTGCCGCTGCACCACTTGCGCACCTTTGCAGTCACTGTGTTTGTGCCACTTTTTACAAACTCTGAAATATCAAATTCTGCCTGAAGATGGTTACCCTGAGAGTATCCTGCATAAGAACCGTTGATGTAGAGTTCAACACAACTTGACACACCCTCAAACACTATGTAGGTCTTTCTTGATGCATCCTCTACCTCAAACTCTCTCTGATATACACCCATTGGGTTTTCGCCCGGTACAAATGGCGGGTCACAGGGGAAGGGATACGCAACATTTGTATAGTTGGGGTTTTCATACCCTCTCAGTTGCCATACTGATGGCACATCAATTTTGTCCCACTCTTTTGCTTCGTATCCCTCTTTATAGTCGCAGTCGTAATATTTAAAGTCCCACTCACCATTGAGGCTGGTATATCCGCCCTTTGGTATATAGTAGGCACGTTGCTTTTCGCGTCTGTCGCTTATATGGTTTAAATCTTCGTACTTTCTCATATATTTCTCCTTTCGCAATTGACATAATTGCTTTTTTATATTATAATTATATCATATACAATTATCGATTTCAATAT
>JAZSBQ010000016.1:0-25681 GCA_045602485.1 Clostridia bacterium
TGTTAAATTGAGAAAATAGGCTAACCTTGTTTAAGTAATTAAAATTACACACAAATTGGCTTTATCAGGGCATTTGTGAGCATTTATCAGCATTTTGCATTAGGGCAAATCAGAGCAATATTGAGCAGATTTGAGCAAATAAAATTGAATATTGTGAAAATTGCAAATTATAAAACAGTTTGCCCCTAAAATGATAAAAGGTGTTGCCTTTTAACAAAACCGCTCGTTTTTTCGAGCGGTTTTTTGCATACAAAAAGAGTGGCCTAAAGACTGAAGTGATATAATGATGGTAAACCCAAAAAAGTGTCTACCATCATTATATCACTTCACTAAAGACCGCTCTTTTATTTTTATAACAATTCTTCAAGGCGCACAGTTGCAGTTTCTTTGTCGGGGATAGCTGGAATTGCACCTTTTTTTGTTGCAGTTAAACTTCCTGCGACGTTACAAAGTTTAACAGTTTTTTCTAAATCTTCAAAAGAGAGGTTTGAGATTTCATCCTTGCTCATATCTTTCATCTGATAAAGAAGAGTTCCCCAGAATGCATCACCCGAGCCTGTTGTATCAACAGCGTCTACATTAATGGTTTTAACGTATCCATTGAAATTCTTTGTGGCGAAATAACTGCCCTTTTCGCCAAGGGTAATCGCAACAAAACTAATTCCATAGGATAAAAGTTTATCTGCTCCTTTTTCCAAATTTGTAGTGCCTGCAAGGAGTTCTAATTCTTCCCCGCTTACCTTTAGCAGGTCAACAAGTGGAAGAGGCTTTAGCATTGCTTTTACCGCAGTTTTTTCATCACCCCACAAAAGCGGACGGTAGTTGGGGTCATAACTGATTATTGCTCCGCTTTTTTTTGCAGCCTTTACCGACTTCATTGTTGCCCCTTTGCATGGATTTGAGATAAGAGACAAACTGCCAAAGTGAAAAATCCTGCAGTTTTTCAAATGGTCTTTATTAATTTCGTTCCAGTTTAATAGTAAATCAGCGGTTCTGTCTCTGTAAAAACTGAATGAACGATCGCCTGTGTTGCTTAAATGAACAAAAGCGAGTGTGGTTGGAGCTTCCTTTGAGAGAATCATACCACTGCAATCAATGTTGCTCGATTCCATTGTATGCTTGAGAAACTGACCAAACTGATCATCTCCTACCTTGCCGATAAAAGCTGAACTTCCTCCCATTTTTGACACGGTTGCAAGTACGTTTGCAGGCGCACCACCGGGATTTTGCTCGAAAATATTCAATCCTGCTTCACTTTTTCCATAGGGAGAAAAGTCAATCAGACTTTCTCCAAGTGCTATTACATCTATCATTTTGTCACCTCGTATTAAAAAGTATTAAAGACCAACTGTTTTTGTAGGTTTTGCCGCTTTTCAGATTAATTAATCCGTCGTGCTTATCGAGAACGATTATGATTCCTTCGTTTGATGGAAGCGAAGACCGTGGATCTATACAAACATAAGGCGCATCGGTATGGTCAGCCTGCCAAAAGCCTATATAGTCCATGTCCGGAAAATATGCTTCTACGGCGTGTGTTCCTTTGTCTGATTTGAGGGTTACTTTGTGGCCTGATTCCATTAAAACAATGGCATAATTGTCAAAAAGTGAATGTGTAAGCGATATCCGGTTTTTGGCATCCAGGGCGTACGAATAGTTTCCGTCTACAAATTTATTTTCAGAAAAAAGAATTCTGCGTGGATAAAGTCCACTCTCAAACTCAAGATAGTAGTCCTCAAAGGTAAGTCCGCCCTCAAGTGACACGTTTATACCGGGATGTCCTCCATATTCAAAGTACATAGTCTCTGCAGAGAGGTTTTCAACCTCACAGTTAACCATAAGTGTATCGTCACATATATTATATGTAATACTGAAGTCAAACTCAAAGGGGTAAACCTTTAAGGTTTCCTCAGACGAGCGCAAAACCATTGTTACATAATCAATGGCTGATTATGTAATCTCAAATTCTGAAGTCGGTGCAAACCCGTAAATCGGGAAAGAATATGCCTTCCCGCCATAGATATTCAAGGCCACCGAAATTTTTTAGCGAAAAGAGTTCTGCGCCGAAAGTAGAAATAACGGCAGAAATCTTTTCACCTTTGATATTTACAAAGTTCATAACGTCGCCCCTATTAATTCCTACTTTGCTGCAGGGTATTCGTTGCAAAGAAGACGATATGCAGGTTCATCCTCCTCAACTTCAGGGAAACGTCCCATTTCTTCGTAGAATCTGTTATCGTTTACATCGTCGTTGCACTGACTAACTTCACCTATGAGCACAGGGCCGGTACCGGGAACGATTTCAAAATCGTGATAAAGATAAGGTGGTATAGTAATGCTTTCGCCCGGCAGAAGTTTAACCTGACCTCCCGCGGGAACTGTTATCAGATGTCCGTCTTTGCTTACCTGTACGGGGGTTTCTTTGTCAAGGTCTTCATCAGGTGTAGAATTGTATACGCGGATAAGGAGTTCGCCGCCACCGCGGTTTATGATATCTTCCATCTTTGACCAGTGAAAGTGGTTTGGTGCATACTGAGTTTCTTTAAGGTAAAGAAGTTTTTCTGCATAAGTCTTCTTATATTTGTCGCTCATATTGAGGTTTCCGTTTCTTATTGTGATAAGAGAGAAGCCCATTTTATCAAAATCACCCCTGCCATAGTCGGTAATGTCCCAGCCGAGCAGATTGTCACGGATTTCATCAAATTCGTGACCTTTTTCTGCCCATTCTTCGGGTGTAAAGTGGCAAAAAGCCGGAAGGCTGATGCGGTATTCGTTAATCATATTTTCCATTTCGTGCAGTGCTGCGTTAATCTCACTTCTTTTCATGGTTTTCCTCCTGAAAGTTATATAAAATTATAAGTTGCTTAAAAATTCAAAAACCTTATCGTTTGAGTTCTTTATGTACTCGTGACCGTATTCCGGATAGAGAATAACATTCTTTTTTGATGTTACTTTGTTATACATAGCAAATTGAGTTGACGGCGGGCAGATTGTATCAACAAGGCCTGTCTGCATAAGAAGTTCCGCTCTCATTCTTTTTGCAAGGTTCTGTATATCTATGTAACCGAGTCTTTCAAAGATTTCATCTTCTCTTGAATGGGTCGGGTCAAACTGTCTGAAGTAATACTTAAGACCTTCATATGCGTCCTTGTTTAAGTCCATTTCATAAACTCTTTTATAGTCTGACTGATATGGATATATGGGTGCACATTTTTTAATCTCAGGCACAAGGCATGCACAGACGACGCTGAGACATCCTCCCTGAGAACCGCCGGTTGTACCAACGCGGGTTTCGTCGACGCAGTCAAGGTTCATAATTATTTTTGCCATAAGAGCGGTGTCAAGATAAATGTCACGCATAAGCAAGTCATGCTTGTCGCCCTCTAAACCTCTTGTAAATGGGGTTGAGTAGGTTGTGCCTTTGACATTTCCTGTGTCTTCTGATTCGCCGCCCTGACCACGTGCGTCAAGATATGCGGCAACATATCCCTGAGAAGCGTAAACTATCAAATCCTGCCATTGACCGGCAGAGCCTGACAGCCCATGGAACATAAGCACAGCGGGAACCTTGCCTGTAACATTCTTTGGAATTGCAACCTTTGCGTGAATTCTCGCATTTTTTGTTCCTGTAAAATAAAGGTCAAATAAATCAGCACAATTTGAAGGAAAACTGTTTTTTACAAATTCTGCTTTGGGGTCAAGTGCGTTCATCTCAGCAAGAGCGCTGTCCCAATATTCATCAATATCTGCAGGACAGGGAGAACTTCCCATATATTCACGCAGTTTTTCGACCGGCATATCAACTATCGGCATATAAATCATCTCCTGAAATTGTTTTAATATTTTTTAATTCATACTATATAGACAGGAATAATATATTATTTAAAAAATTTACTAAATTACTCGGGCTTAATAACTTCAAGTCCGCCCATATATGGACGAAGAACCTCAGGAATCGTCACACTGCCGTCGGCGTTCTGATAGTTTTCTAAGATTGCAGCAGTTGTTCTTCCAATTGCAACGCCTGAGCCGTTGAGCGTATGCACGAGTTGTGCTTTATCTTTTGGTGAGTTCTTAAACTTAATGTTTGCTCTGCGGGCCTGGAAGTCCTCAAAGTTACTGCAGGATGAAATCTCTACAAACCGGTTGTAACTTGGCATCCAAACCTCGATATCATACTTCATTGCAGCGGTAAAACCAAGGTCGCCAATACAGATTTTTACTACGCGGTAAGGGAGTTTTAAGAGTTTGAGAACAGACTCTGCGTCTGCCACAAGTTTTTCGAGTTCATCATAAGAGTCTTCAGGCTTTGTAAACTTTACAAGTTCTACTTTGTTAAACTGATGCTGACGGATAAGGCCTCTTGTGTCGCGGCCGGCAGAACCTGCCTCCGCACGGAAGCATGCAGTATAAGCGCAATATTTTAAAGGAAGTTTAGAACCGTCGAGTATCTCGTCGCGGTGCATATTTGTAACGGGAACCTCAGCGGTTGGAACAAGGAAGTAATCTGTGTTTGCAACCTTAAAAGCGTCTTCTTCAAACTTTGGCAACTGACCTGTGCCAACCATACTGTTTCTGTGTACCATAAATGGCGGGAAGATTTCCTTATATCCGTTCTTTTCACCGTGAGTGTCAAGATAGAAGTTTACAATTGCTCTTTCGAGTTTTGCGCCTGCGCCGCTGTATACGGTAAAGCGTGTACCAGTGATTTTTGCGGCGGTTTCAGGGTCAATTATGTTAAGGTCGTTACCTAAATCCCAATGTGCTTTTGGCTCAAAGTCAAAACTTGTTGGCTCCATAAAACGACGTACTTCAATATTGTCCTCGTCTGTGTCGCCGTCGGGAACAGTGCTGTTGGGAATGTTGGGAATTGTATATAAAATCGCGTCAATTTTCTCGTCAAGTTCACGGATTTTTTCGTCGAGGGCTTTAATCTGTTCTGATAATGCCTTCATTTCTTCAAAAACAGGAGTGGTGTCCTCTCCTGCCTTCTTCATAGCAGGGATTTTTTTGGAAACCGCGTTCTGCTCCGCCTTTTTCTGCTCTGCTTCATACATTATTTCACGCTTCTGTCTGTCAAGGTCAAGCAGACCGTCAATGTCTACGACTTCTTTTCTGCGTGCAAGAGCGGCTTTAACAGCCTCTGTTTCTGTTCTGAGTAACTTCATATCAATCATTTGTATAACTTCCTTTCAATTATATTTATAGTGTTATTCTGTAAATTATGGTTATCTTATATTGGTTATAATGCGCTCGATTGCATCATAGAGAGAAAGTGTTGGCTCTGCGAGACCTTTTTTGTCTATTTCTGCAAGTTTTGCTTTTGCTTCCTCGGTTTTGTTCTCTTCAAAGAGTCCAAGAGCCTCTGAAATTATTTTTTCCTGTGTTTCAAAATTACTTGTAGACTTTTTAAGAGATTCGTTCTCCTGTTTCAGGACATAATTTTCATCCCTGAGAGAAACTATCTCGTTTTGTATTGTCATATTTGTCTGGGTGGACTGGTCAAGTTGAGTTTTAAACATCTCTTCTCTGTTGTCTGCCATTGCGGCAATAATAATTATAATAATTGCGGCAAGAAGCATAACGACAGAATATGTTGCAAGTTTGCCCGTCCTTTTCTGCTCGTCTTTCAAAATTTATCCCTCTTTTCGTCGTAAACTTTTCAAAAACGCCTGTGAGGCTCAAAAATGGCCCTTAAATCAATTTTAAGTGTTATTGCAGCATACATCTCTGCGTGCGGAGTAAATTCGCAATACGGGCCATTTTTAAAGAGTCGAATTTTGTCGAAATCATCTTCTTAATTCAAAAAGAATTCTCTCGAGGTCGTCTTTGCTGTAATATTCAATCTCAATTTTTCCTTTTTTAGAACCCTCGCTTATTTTTACTTTTGTTCCAAAACGAGATGATAGATCACCTTCGATTTCTTTGTAAAATTTCTGGGTAAGAGGATTTGCGGATTTTTTTGTAATCTTTTTTTTGCCTGAGGTTGCATTTTGGGCAAGAGCCTCAGCCTGACGCACGTTTAAATCGTTTTCAATAATTTTTTCGGCAAGTTCAATCTGAGTTTTTTCATCAAGGGTCAGAAGTGCTCTTGCGTGACCTTGTGTAAGCTTGTCCTTTTGTACCATTTCTTTCACTGCGTCACAAAGGTTGTTAAGACGCAATGCGTTGGCTATTGCGCTGCGGCTTTTGCCTACTCGCTTTGATATTTCCTCCTGTGTGAGAGAAAAGGCGTTCATTAACTGTCGATAGCCATCTGCCTCTTCTATTGGGTTCAGGTCATCGCGCTGCAGATTCTCTACAAGGGCGATTTCCATAACCTCTTGTTCCTCAAAATCCCTGATAACACAAGGAATTTCATGAAGACCTGCAAGTTTTGATGCTCTCCAGCGGCGCTCTCCGGCAACAATTTTGTATGTTCCGTTCTGTGTTGGAACAACAATAATCGGTGATACTACGCCGTGCTCTTTAATTGATTCTGATAAAGCGGTAAGTTTATCCGCGTCAAAATCTTTTCTTGGTTGGTTTTTGTTTGGCTCAATGTCTGCAAGCGGTATTACAGTTATAGATTTGGCGGTTCTGCCGCCTATATTGTCAATACCCGGGACAATTTCGCCTGCAGGCTCGGTAAAAAGTGCGTTTAAGCCTTTGCCAAGCCCGGATTTCTTTGTTTTCTTCTCTGCCATTTAATCACTATCCTTTCCTTGCAGAGCCGTTATTTGCTTTAATAACCTCTGCTGCAAGTTTTTTATAGCATTTAGCCCCCTTTGAGTTTTTGTCAAAGGCAATGATGGGTTGTCCGTAACTCGGAGCCTCAGAAAGACGCACGTTTCTTGGGATTACGGTGTCATACACGGTTGCCGCAAAATATTTGCGGACTTCCTCTACCACCTGTCCCGAAAGTTTTGTTCTTGCATCATACATAGTAAGTAAAACGCCTTCTATTTTAAGTTCTTTATTAAGGGACTGCTTAACCATTTTAACAGTTCTTGTCAACTGACTAAGACCTTCCAGCGCATAATATTCGCATTGTATAGGGATAAGCACGCTGTCGGCGCCGCCAAGGGAGTTTAAAGTAATAAGCCCAAGTGACGGAGGACAGTCAATAATTATAAAATCAAAATCGTCGCGCACCTCGTCAATCCTTGCCTTTAACTGAAACTCGCGGTTTTCTCTGTCAACAAGTTCAAGTTCTGCTCCTGCGAGGGCAATGGTGCCCGGACATACCCACAAATTGTCATATTCGGTTTTTATCATAGCGTCCCTGACAGAAACCTCGTTAACAATGCAATCATATGCTGAGTAATCGTCTTCTCCGACTGAAACGCCAAGTCCGCTTGATGTATTACCCTGCGGATCGGCATCAATCACAAGAACCTTCTTCTTTTTCTGTCCAAGGTAGGCGCTCAGGTTTACCGCGGTTGTAGTTTTTCCTACTCCGCCCTTCTGGTTTGCAATTGCAATTACTTTAGCCATAATGCACCTCTCTTTGCGGTTGGTTGTATCCAATAGTTTTATAAGAGATATTGTATCACAAATTTTTGCAGACTTCAAGAGAAAAAATAAAAAATGTATCACGTGAAACAAATCTTTTTAGGGATTGTTTGTTGTTTCACGTGAAACATTGTCAGATTTTGCAGATATTACAGACCTTTCATAGTCAGGCTGATACGGTTTTTCTTGGAATCAACCTCCAATACCCTGACTTTTACAATATCTCCAATAGACACAACGTCCATCGGGTGCTTTACAAACTTATCAGAAAGTTGAGAAATGTGGACAAGGCCGTCCTGGTGCACGCCAATGTCAACGAAGGCGCCAAAGTCTATAACGTTTCTTACTGTTCCTGTGAGTTCCATGCCTTCTTTTAAATCCTCAATGCTCATTACATCAGAGCGAAGAACGGGCTGCTCTACCTCGTCGCGGGGGTCTCTGCCCGGTTTCATAAGTTCGTCTATAATATCTTTAAGGGTCGGCACACCAACGCCTGTTTCTTCTGATAGTTTATCTATTCCGTAAGCCTTTGCTTTGTCGGAAAGGTCAGTTAGTTTGTTTGCGTTTATATCAGCCGCAGTATAACCGCACTTTTCAAGAACAATCTTTGCAGCATCATAACTCTCGGGGTGAACCGATGTGTTGTCAAGTGGGTTTTTACCGTCTTTTATACGTAAAAAACCTGCACATTGCTCAAATGCTTTGGGCCCGAGTTTTGGCACCTTTTTGAGTTGTGCCCTTGATGTAAACGCTCCCTCGCTCTCGCGATAGGCAACAATGTTTTTTGCAATTGCCGATGAAATGCCCGAAATATGGGAGAGAAGAGGGGCTGATGCGGTGTTGAGGTCAGCACCGACATTGTTTACAACGTCCTCTACCACGCTGCCGAGTGTCTCGCCGAGTCTCTTCTGGTTCATATCATGCTGATATTGACCGACGCCAATTGCTTTTGGCTCTATTTTTACAAGTTCTGCAAGAGGGTCCTGAACCCTTCTTGCAATAGAAATCGCGCTTCTCTTGGTTACGTCAAAGTCCGGAAACTCTTCTGCGCCAAGTTTTGATGCAGAATATACCGACGCGCCGGCTTCATTTGTGATAATATAACGCACTTTTGTGCCGGGAAGGCTCTTGAGCACATCAGCGGCAAACATTTCGGTTTCTTTTGATGCAGTACCGTTGCCGATAGAAATAAGGTCAACATTATATTTTGAGATAAGTTCCTTGATATATTTTGCTGCTGCATCTTTTTGGGCGTCAGAGTGCGTAACAAAGATTACGCCCGTATCAAGAACTTTTCCTGTTGCATCAACTACGCCAACCTTACAGCCTGTGCGGTATCCGGGGTCAAGCCCGATTACGACCTTATTGTGGATAGGTGGCTGCATAAGCAGGTTTTTCAGGTTAAACTTAAACACCGTCATCGCCTGTTCCTGCGCGGTGTCTGTCAATTCGTTTCGAATTTCGCGTTCGACAGATGGCTGGATTAAGCGTGAGTATGCGTCAACAACGGCCTGCTCAACGTAAGTGGAAGAGGGGGCAGGGTCCTTTGATATTTCCTTTCTTTTGAGGTAGGATAATATCTTCTCTGTGTCACATTCGACAGAAACCGACAAAAATCCTTCTTTTTCTCCTCTGTCTATTGCGAGAGTGCGGTGGGGAGCAAGTTTTCCGCAAGGTTCTGAGAACTCGTAATACATACGATAGACGCTGTCCTCGTCTTTAGTGTTTGAAGTTACGACAGTGCCTGTCTTAAACATAAGTTCTCGGATTTTCCTTCTGTGCTCGGCGTTGTCAGAGACTGTCTCTGCAATGATGTCCATTGCTCCGCAAAGAGCGTCTTCGGTGGATAAAACCTCTTTTTCTTCACTTATATATTCGGCTGCAAGTGCCTCTATATCTGTGTTTGCGGGGTTTTGCTCCATAAGGAGAAGAGCGAGAGGCTCAAGCCCCTTTGCCTTTGCGACGGTTGCACGGGTCTTGCGCTTGGGACGGAAGGGGCGGTAAATATCCTCGATTTCTGTCAGTTTGGTACATGCGTCAATTGCCGCCTCAAGTTCAGGGGTAAGGTTGCCCTGCTCGCCGATTATGCGCTTTACGTCTTCTTTGCGCTCTTCCATATTGCAAAGATAAGCAAGACGTTCTTCCAGAGAGCGCAATGTCTCGTCGTCAAGTTCGCCTGTTGCTTCTTTTCTGTATCTTGCGATAAAGGGAATCGTGTTGCCTTCGTCAATCAATGCTACTGTGTTGTCAATCTGCCATAGTTTAAGGCCAAGTTCTTCGGCAAGTTGCTGATTTATATTCATTGTAATCAATCCTTTACTTTTGTATTATTGGAGCATCCCGAAAAAGTCAATCTGGCTTGTTTCTGCCAAACCGCTGAGGACGCCATTCTCACTTAAAGTTTCTATTACAGCCTTTGTGATGCCTGCCCTGTTCTTTAAATCCTCCTGAGAGAGGAATTTGCCTTCTTTTGCGGCGTTCATTATGGATACGGCCGCAGACTCGCCTACGCCTGCAAATGCGTTAAGAGGCGGCAAAATGGCGTTATCAACTCTCTGGAACTTGGTGGCATGAGAGCGGTACAGGTCGACAGGCATAAATTCAAATCCGCGCTCGTACATTTCAAGGCAAATCTCAAGGATTGTATATAGAGCTTTTTCGTTGGCGGTCATAGTTGAACCGCTGTGGGAAAGTCTGCGCATCTCCTCTTTGACCTTTTCCTTTCCGTTTGTCATAAGTTCTGCGTCAAAAAGGTCGGCACGGACGGTAAAGTATGCTATATAGAACTCCAAAGGATAGTATACCTTAAAGTAAGCAATACGCAGAGCCATCATTACATAGGCGGCGGCGTGGGCTTTAGGGAACATATACTTGATTTTCTTACAGGATTCAATGTACCAGTCGGGCACATCCCCTGCCTTCATAGCCTCAAGGAAGTCGTCGGGCATACCCTCTTTTGCGGCTCTGCCTTTTCTGACAAACTCCATAATCTTAAACGCTGTGCCCGGCTCCAGGCCGTGGTGAATAAGATATACCATAATATCGTCACGAAGTCCGATAACTTCTTTCAGGGTACAGGTTTTTGCTTTTATAAGATCCTGGGCATTGTTAAGCCATACATCTGTACCGTGAGAAAGACCTGAAATTATCAAAAGTTCTACAAAGGTGGATGGATTTGTATCCACAAGCATTCCTCTTACAAAAGATGTACCAAACTCAGGAACACCAAAAGTTCCAACCTCGCTGCCAATCTGTGCAGGGCTTACGCCGAGAGCCTCTGTGCTTGAGAACAGGCTCATAACCTTTGGGTCATCAAGAGGAACTTCAAGTGCATTTATTCCCGTCAAATCTTCAAGCATACGGATTGTAGACGGGTCATCATGACCGAGAATATCCAGTTTCAAAAGGTTATCGTGGATGGAGTGGAAGTCAAAGTGTGTTGTTATAATATCCGAAGAATCCTTTTCGGCAGGGTGCTGAATAGGGCAGAAATCGTGAATATCCATTGTTTTTGGACATACAATAATTCCGCCCGGGTGCTGACCCGTTGTGCGCTTTACTTCGACTATTCCGCGTGATACACGCAAAAGTTCTTCTTCGGGGGCGTCTACGCCCTTTTCTTCGTAGTATTTCTTTGCAAAACCGTAGGCGGTTTTTTCAGCAATTGTGCCTATTGTACCTGCTTTGAATACATAGCCCTCGCCAAAAAGTTCTCCAACATATTTGTGGGCTGTTGCCTGATATTCTCCCGAGAAGTTAAGGTCGATATCAGGGACCTTGTCGCCTTTAAAACCAAGGAAGGTCTCAAATGGTATCTCAAGTCCGTCCTTGCGGAGCTTAGTGCCGCACTCGGGGCATTCCTTGTCGGGCATATCAATTCCTGTGGGGTATTCACCATGCTCGAACCACTCGCTGTGTTTGCAGTTGGGGCAAACATAGTGGGGGCAGAGGGCGTTTACCTCGGTAATATCCGAGAGCCATGCGGCAAAGGAAGAGCCGACAGAGCCTCTGGAACCTACGAGATATCCTGCTTCGTTGGACTTTTTAACAAGTTTATGAGCAATCATATACATTACAGAGTAGCCGTATTTTGTTATACAGTCAAGTTCTCTGTCCATTCGTTTCTGTACAACGTCAGGAAGCACGTCGCCATATACTCTGTGGGCTTTTTCGTGGCACATATCCACAAGGTCCTGCTCGCAGTTTTCGATTGACGGTGGATAAGAACCGTCCCTGACGGGCTGGATTTCCTCGCACATATCGGCAATTTTATTTGTATTGGTTATTACAATCTCTTTTGCGCGTTCGCCAAGGTATGAGAATTCCTCAAGCATTTCGTCTGTTGTGCGCAGGTACAGTGGTGCCTGCTCGTCAGCATCCGAAAAGCCCTGTGCACCCATCAGAACTTTGCGGTACATTGCCTCTTTCGGGTCCATAAAGTGGACGTCGCAGGTGGCAACGGTTGGAATGCTGAGTTTATCTCCAAGTTCGATAATACAGCGGTTTATGTTCATCAGTTCCTCTTTTGAGGCAACCTGACCGTTCTTGAGCATAAACTCATTATTGCCAAGTGGCTGAATTTCAAGATAGTCATAAAACGATGCAATATCAAGGAGTTCGTCCTCGGATTTATTGTCAATAATTGCGCGGTAAACTTCTCCTGATTCGCAGGCGCCGCCGATAATAAGTCCGTCACGAAAATTTTCGATAACGCTCTTTGGCAGAATTGGTTTTTTGTAGAAGTAGTCAAGGTTTGATTTTGATATCAGCTGATAAAGATTTTTAAGTCCCACATAGTTTCTGGCAAGCAGAACAATATGATATCTCTGCCCTTTTAAAAGTTCAGGCCTTGTATTAATGTTTATATCGCCTGAAGTATTGGTTTTTGTCATTTTTGCAAGTTTTAAAAATACTTCGGCTGTTGCGGTGGCGTCATCTACGGCGCGGTGGTGGTTTTCAAGGCTGACATCAAGTCTTTTGCAGACAGTATCAAGAGAGTGTTTACGCTCGTTGGGGAAGAGTTCTTTTGACATTTTAAGCGTATCAATAATTTTATTATGAAATCCAAGGTTCAGAGCCGCTGCGTTATAGCGGATAAAACCGCAGTCAAAGTTTGCGTTGTGGGCAACAACGGTTGCGCCTGCGCAGAAGTCGAGAAATTTTGGCAAAACCTCGTCAATTGCAGGTTTATCGGCAACCATATCGTCAGAAATCCCTGTAAGTTCCGTAATGTTTTGCGGAATAGGAACCTGAGGATTAATCAACTGAGAAAACTTGTCCACAATTTCGCCATTCTCAATTTTTATTGCACCGATTTCGGTAATTTTACATTCCTGAGGCTTTAAGCCTGTTGTCTCTATATCAAAGACAACAAAATTGCCTGAAAGGTTTACGGCGGAAGAGGTAGCAGTATCGTCTACAAGATAGCCTTCCATTCCGTAGATAACCTTAAATTCTACGCCGGATTTTTTTATGGCTGATGCCGCTTTGTGTGCATCAGGAAAGGCCTGCGCAACGCCGTGGTCTGTTACGGCAATCGCCTTGTGCCCCCATTTTGCGGCACGTTTAATCAGGTCGCCGACAGAAGTGACGGCATCCATAGCACTCATTTTTGTGTGCATATGAAGTTCAACGCGCTTTTCTTCGCAGGTGTCCTGCCGCATTGGAATATCCTCTAAAAGTTCAATAGAGCGCACTTTCAGGATAGGTTTGCGCATATACTGATCATATTCGTATGTACCCGACAGTTTTACTCTTTTGTTGACGTCTACGAGGCTTAAAACCTTGCAGAGCCTGTCAGACGGGGCAAAAATGTTGCACATACAAGCCCAGTCATCGTCGCCAATGGCAAATTTAACCGAAGTTTTTGCCCCGAACCCGGGATTTGGCTTGGTTTCTCTTGTTTCAAAACTTAAAACTTCGCCCTCGATTATGTACGTTTGGGGTGTTGCATCTTCAGGACCGAGTTCCATAGAAGAAATAGACACCGCAGGGCCTGCGATGGGCTTGCCAAAGAGAAGTCCGGAGGTGATTTCTGAGTTGTAAGACACTGAAATCACGGGGTTTTCGGCAATTACTTTATCAGCAATCTCTTTTTCTTCCTTATCGCGGTTTTCGAGATACTTTTCTATATCAAGTTCGTTAAAAACGAGGTTAACTTCGTAATTTTTATTAAGTTCTTTCTGTATGGTGTTGCGGACAAACTCGCAAAAACTGTTGCGGGTTAAGAAAGATTCGCCGCCAAGAATATTGCTTATGGTAATGGTCGAATCACTTACTGTTGCCGTAGCCGATGACAAAAACGGACGGCAACTGCCGCAATTGCGCACAAATGCGTGGATAATGCCATCGACATAATCGCTGTCGGGGACAAAGCCGGGCAGATAAAAACCAATATCAATGTTGCTCAGGTTATAAACCTCGGCCACAGAGTCAGCGTAGTCAAGGATATCCTCGCGGTTTATAGGAAAATCCGCCGTTAAAACGATTTCTACACTGTTTGAAGCCATATCAAGACGGCACTCCGAAACCTCAAAAGCCTCAAGTTTTATAGCCAGGGTCTCAAGTACCGTCACTTTATTAAATAAGTCAAGAATTCCGTTTTTCATAATATCTCCTGTGAAAAATATTTGATTTTGCCTTGCCAAATCAAATATTTTTAAAGTTCTTCAATTTCTTTCAATAATCTCGCTATAATCTCATTTTCGGGGATTTTACACACAATTTCGCCTTTTTTAAACAAAACCGCACAGCCGTCTCCGCCGGCAATACCTATATCTGCATCTGATGCCTCGCCGGGGCCGTTTACAACACAACCCATAACCGCAACCTTAAGTTTTTTCTTTATGCCTGCGGCTGCATCGCAAATCGCATTGGCAATAGGGATAAGATCAATCTTTGTTCTGCCGCAGGTAGGACAGGACACTACAGAGACACAATCTCCGGCAAGGTCAAGAGATTTAAGGATAAGCCTTGCTGCCTCGACCTCCTGTACGGGGTCATCGGTAAGAGAAACCCGTATGGTGTCACCGATTCCGTCAGCAAGAAGCGCACCTATGCCGACAGCGGACTTTACGATTCCCTCTTTTGTTGTGCCTGCCTCGGTTACACCAAGGTGGAGGGGATAGTCAAATTCTGCCGCTGCAAGGCGGTATGCAGCGATTGTTGTACGCACATCAGAGGATTTCATAGACAGGGCAATGTCGTCAAAGTTGCATCGGTTAAGGATTTCAATATGTCCTCTTGCGCTCTCTACCATGGCTTTTGCGAGGTTTCCGCCACATTTTTCAAGAAGCCCTTTTTCAAGAGAGCCGCCGTTTACGCCTATTCTGATGGGGATTCCTGCCGCTTTTGCGGCGTTTGCAACGTCATATGCTCTCTCTTCACCGCCAAGATTACCCGGATTTATACGAATTTTGTGTATTCCGTGCTTTATACATTCAAGAGCAAGGCGCCAGTCAAAGTGAATATCGGCCACAAGGGGCATATCTGTACGCCTTATAATCTCTTTCATAGCATCGGCTGCCGCCATATCGGGCACCGCAAGGCGCACAATATCGCATCTGGCAGCGCTCAGACGGTCGATTTGTGTACAAACCGCCTCAATATCGGTGGTTGGTACGTTAAGCATGGACTGAATGGCGACAGGATTGCCTCCGCCAATGGTAATATCTTTAATTTTAATAGTTTTTTTACTCATAATATGTACCTCTTTTATTACATAGGGTTGCATTTCGGCTCCCTTGTGTAAAGGGAACTGGCGCCGTAGGCGACTGAGGGATAGTTTAATACAATTCTAACATAACGCCAGGGACACTGCAAGGGGGTTTATGAAAAATTTATTTTGAAAAATAATAAAAGGTTAAAAAATGCGGTGTGTTTCTTCCTTATTTTATATTATATATATATAATAATTAGTGTGGTGCGGAACAAATCCGGAACCATAGTCGTCTAATAAAAAGAAGGCACAGAAAAAATATTGAAATAATACCAAAATCAAGGCAAAAAAGTCTTGACATATCGTCATCTTGGTATTATAATGCTTATACGGGCAAATTATGCGCATTTCTGTAATAATAAATGCTTAAAATCAACGATTTTGGCACTAAAAAGTGCTTAAAACAACGATTTTTGGGCGTATTTTATGGAAAAGTTGTATGTTGTTTGTATATAATGCTAAGATTTTTTGTTTAGATTGTTACAAAACCATTAAAAAATAAATTATATGTTGACAATCAGGCGGTTTTGGTGTTATAATTTGAACTAAGTTAATAGCAATACTGTTAAAAGGTGTGCCTGCTATTAACTATTAATGCATTTCTAATGCAGAAAAACGTAGAAAAAAATTAAAATTTATATTTTTAAGGAGGATTTGAGAATGAGAAATCTCAAAAAGGTAGTTGCTTTAATAGCTGTATTTGCTATGATGGTAAGCACTGTTGCTTTTGCACAGTCTTTCACAGATGTTAGCGAAAATCACGACGCTTATGAAGCAATCGAAATGTTAAGCAACCTGGGCATCTTAACAGGTGACGACCAGGATGGCGATGGCAAGATGGACTTCAGACCTGAAGATCCTATTACAAGAGCAGAGGTAGCTGCAGTTATGTCCAGAATTCAGGGCATCAACAACGTTGGCCAGACTTCTACTCAGTTTACAGACGTTGCTCAGTCACACTGGGCTTCCGGTTATGTAGCACAGGCTGCAGGCCAGGGTATTGTTAATGGTTATGGCGATGGCAATTTTGGTCCTGAGGACAACATCCTTGTTGAGCAGGCTATAAAGATGGTAATGGTTACTATCGGTTATGAGCCTTTTGCTGCTGACAACGGTGGATATCCTACAGGTTACCAGACAGCTGCACAGAGATACGGCGTACTTAAGGACGTATCTGTAGATGCTAAGGCTGAAGCTACAAGAGCCGTTATCGCACAGCTTGTTTACAATGCAATCGACACACCTTTGATGGACAGATACACATATGGTGCAGATGCTGAATATGTTATCTACAACGGTAAGGGTGACTACGAATTTGAAACTCTTCTTACAAGAGATCTCGGCGTTAAGAAGTTCACAACAGTTCTTACAGGCAACACTGTAACAACAACAACTGATGCTTTTGACACAATTGACACAGAAGATCCTGAAGAGATCGCATTTGATTTCGCTACAATCGATACAGATGATCAGTGGTACAACTATGATCTCGACGAGATCACAACAGTTTATGCAAACGGCACAGACGCTGCTGCATACATTGGTCAGCAGGTAGAAGTTTATGTTAAGGAAGCTGCAAAGAAGGGTGAGTATGACATCATCAGCATTGCTGCAACCAATAAGAACAAGACTACTACTATTCCTCTCGCAGCTTACATGGGCTACAACGAGACAGACGAAGTTATCGAATACCTCAAGAACGAGACAGACAGCAGAAACACTACTATCAAGGTAGAAGATGACGCTGTTGTATTCCTTAACGGTGTATACTTTGGTACAGTTGCAGGTCTTGACTCATCAGACCTTAAGAACGAAACTCTCGTAGGTTCAGCTTACAGTGGTGAAGTTACTGTTCTTGACAACGGTATCGGCACAAAGGCTAACTACGTATTCTTCAACATCGGCACAGTTGCAGTTGTAGACGAAGTTTCTGCAAGCGGCAAGGTTACCTTCAAGGCTGATCCTACAACAATTGACGGCAACACAATTGCTAAGCTTCATTTTGATGAAGAAAATTACAATCAGATTATCGACCTCACAAAGGATGGCGTGGCTGTAGAGTATACAGAGCTTAAAGAATGGGATGTTCTTTCAATCCTTGCTAACGACCTTAACGAATACTATGTAGTAAGCGTTATTGAGGCTGGTAAGATTGAAGGCTCAATTTCTCAGAGAGCTGCTTCTACAACATCTGCAGAAGGTTATGAGTACACAATCAACGGTACAGCTTATGATGTAGCTAATGGTGCATATGAGTGCGACAACCTCAAGCCAGGTTCAACTGGTATCTTCTATATTGACAACTACGGCAAGATCGTAGCTTATGACAAGACCGGCTCTGCTGTAGCTTCTGACAACTACGCATACGTTCTTAACACAGCTAAGACTTCTGATGATTGGGAGAACGACAACCTTAAGGTTCAGATCCTTGCTAAGGACGGTAAGGTTTACGAAGCATTCCTCGCAGAAAAGGTAACTATTGAATATCCTGGTACTGTTGGTCTTACATCAACTGAACTTGGTGACAAGTTTGATGCTGAATCTGCAGCATATGATATTAAGGATATTGATATGGAAGCGCTTAAAGCTGCTCTTAAGAATCAGGTTATCACATACGCTGCAAACTCTGCAGGCGAGTTCAAGACAATCACATTTGCTCAGACAGATGAAGATGTATCTTCACTCCACTTCACAAAGGATGCAGAAGATGTAGAATTTGACGGCGAAGACTTCGTTCTTAAGTTTGGTTCAAAGAAGTATGATGTTGCAGAAGATGCAGTTGTATTCTTTATTACAAACTCAGCTACATCTGACGCAGAAAAAGTATACTACGATGGTTCTGTATCAGGCGATGCAAGCAAGACAATGTCTAAGGTTGTTACTGCTGCTGCTCTCAGCGACGGTGAGGAATATGATTATGGTCAGCTCTTCGATAGCCAGGATGATATTGCAAACGTAATCGTACTTTACAACACAACAGGCGGTATCTCAAGCTCAAGCAACATTGCTGTAATCGACAAGGTTGGTACAGCTGTTTACAATGGTGAAGTAGTTGATGCTGTAACATACTACATGGGCGGCGTTCTCTACACATCTTACACAGATGTTGACTACAGCGGCGACCTCGCAAGTGCTGAACAGGGTGATATCTACAAACTCGCAGTTTCTACTGATGGCACAGTAATCACAGAGAGTGTTAAGTACTATGACTATGACAGATACATGGTTGACACAAACGATAGTCCTGAAGTAGAAGATTGGGAATTCCTTCCTGCAGCTGGCGAAGCTGGTGCATTGACAAGTGTATCATTAGCAAACAGTAAGGAAGCGCTCGTAAGTGCGCTCCCAATTGAGTATGTATCAAGCAGAAAGACCTTCAGAGTTGCTAACGATACATCATATGAAACATATGATTCTATCAAACTTGCTGATGGTGTAAACGTATACGTACTTGATCCTAACAAGGCTAAGAACAAGCTCACAATCGGTGCTGCAGGTGATGTAGAAATTGATAAGGAAGTTCTTAAGCATGCACAGGGTATCATTGACGAGACATACGATGGTGAGACCGATACAGTTGACAATGCAAATGTTAACGACCTCGTATTTGAGGACGCAACAGTTGATAATTTAGAGGCTGCTCTCGGTGCTATGGACTACATTGTTGCATTCTCATATGATGAAGATGTAATCGACGTAGTTATCTACAAGGCTTACGATTTCGGTAAGATCCAGTAATTTAAAAATCAATCAGATTTTCAAGAGAGACCTTCGGGTCTCTCTTTTTTTGTGCAAAAATTAGACAATAACGGACATAGACTTGGTATATGTTATAATATAAAAATTTTAACAAAACCTTGATTATCCATTGTGTCTGTGGTAAAATAAAAATAATATGGAGGATTATGATATGTTTGATTATATTTCCGGTACACTTGTTCAAAAGACTGATACTTATGCCGTTGTTGATGTTGGTGGCGTTGGCTACAAACTTTATTCTACCCTGACAAGTCTGTCTGCCATTGGTGAAGTCGGAGAGGCGGTTAAACTTTATACCTATTTAAATATTAAGACGGCATCAGATGTTCTTACTCTTTATGGGTTTGCAACAACAGAAGAAAGGTCAACTTTTGAAATGATACTCGGCGTATCGGGGGTTGGTGCAAAAACTGCTGCGTCACTTTTATCAAATGTATCTACCTCAAAATTTGCGCTTTGTGTTGTAACCGGTGACAGTAAGTATATTGCATCGCACACACCCGGGCTTGGGCCTAAGGGGGCGCAGAGAATAATTCTGGAACTTAAAGATAAGTTTAAGCATATAGAGGCAGAAGATTTAAGTGCGGAAGAGATCTTTGCGCCTGACACAACAACGGATAATGAGGCGGTTTCTGCCCTGGTTGTCCTTGGGTACAGCAGGCAGGAGTCAGAACGTGCTCTTGCAGGCTCAGACGGCAGCATAGAGGACAAAATAAAATATGCCCTTAAAAAACTGATGTAGTTCTTTTAAAGCCTGATTGTAGTGTCATATGTAACAAATCGAATTTGGCTACATAACCGCAGGGGATGGCTTGGATGTGGGTACGGCACGTTGTTCTAAGGCAAATTCGATTTGATTTAAAATAACAAAAGCAGCCCGCTCAGGGCAAAAATATCTAATCCCTTAGAAACGGAATGATAATATGGATTTTGATACCGAAAGCAGAATTGTCACAACATCTGAGATGAACGGTGACAACGAAATTGAATATAGCCTTCGTCCTAAACGATTATCTGAGTATATCGGGCAGACCAAGGCAAAAGAAAACCTAAAGGTCTTTATCGAGGCTGCAAAAAAACGCGGCGACTCGCTTGATCACGTGTTGCTCTATGGCCCTCCCGGGCTTGGCAAAACAACACTTGCGGGCATAATTGCCAACGAGATGGGCGTAAATCTGCGTATTACCTCAGGCCCTGCAATAGAAAAGCAAGGTGACCTTGCGGCTCTTCTTACAAACCTTGGCGAGGGAGATATCCTCTTTGTTGATGAGATTCACCGTCTTAGTCGAAGCGTAGAAGAAATTTTATATCCTGCTATGGAGGATTATGCGCTTGATATAATTATAGGCAAAGGCCCGTCGGCAAGGTCAATTCGTCTTGATTTGCCGCACTTTACCCTGATTGGAGCGACCACAAAGGCGGGTGCCCTGACAGCACCGCTGCGAGACAGATTTGGTGTTATTTCAAGACTTGAAATGTACAAAAAAGAAGAACTTGCCGAGATTGTAACCAGAAGTGCGGATATACTTGGCATAGAGATAGATGCAGGCGGTGCAGCAGAAATTGCCTCAAGGTCACGCGGTACGCCAAGAATTGCAAACAGGCTTTTAAAAAGAGTTCGTGACTTTGCTGAGATAGAAGTAGATGGCAGAATAACCAACGATGTTGCAGACCTTGCTCTGTGCAGACTGGAAGTTGACGCCCTTGGGCTTGATGCAATAGATAAGAGAATGATAATGACGGTAATTGAGTTGTATGGCGGCGGCCCTGTGGGACTTGATACCCTTGCCGCAACCATTGGCGAGGAGGCTGACACCATAGAGGATGTCTATGAGCCTTACCTGATGCAAATCGGATTCTTAAGCCGTACACCAAGAGGGCGCGTCATTACCCCCCATGCTTATAAGCATTTTGGTGTAGAATATAAAGGAAATTAAAAAAGGGGCTCCCCCCTTTTAAAACCCCATATGTGCGTGATAGCAGAGATGTTGTCAAATCGAATTTGGCTACATTACCGCAGGGGATGGCCAGGATTTGGGTACGGCACATTGTTCAAAGGCAAAATCGATTTGTTTTTGGCAATTATTTAATGCAACAGCAATGCGACGAAATCTTGCGGCAAAATGAATTATAACAAAACCCGCCAAGTGCGGAGAACGAAATATAATAAAAATTATAAACCGAAAGGAAGTATAAAAATGGATAAAAAGGAAAAGTTTTATATAACCACTGCGATTGCGTACACATCACGCAAACCACACATAGGCAACACCTATGAGATAGTTCTGACAGACGCTATCGCAAGGTTTAAAAGATATATGGGTTATGATGTCTTCTTCTGCACAGGCACAGACGAGCACGGACAAAAGATTCAGGAACTTGCAGAGGCGTCAGGGATTTCCCCTCAGACATATGTTGACGGCGTTGCAAAAGAAATACGCGACATATGGGATTTGATGAACACAAGTTACGATAAGTTTATCCGTACCACAGACGATTATCATGTAGAAACAGTACAGAAAATATTTAAAAAACTCTATGAGCAGGGCGATATATACCTTGACTCTTACGAGGGCTGGTATTGTACCCCCTGCGAATCTTTCTGGACAGAGACTCAACTTGTTGACGGCAAGTGCCCCGACTGTGGCAGAGAAGTACACAAGCAGCACGAAGAAGCCTACTTCTTTAAAATGAGCAAGTACGCTGTCCGCCTAATGAAGCACATAGAAGAAAACCCCGAATTTATCCAGCCTGAGTCAAGAAAGAAGGAAATGGTAGACAACTTCTTAAAGCCCGGACTTCAGGATTTGTGCGTTTCCAGAACAAGTTTTAACTGGGGTATTCCCGTTGATTTTGATGATAAGCACGTTGTATATGTATGGCTTGATGCCCTTACAAACTATATCACAGCCCTTGGCTACAGATGTGACGAAAAATCAGAACAGTATGATAAATACTGGCCGGCGGATGTACACATCATTGGTAAGGATATTTTAAGATTCCATACGATTTACTGGCCAATCTTCCTTATGGCCCTTGGCGAGTCGTTGCCAAAACAGATTTTTGGACATCCGTGGCTTCTCAACGGCGAGGACAAAATGAGCAAGTCTATCGGTAACGTTATTTACGCAGATGACCTTGTCAAAAACTTTGGCGTTGATGCGGTAAGATATTATCTCCTCCACGAGATGCCGTTTGCTCAGGACGGAAACATCACCTTTGAGACACTTATCTCAAGATTTAATTCCGACCTTGCAAATACTCTTGGTAATTTAGTAAACAGAACTGTTTCTATGATAAACAAATACTTTGACGGCGAAATACCTGCAAAGGGAGTATCAACTGACTTTGACGAAAGTCTTGCGCGGACATGTCTTGATTCTGCCAAAAAGACCGCCGCTTGTATGCAGCAGTTGCGTGTTGCAGATGCAATGGATTGCATCTGGGATATTGTAAACCGCGCAAATAAATACATCGACGAGACTATGCCCTGGGTACTTGCAAAGTCTGATGAGGGCAGAGAGCAACTTAAAACTGTTATGTATAATCTTATCGAGGCAATCAGATTTATTACATCACTCCTTGGTTCATTTATGCCGGACACTCAGGTTGCTATTGCAAAGCAGACAGGCGCAGATGAACTAACATGGGAGAGTCTTGCAACATTTGGCATTACAAAGGCAGGAGTAAAGGTTGGTGCGGCAGAACCGATGTTTGTGCGTCTTGATGCAGAGAAGAAACTTGCTGAACTTGAGGCGGAACTTGGCGCCCCCAAGGCAGAAGAAAAAATAGAGATTGAGCCGATAAAAGCAGATGTTACATTTGAAGACTTTGAAAAACTTGACATCCGTGTCGGCAAGGTAGTTGTGTGCGAAAAGGTGCCGAAGTCCTCAAAACTTCTCAGATTTGAACTTGAAGTCGGCTCAGAACGCAGACAGATTTTGTCGGGTATTGCAAAGTATTACGAGCCCGAGGATTTAATCGGCAAAAACGTACTGTTTATTGCTAACTTCCCACCGAGAAAAATGATGGGCCTTGAGTCAAACGGTATGATTTTATCTGCTGAACACGACGGCAAACTTGTTGTGACCTCGACTCTTGAGGATATTCAAAGCGGTGCAAGCATAGTTTAGGAGATGATCTTGTGATTAAGAGATTATTAGCAGCAGTTTTATGTATGTTTAGCGGAACAATTTTTGTTTCTGCGAGCACAGATGGATATGCGATAATTGACTATGTAAAGATGGAACCGGGCTGGAAAGAGGTTGAGGACGAGTACGGATATCCATATGAGATAGATGTTACAGATGCAACTTTTAATTTGACTAACAACTGTGAAACAGTCACACAATTTGCACCGATGGTTGCTTTCTATGCAGATGATATGCTGGTTGATGTAGTAAGAGCAGACGCAAAGACAATAGCAAAGGGTGCAAGCGGTAAATTCACGGTCAAAGGCGAGACAGCATATAATGAAGATGCCGACAGTTGTAAAGTTTTTTGTCCTTGGCGAAAACCTTGTGCCCTATGCAAATGTGGGCACAGGCATATATAATGAGACGGTTGTTTCATCTTCGGGCGCAAAACTCAACAATATTGGGGCCAGCAACCTGAGAATAAGTTCAGATGTTGGTGACGGAGATGTTGAACTCCTCGATGTAACAATAAGAGGGAACCTTATTGTTGAGGGCGGAGGCTCTGAGTCGGTAAAGATAGAAGAATGTGATATTTACGGAAAAGTAGTAGTAGATAAAGAATCGGGAGAGACTCCGAGAATTGAACTTACAAATACCCCCATAGAAAAAATTGAATTAAAAACCCCTGCGATTATAGAGGTTACAGAGGACAGTTCTGCTATACAGGAACTTATCGTGACTGCAGATGCAGAAATCAGGGACGAGGATGCGCAGATTGGCAAAATCGTAATAGATGAGAATGCAGATGAGAAGGTTGAACTGAAAGTTCCTGCGACATTGCAGACAGAGGTAGAGGTAAACTCGGTCAATGGCGTTGATTTTGGCGATGCAGACACAGGGAATATTACGTTCTCTACAACTAATGTTGAAAATGCAGAGGAAATACTTAATCAGATAAAAGATTATACCGAACATATGCATATATGGACAGAGCAGGAGATTGCTTTGGGGTATAATGTGATTGAATGTAGCGGTTGCGATGAGGGCAAAAACAGAGCAGATAAGGTTATAAGTTTTACCCTTGATGAATACGTTGATTTTGATTACGACACAGGCGTGGTTGAGTACCTGCCGACAGACGGAGATTCCGGGGTGCAGACCGCAACTATCAACATTGGATACAACGACACAGATTACATTCTCTATAATGGAGTTAAAGAAGAGTCAAAGTATCCGGATGATTATCTTGGCCGCTATGGATTTATAAATGAGTATACTACCTGCTATAGCGGTAAGGTAACCCTTATAGACAACGACGGAAACGATGACTATGATGTAGTGTGTATTGAAGCGCCAACCTATGGCGTTGTGGACGAGGTTGGCGAAAATGGCAGATTGTGGTTTAAAAATGATGCCGAAACTGTTGATGGCGGATGGGTTCACATTAATTTCAAAGATTCTGAACAAACCATATACCTTACAAAAGATGGAGAAGAAATAGACTACACCGAACTTCAGGAGTGGGATGTACTGTCTGTTTTGTGGAACCCAAATAATGAGATTTATTATATTGAACCGATTGACAACGTAATTGAGGGCGCCATTGCAGGTAGAGAACCGTCTGATTTTTCTGAGAACGGCTTTATGTATTTGATAGGCGAAAACTATTATGAAATAGCATACGGGGCATATGAGTGCAACGGTTTCCAGCCGGGAACAGAAGGCGAATTCTATATAGACGGTTACGGCAAGATTGTAGCATGTAATAAAAAGCCCGTTGGCAAAAATTATGGGTATATTCTTGATGCCATGGTTATAGAAGATGATTGGGGCAACAAAGAAATTCGATTGAATATGCTTGAAAATGACGGCGGAGTATCCGCAACAACAGTTGCAGAGAGTATCAAAATTGAATATCCTGGTTCTGTTGGGTTGACTGCGGCTGACCTTGGCCGGGATGACAATTATATAGAGGTTTCAGCAACGTATAAGATGGAAGATATAGATTTAGAGGCATTTAGAGATGCTATAAAAAATAACCTGATTGAATATAAAGCCAATTCGTCAGGAGAACTTGAGAAAATCACATTCCATCAGAATAATGGGGAGGATCCATCCTTTTGGCTTGACAGAGCCGGTGAGGATGTACGATATGACAGCGGAGAAGCTATCGTTAATATTAATGGAAGACACTACGATGTAACAGAGGATACGCGCGTGTTCTTTATTAACAATGAGACAAACAATGTATACACAGACGATGGCATAACCGGAACAGGAAGCCCTTTATTCTCTGCCGTATCAACAGGGGAAGCCCTTGACAGCAGCATAATTTATGACTATGGCATTTGCTATGTTGTAGAGGACTTTGTTGCGGAGGTTATAGTTCTTTATAATACCTCCATTTAAATGATGTTGATAAAAAAACACCCCTTATGTGAAATAGTCAATACTTTGTAGACACAAAAAAAGAATATTTTAAGCTGCCTGTTCAAGTCTGTATTGAACAGGCGGTTTTCTTTTTAGTTTTCGCACGGGTTTTATGTAGTTGAAATAATATACTGTTTCATCAACAACT
>JAZSBQ010000017.1:0-12564 GCA_045602485.1 Clostridia bacterium
GAAAGTTCCTCTACAACTCACCTCACCGTGCTTTGTAGTATATTTTTCCTCAATAACAGTATACCAAAAAAATAGCCGCAGGTCTGCACTTTCATTTCTATTTGTGCTGACGCTTTAGCGGCAGAATGGAGATTTATATGATAAAGCTAAAGGATGTAAGTTATATTTACATGCAAGGCGGTCCTTTTGAAAAAAAGGCACTTGATAAAGTTAATATAGAAATTGGCAAAGGTGAATTCATCGGGCTTATCGGGCATACAGGGTCGGGTAAGTCTACCCTGATACAACTCTTCAACGGGCTTTTAAAGCCAAGCGAGGGCGAGATAACAGTGGATGGTGTCTGCATCACTGATAAAAAAGTAAAGATGCGCGATGTAAGGTTTAATGTCGGACTTGTTATGCAGTATCCTGAGTATCAGCTTTTTGAAGAGACTGTCTACAAAGATATTGCTTTTGGCCCATCCAATATGGGGCTCTCTGAAGAAGAGATAAAAAGACGGGTTGAATTTTCGGCAAATCTTGTAGGTCTTGCGCCTGAAGTTTTAAACAAGTCTCCCTTTGATTTATCAGGAGGACAAAAAAGAAGAGTGGCAATTGCAGGCGTGCTTGCTATGGAGCCTAAAGTACTTATCCTTGATGAGCCGACGGCAGGGCTTGACCCTGCAGGCCGTGATGAAATCCTCTTTAAGATAAAGGATATGCACGAGAGAATGGATATCACGGTTATCCTTGTGTCTCACAGCATGGAGGATGTGGCAAAACTTGCCGACAGAATTCTTGTTATGAACCACGGCAGTGTTGAGATGTTTGACACACCTGAAAAGGTTTTTTTAAGGGCTGACAGACTATCAGAGATTGGCCTTAATGTGCCGCAGATTACCAAAATTACAGATGAACTTCGCAGAAGAGGTCTGCCTGTTAAAGAGGGAATATATACTGTGAATGAGGCGGTTTATTATATAAGCAGAGCCCTTGAAGAGAGGGGGAATGTCAAATGCTGAAGGACATAACTCTCGGTCAGTATTTCCCCGGGGACACAGTGATACACCGACTTGACCCAAGGACAAAGATACTCTCTATGATTGCTTATATTGTAATCACATTTTGTGTGCAAAGTTATGCCGGATATATAGCGCTTGCTATATTCGTGGGAGGATGCATTTATCTATCTAAAGTGCCTCCTGTGTTTGTAATTAAAGGTTTAAAGCCTATTCTCATTTTTATTGTTATAACAGGACTTTTTAACCTTTTTTTGACAAGTGGTACGGTTGTATGGCAATGGGGAGTTTTAAAGATAACCTATGAGGGTATAAGATTTGCAGTGTTTATGGTGCTGAGACTGACTTTTCTGATACTTGGCACATCTCTTCTGACACTTACGACATCGCCTATATCCTTAACTGACGGAATGGAAAATCTGCTCAGGCCATTCAAAAAAATCGGTGTGCCTGCACACGAACTTTCTATGATGATGTCAATAGCCCTCAGATTTATTCCGACCCTTATGGAGGAGACGGATAAAATAATGAAGGCACAGGCGGCAAGGGGCGCAGATTTTGAATCAGGCAGCCTTTTGCAAAGAGCAAAGGCGATGGTACCTATTCTTGTACCTTTGTTTATAAGCGCATTCAGGCGTGCAGACGAACTTGCAATGGCGATGGAGTGCCGTTGCTATCGTGGCGGAGAAGAGAGGACAAGCCTTAATGAATTAAAATATGGAGTATGTGATGCAGCGGCGACAGGAGTTGTTTTGTTGCTGCTGGCGGCAGTTATAGTCTTGAATATGTTTGCGGCGTAAGCCGGAGAGGGATTTTTATGAAAAACATAGCAATGAGGCTGACCTATGACGGCAGTAAATACCACGGATGGCAGTTTCAGAAAAACGGGATATCGGTTCAGCAAACCCTTGAGGAGGCTTTGTCTGACCTTACGGGCGAAGACATAAAGGTTACCGGCTGCAGCCGTACAGATGCAGGAGTCCATGCCATTGACTATGTTATGAACTTTAAAACTGACACAAACATACCCACAGAAAAGTTGCCCTATGCCCTCAATTACAGACTAAGTGACGATATTGCGGCATTAGAGGCGTGGGAAGCGGACGAAACCTTTAATGCAAGATTTTCGTCTAAAGGAAAAAGGTATATCTATAAAATATGGAACGGAAAAATAAGAAATCCGTTTTTTGTGGGATACAGTTGGTTTCTTCCTTATAATCTTGACAGAGAAAAAATGGTTGAGGCGTCAAAGTATTTTGTCGGCAGGCACGATTTTTCGGCGTTTATGGCGGCAGGCGGAAGCCAGAAGACAACTGTAAGGACGATAAGGGATTGCTCGGTGGCATTTGACGATGAATATGACGAACTTATAACTGTGACGGTTGAAGCAGATGCTTTTCTTTACAATATGGTCAGAATCATAACGGGTACGATTACAGAGGCAGGGTTTGGAAAAATTTTGCCCGGAGATATACCCGAAATAATTAAAAGTTGCGACCGTAAAAGAAGCGGTGTTACCGCGCCCCCCGAGGGGCTTTATCTAAAAAAAGTTTTTTATTGATTTAATTGATATGAAAGGAATGAACAGACATGGGGAAAAATAAATATATAGAAAAGACAAAAACATTTGGAGGCAGAATTCCGGGGTTTTTGTCAGATATATTTAATAAATCTGTGTCTGTAAAAGCAGGGAAAAAAAGGATTAAGGTTTTTCCTGCAAAGGTTGCAGTTTCTGTTATAGCAGCAATGATTGTTATATCATTTATTCTGTCACTTTTTTCTGCAGTTGGCGGCACAAAAAATGTCGATATTTCCTTCAATACAGGCCACGAATACAGTGCGCGCTCAATGGGAGACAAAGTGCTTATTTACAATAACAGTTCGGTAAAATCAATAAAGGCTGACGGCAGGGTAGAATGGGAAATAAACGAGGCACTTTCAAATCCGCTTATGGAGGTTGGAGGAGATTACGTTTTGCTATCTGACCTTGCAGGAAATCACTATGCCGCAAGTTATAAAAACGGCAAGAAAGTGCAGGATTTTAAAATAGAAAATGATATAATTTCGGCCAAAATAACAAAGACCGGATATGTGGCGTTTGCAACTGACACAGACGGATATAAGGGCCGTGTGACGGTCTTTAATAAGCGTGGTAAAGAAATTTATGTATGGAACAGCGGCAGCGGATACATTTCTGATATAGAAATTTCTGACAATGGTCGATATCTTGTGGTTGCACAACTTGTAACAGACTCAGAGAAGGCAGAAACAAGATTGCAGTTTATAGACACACGCCGCGGTGAAGTTGTGGCTTCGGCGGAGAGAGCGGGAGAAGTAGCCATAAATATGAACTTTGTCTCCTCAAACCGACTGATACTTGTGACAGATAACCATATTGCAGGGTATAATACCAAAGGTAAAGAAAAGTTCAGCATTTCTCTGGTTGGTAAAAGCCCGTCGCTGTACAGTATAGATACTGATAACACAATCGGGGTAGTTACCCTTGATAAGCACGGAAACTCAGTTCTTGAACTTTATTCCGTGTCGGGCAGATTACGTGGCACCTATACTGCATCGGGTGACATAAGAGCAATCTCGATAAGCGATAAGTCTGCGGTTGTTGCTCAGCAGAGAGGACTAACCCGCGTAAATGCAAGAGGAAAAGAAAAAAAGACGCTTCGTGTTGACCATGACATAAAGACCATTGGATATTTTGGCAGCAGTAAAAGAGTTCTGGCTGTGGGTGCTGCGCAGGCAGATACATTAAGTATAAAATAAATGCGGAGGTGTGATGCCGTGCCTTTTAACTATATGGATATTATTGTAGTTGTAATTATTACCTTTTTTGCGATATGGGGTTTTAAGCGTGGTTTTGTTAAATCAATAGTCGGAATGCTGTCACTTGCAGCATCGCTGATTCTTGCGTGGATGTTATACCCTGTAATTTCACAGTTGCTTGAAACTGTTGGCGTAAAGACTGCAATATATGAAAGCATACAAAATGTTTTGTATGAGAACATACAAAATGACAGTATTGCAAATTTGCCAAAGTTTTTGCAGGCAACAGCACTGGACGGACAAAAGGCCATGATAGACGGAACCGCTCTTGGTGCGGCGAAGATGGTCCTTGATATTGTATCATTTATTGTGGTTTTAATAGTATTAAGAGTAATAATATGGATTGCGAAAAAACTTCTGATAGTTATGTCAGAAATGCCGATAATCGGTTTCTTTAACCGCATTGCAGGACTTTTGTTCGGAGCGGCTCAGGGAATACTGATTGTGTTTATACTTTTTACGGTTATATTTGCTATAAGCCCATTGCGAGAAAACATAGGTATAGTTGAGGCAGTTAATACATCGACGGTGGCAAAGCCCCTTTATGATGTAAACCCCATTGTGAACATTTTTGATTTTGCAAGCGAAGAGACTATGCCCGAAACAGAGACTGAAACCCGGAACGGAGAGTGAGTATGGAGAAGTTGCAACTTGAAAAACTTAAAATAACCGAGCTTAGACAGATGGCAAAGGAAAAAGGACTTAAAGCCGCAGGGATGAAGAAGCAGGAACTGATTGACGCCCTTTTGGAAATTTGCGACAGTGCCGGAACAAAAGACACAGATGTGCAGAATAAACCTCTTCAAAGAGAGAAGAATATAAAAGGGGACAAACCTCACAGCGGTGAAGATACCCCGGAATACAGCGACCCTGTGCGCCGTACAAACCTTATGAGCGGTGTGCTTGAGGTTATGGCAGACGGATATGGTTTTTTGAGAAGCGACAACTATCAGTCAGGCGAGAATGATGTGTATGTTTCTCAAAATCTTATTCGCAGATTTAATTTAAAAACCGGTGACTTTATAGTTGGCAACAGCCGTATGCAGCACGAGGGAGAGCGTTTTGAGGCGCTTTTGTATGTGCAGAGCGTAAACGGTGACCCGGTAGATGTTTCGATACGCAGAAAGTCTTTTGACTATTTAACGCCTGTATATCCAAATGAGAGGCTGCGTCTTGAGAGAAAGGGTACCGCAGAGTATGCGATGCGTATTATTGACCTTGTTGCCCCTGTGGGAAAGGGACAGAGAGGTATTATAGTTGCACCGCCTAAGGCGGGTAAGACAACCCTTCTTAAAAGCATAGCAAACAGTATTACAGAGAATAACCCCGATGTATCGTTGATTGTGCTTTTGATAGATGAACGCCCTGAAGAGGTTACTGATATGCAAAGAAGCATAAAGGGGGATGTTATCTTCTCTACCTTTGATGAAGAGCCGCAGAATCACGCCAAGGTGGCAGAGATAGTATTAGAGCGTGCCAAGCGACTTGTAGAGCATAAAAAGGATGTAGTGATACTTCTTGACAGCATCACAAGGCTAGCAAGAGCATACAACCTTGTTGTAAACCCGTCAGGCAGAACTCTGTCCGGTGGACTTGACCCGGGAGCGCTCTATCGCCCCAAGAGATTTTTCGGAGCGGCAAGAAATATAGAAGAAGGCGGCAGCCTTACTATTCTTGCAACTGCCCTGATAGAGACAGGCAGCCGTATGGATGATGTTATCTTTGAAGAGTTCAAAGGGACGGGGAATATGGAGGTTCACCTTGACAGAAAACTTCAGGAAAAAAGGATTTTCCCTGCTATAGATATTTCAAAATCAGGCACAAGAAGAGAAGAACTTCTTATAAGTCAGGCAGAACTTGAGACTATGTGGCGGATGAGACGGGCTTTTTCTGACAAGCCTGCTGCAGATGTGACAGAAGATATTATAAACTGGATTATCAGGACAAGGTCAAACGAAGACTTTGCTGACAATGCCGGAAAGGTTTTTGGAGACTATGAGAAAAAACATTATTAGAATTATAAGCGTTATAACAGTTGTGCTTTTTATATTTGCAACTGTGCCGGTGTCCGCCAAATCAGAGGCACCTGAATGGCTGAACCAACTGACAGGACAAAATGATCCCGAGCCTGAGGTTGAACTTACAGAAGACGAAAAGGCTCTTAATGAGTGGAGAGAAATAAAGAAAAACACAAAGGTGCCGATACTTCTATATCACCATATTACAACAGACGAATTTTCAAACGAAGAGTCTATTTCGCTGATATCGCCTACGGATTTTCGTTTGCATATGACGGCGATAAGTGTTAACTTTACTCCGATTAGCCTGCGTTCTTACTATGAGTATGTAATGTGCGATGACGGAAGCATATCTCTCCCGCCAAACCCCATAATTGTGACCTTTGATGACGGGTATCTGAGCAATTATGAAATTGCCTTCCCTATCCTTAAGGAACTCGAAATCCCTGCAACGATTTTTGTTGTGACTGATACTGTCGGTGCAGTTGCAGGTGAGGGTAAAGTGAACAATTCTCACTTTACATGGGAGCAGGCAAAAGAGATGGAAGACAGCGGACTTATAGAGATTCAGTCCCACACTGTAAGCCACGAAAAAATGACGGCTATCAATACGGGCGAAGTAATAAGACAGATGCGCAAGTCCAAGCATGATATAGAGGTAAACCTCGGTCGTGAATGTGATATGCTTGCATATCCTTATGGCGACTATAATGAAGAAGTTAAAGTTCTCGCAAGAAGTGCAGGTTATAAGATGCAACTTCTTGTAGATGATAAGACAACCGATGAGGAGTATGATGTAAATCTGCCCTCAGAGGGAGTTGAAAAGGTAACAAGAATGACCATTGCCGGCAGTATGGGCAATGTAAATGTTATTGAGATAATAAGGCGGACTATGAACAAAAAGGTTATCCCGGAATAAGAAAAAACCCCCGCCGTTTCGGCGGGGGCAAATATGGTTTTGTTACAGAATTTCAGCGTCCGGAGCGTCAGCGGCTTCCTGGTACTTCTCAAGAATAGCGCTGTGAAGTAGCTCTCTTGTTTCTGCATTGATAGGATGAGCAATATCTTTGAACTCACCCTCAGGAGTTTTACGACTGGGCATAGCGATGAACAGTTTTTCCTGTCCTTCGATTACCTTAATGTCGTGGATTACGAATGCGTCGTCAAATGTAACAGAAACGACTGCCTTCATACGTCCCTCCGAATTGATTTTTCTAACGCGGATGTCTGTGATTGTCATAGTTTCCCCCTTGCCGCATATGCGGCTAAATAAAAAATATTGATTTTAATTATTTTTCTTAAATAAATTGAAAGAAGGCAAGAAAATGAGCGAATTCAAAATTTCTCAACTTCCACAGGGTGCCAAAATCCATATGATAGGGATTGGCGGAATAAGCATGAGCGCGCTTTCTAATATGCTGCTCCACTTTGGATACAGGGTTTCAGGCTCTGACAGCCGTGCCACTGCCCTGACAGATGATCTTGTGGCAAAAGGTGCCACGATTCATATCGGACAAAGAGCCGAAAACATAAAGGACCCTGACCTTGTTTGTTATACTGCTGCTATTTCCAGGGACAACCCTGAACTTGCTGCGGCATACGCTATGGGAGTACCCACCATCGAGAGGGCTGAGCTTTTAGGTGCGCTTATGGAACTTTATAAGTTCCCCATTGCAGTTGCAGGTACTCATGGAAAAACAACAGCCACATCTATGCTTTCTCTTGTGTTGCTGGCGGCAGATACAGACCCGACAATTTTAGTCGGTGGAGAACTGCCTCAAATAGGTGGAAACTTTCGCATAGGAAAGCAAGATTACCTTCCTTTTGAGGCTTGCGAATATGTAGAAAGTTTTTTGCACTTCAAGCCGTATTTAGCAATTATTACAAATGTTGAGGAAGATCATCTTGACTATTTTAGTGGTATTAAACATATTATATCATCTTTTGAAAAATTTGCAAGACTTACATCCCCCCTTGGAGCAATTATTGTTTGTTCTGACGATAAAAATGCCTGCGAGGTTGTGCAAAATGTAGATAAAAAAGTCATAAAATATGGTATTGAAGATGCAAATGCCGAATATTCTGCGCAAGATATTGTGTATCACAAGGATGGATGTGCGGAATTTAGTGTGGTACGCAGAGGTGAAAAGATTGTATCCGTTAAGTTGAAGGTGCCGGGCAGACATAATGTTTTAAATGCTCTGGCGGTTACTGCGACGGCTGATTTTCTTGGCCTTGAAATGTCCGCAGTAAAATCAGGTCTTGAAGAGTTCGGCGGGGCAAAACGACGTTTTGACAGACTTGGAGAGGTAAACGGATGCGTTGTTATTGATGATTATGCACACCACCCAACAGAGATAAGGACCACACTTGAAGGCGCGAGAAAAATGACGGAGAATCAGTTGTGGGTTACTTTTCAGCCACATACCTATACCCGTACAAAGACGCTTCTTGATGATTTTGCAGAGGTTTTGCAACTTGCAGACCGCGTCGTAATCTGTGATGTGTATCCTGCAAGAGAAAAATATGACGGTACAATACATTCGTGTGATTTGGCGATTAAGATTCCAAATGTTGTTTATATGAGCGATATGAATGCAGTTGAGAGATATTTAAGGGCAAATGTAGGCAAGGGAGATGTCCTTATTACTATGGGCGCAGGCGATGTATACAAAATCGGATATGGCCTTGTAAATAATAAATAATTGGAGATGATATTGTGAAAGTATCAGAATTATTAAAAAACAAAAAAATAACAATTTCATGTGAAGTTTTTCCGCCAAAGCAGGGTACAGAACTTGCATCCTCTAAAGAGGTTGTTGCCAAAATGGCAGAACTTAAGCCTGACTTTATTAGTGTTACATATGGGGCAGGCGGAACGAACTGTGATAATTCTGTTGAGATAGCAAATGAGGTGCAGAATGTAAATGGTGTAACGGCCATTGCACACCTTACCTGTATTGCATCTGAGAGGGATAAGATAAAAGAGGTTCTCTTAAGCCTTAAAGAAAAAAACATAGAGAACATACTTGCCCTTCGCGGAGATATGCCCTCTGATGGCAACTTAGTTCGCTCCCGCAGTTATGCACACTCTTGTGACTTGATGAGAGAAATCCGTGAGTATGGCGGATTTTGTATAGGCGGTGCGTGTTATCCCGAGGGACATCCTGATGCAGACGGACTTGATGCAGACATTGAGTCTCTTAAGATAAAAGTGGATTCCGGCTGCGAGTTTCTGACGACTCAGATTTTTTTTGATAATGATATAATGTACAGTTTTATGTATAAACTTCTCAGGGCAGGCGTCGATGTCCCCGTATGTGCAGGAATTATGCCTGTCACAAAGGCAAAGCAGATAAAGAGGATATGCGCACTTTCCGGCACACATCTGCCGAGAAGATTTGTGTCTATTGTAGAGAGATTTGAGGATAACCCCGCGGCTATGCGCCAGGCAGGAATAGCCTATGCGACTGAGCAGATAATAGATTTGATTGCAAACGGAGTAAATAACATACATATTTATACTATGAATGACCCACAGATTGCCGGCAGTATAATGCAGAATCTGTCAGAGGTAATAAAATAAAAAACTAAAATCCCCTGTACGAAATACGTACAGGGGATTGTTATATTTACCAAATATAAGGTTTATTTTATAACTGCAAATTTCTTTTTTGTAATAAACTGAGCAATTACAACAATAGCAACAAGGCATACACCTACAATGTCTGTAACTGTGCCCGGATAAATCAGCAAGAGACCACCAACGGCACTTAAAATTCTCTCATACCATGTCATATGATGAAGGAGATATCCCTCAAGGGATGCTGATAAAGCAAACATACCGATAAGAGAAGTTACGCTTATGGAGATGATTGCAACAACATTGGTATCGATAAAGAGCATTGCGGGGTTGAGTGCAAATATGTAAGGAACTATAAATGCACCGATTGCAAGTTTTGTTGCTGTAAAGGCTGTCTTCATCGGGTTGGCCTGTGCGATTGCAGCGCCTGCATATGCCGCAAGGGCAACGGGCGGTGTAAGGACAGCAACAATACCAAAGTAGAAAACAAAGAAGTGACCCGCAATCTGCGGAACCCCCATACGCACAAGAATCGGAGCGCAGGTAGCCGCCATAATACAGTAGTTAGCCGTTGTAGGCACGCCCATGCCAAGAACGATACAGCACAGCATTGTAAGGAACAATGCAACGATAACCTGATTGCCGGCAAGTGCAACAATACCGTTAATCATTACATTTGCAAGGCCTGTCATTGTGATAGTGCCTGCGATTATACCTGCAACGCCGCAGGCAGCCGCAACTGTAATCATTCCCTGACCGCCTGCACCGAGTGCTTCCCAAATTTTCTTGGGTGTTATACGGTTTTCTTTGTTAAACAGACTTACAACAATAGCAACAACAATTGCAATAGCCGCTGCATACTGAATTGACTTCTGGCTGGTTCCAACAAGATAAATAAGAATTATCAGCGGAAGAAGCAGATATGTCTGTTTAAGCAATGGCAGGATTCTTGGAAGTTCTTCTTTTGTAAGACCTCTGAGGCCCTCTTTCTTGGCCTCTAAATGTACTGCGATGAAAATGCCTGCAAAGTAAAGAATAGCAGGTAGAATCGCGCGTACTACGATGTTGCTGTAAGATACACCTACGTAGTCAGCCATCAAAAACGCTGCTGCACCCATAATCGGAGGCATTATCTGTCCGCCTGTGGATGCGGATGCTTCTGCTGCTGCAGCAAATTCAGGCTTGTATCCCGTCTTCTTCATAAGGGGAATAGTAACAGAGCCTGAGCCAACAGTATTGGCAACAGACGAGCCTGATACCATGCCCTCAAGAGCGCTTGCTACAACGGCAACCTTGGCAGGGCCACCTGAAAATCCGCCCACTATGGAGTTTGAAATCTTGATAAAGAAGTCGGCGATGCCTGTTCTCTCCAGGAATGCGCCAAAGATTATAAATACAACTATAAACTTAGAACAAACATTGATAGGTGTGGATAAGATACCTTCCTTGCCATAGAATAAATATCTGATAATGTAGTTTACCCTACCCCAGAGTGTCGGGTTTGCAACGCCCCAAAATAGTGCGTATATAATAAAGCAAGCCGCAACTATAACAATAGGCAGACCTACACTTCTGCGGCATACCTCAATGAGAGAGTGTGTGCCTGCGATACCGATTACAATCTGATACCATTCAAATTTGCTGCCCTGCTGGATTATTTCAACTGCATTAAAGGAGAAGTAAAGGAATGCACCTGTACCTAAAACCATAGCAACGATATCATACCACGGCATAAAGTTTGCCTTTTGGACACCCTTTTTCGCAGGGAAGATAAGGTATCCAAGAAATATAATAAATGCCACAAAGGTAGTAAGTCTGAGTTCTTCGAGCCAACTTGCGAATAATGTAACGTAAAGACAGAACAGAGAGAAAATCGCAAGGATTGATGTAACAGCGATTTTTGCTTTGCCCTCCCATATACGGGTATTGGATTCTCTGTCGAACTTTTTCATTACCGAATCTAAATCCATAGGCTCTACGGCTTGCGGCGATTTGTTTTTCTTAAAAAAGCTCATATATAACCTCCTGAATAATCAGTAAAAATTGGCTGCGGCAAGATTTGTCGCAGCCAATAAGTTTTAACATTTAGTAGAACAAGAAATTATTCAGTTACTACTTCTACACCTTTTTCTGCAAAATATTTAGCCGCACCTGCGTGGAAAGGAGCAGTCATACCGCTTGTTGCATTCTCAAGACTAAGTTCTGCACCCTTTGCGTTCTCAGCAGTGATTGCGTCGATGTTATCAAAGATTGCTGCGGTAAGTTTGTAAACGTCTTCTTCAGCAGCATCTGCGCTTACAATCAAAGTAGCCTTAACTGTGATTGTCTGAACATCCTCTGTCTGACCGTTGTATGTGCCGGCAGGAACGTTGTAAACTGTGTAGAACGGGCAGTCAGCCATAAGTTTATCTGCAACTTCGCCATCGATAGGAACGAGGTAAGCGTTATTTGTTGTACAAAGTTCTGTAATTGCAGGAGTAGGAGCACCTGCTACGATAAATGCGGCATCGATCTTGCCGTCCTTGAGTGCGTCGGCTGAGTCTGCAAATGACTGATACTGAGCCTTGATGTCAGCCTCTGTAAGACCTGCAGCGGTCAATACGTCGATTGCATTGAAGTATACACCGGAACCGGGAGCGCCGATAGAAACGCTCTTGCCCTTAAGGTCTGCAACACTTTTGATAGAAGGATCCATTGTTACAAGCTGTACTGCTTCTGCATAAAGGCCTGCAACTACGCGGAATGAATCCACCTTGCCGTCTTCTTCGAAAGAACGTGAGCCTTCCCAGGCGTAAGCCATAACGTCAGACTGTACAGTACCGAGCTGATAGTCGCCGGCTGCTATACCCTGAATGTTAGCCTTGGAACCGTCTGTAGAAACAACAGTAACACCAATGCCTGCGTTATTTGTTATGTACTGACCGAGAACGCCGCCGTAACCATAGTAGGTTCCGGAAGTTCCGCCTGTACCCATTGTCATCTTTGTGCCGGCAGCGCCGCAGGCAGCCAAAGATACTACCAAAACTGTCACAAGTAAAATACTGATAAGTTTTTTCATTTTTTTACCTCCATAATATTTGGTTGTTTTATAAAAAATATAATTTATTATACTACATTTTTACAATAA
>JAZSBQ010000018.1:0-16628 GCA_045602485.1 Clostridia bacterium
AGTCAATAAGGGTAAGATTAATATGGGGGCACATTATCTTTATGGGCAGCCCGGGAAATCCTGCCCCCGTACCGATGTCTGCGATGTTGTTGAATTTCGAAAAATCAATATGATAAATTGGCAATATTGAGTCAAGAAAATGCTTGACAGATATACCATCAGGGTCGGTCACGGCGGTAAGGTTCATTTTTTCGTTCCACTTAACCAATAAATCAGAGTAAGCAGAAAACTGAGATATCTGAGTTTGAGTAATCTCCCCTGATAATGCATTTATGCCGTCTGTAAGAAGTTTTTCGTTCATATAAATCACCCTATAAATAACAAGAGGGTTGTTAAAAACAACCCCCTTTGAGTTTACATTATCTGTAATGCTTACGCCTGAGCAGCGTCTACAGGACATGTACCTGCGCATGCACCGCATTCGATACATTCGTCAGCGTTGATAACGTACTTTCCATCACCCTCGGAAATGCAAGATACAGGACAAGCGTCTGCACATGCACCGCAGCTGATGCAATCATCACTAATTGTATATGCCATTTGTATTCACCTCACCTTTCATAATTACATCACTATAATAATACAAATTCTCCGTTTTGTCAAGGTATTTAGACCTCATCCTGCAAAAAAAGCTCTTTTGTATAAGGAAGTGACAAAATCCAGTCGCAATATGTATGCCACTCGGTAAGTTTGTGTGTGCGACGTGCAAAATACATATTTAAAAGGTTTTCGTAGTTCATGGTGACGGTACGTGTCTGGTTATAACTCTCCGGCAATAACTGAATCATATCGTACCAGTCTTCCTTGCTCTTATTCTCAACAAAGCGAAGTCGTGCTTCTTCAAGAAAACTCATCATTGCTTCAAGAGCAGCCTTGCCGCCATCTGTCAGGTGGTCGTGGCTAAAGTCGTCAAGCTCGAAAGGTTTGCTGTGAATTTTATGCATAGTACTGGTCGAGTTTGCAACAGTAGCAATCTTATATGTGTCAAACTCCTTCCACCAATAAAGAGGGGCGGTAATGTCAACACACACCAAAATCTGACGAATGAACTTTCGGTGGTCGCTTCCTGCCTTGCAAAGTTTTTTGGCAAGTTTTAAATCGTTTTCGCCTAAAATATAGTTTCCGTCTGTATCATAGATGCTGTCGATTCTGTCCCAACTGTTAAGGGGATTTCGAGCACCTCTTATAGCACCATCGAAATTCATAACAGAGGTTTTTTCTATTTTAATCATATTTAATTCCTCCGTATTAAATATTATATATCAAGATTTACAACTGTTGATGAGTAGTCCTCGATAAATTTACGTCTTGGCTCTACCTTGTCGCCCATAAGAATGGTAAAGGTTTCATCTGCCAGGCGGGCGTCTTCAAGGTCGACCCTGAGCATAACTCTTGTTTCGGGATTCATAGTGGTTTCCCAAAGCTGCTCGGGGTCCATCTCACCGAGGCCCTTGTATCTCTGGATAGATGGCTGTCTGCCCTCTTCCATATTATCCAAAATGGTGCGAAGTTCTGCATCGCTGTATGCGTATTTGTGTACCTTGCCTCTTGTGATTCTGTAAAGAGGCGGCTGCGCGATATATACATGACCTGCCTCGATAAGAGGTCTCATAAATCTGAAGAAGAATGTAAGCAGAAGAGTTCTGATGTGAGCACCATCGACGTCGGCATCGGCCATAATAACTATCTTGCCGTAGCGGAGTTTTTCGAGATTAAAGTCCTCGCCAAAGCCTGCGCCAAGGGCAGTAATAACCGGCATAAGTTTATCGTTGCCGTACACTTTGTCAACTCTTGCTTTTTCAACATTGAGCATCTTACCCCAAAGAGGAAGTATAGCCTGAAAACGTCTGTCACGACCCTGCTTTGCTGAACCGCCCGCAGAGTCTCCCTCTACGATGTATATCTCGGTATAGGTGTTGTCTTTATCAGAACAGTCTGCAAGTTTACCCGGGAGTGATGCACTCTCGAGTGCGCCTTTGCGTCTTGTGTTCTCTCTTGCGCGCTTTGCAGCCTCTCTTGCTCTTGATGCGGTAAGGGATTTGTCAACAATTATTTTTGCAACAGCGGGGTTTTCCTCGAAGAACTCGCTAAGTTTTTCGTTAACCATTTTCTCGACGATAGAGCGCATTTCGCTATTGCCGAGTTTTGTCTTGGTCTGACCCTCAAATTGCGCCTCGGTTACTTTTACACTGATGATACATGAAAGTCCTTCACGGACATCCTCGCCCTTGAGGTTGTCATCGTTGTCCTTTAAGAACTTATACTTTCTGGCGTAGTCATTTATAACCTTTGTAAGCGCCGCTTTAAATCCAACCTCGTGGGTACCACCCTCTGTTGTGTTGATGTTGTTGGCAAAACTGATAATATTCTCGGTATATCCGTCGTTGTACTGGAGGGCAACCTCTGCCTCGGAGTTTTCGCGCACAGAGTTTACATATATTACATCCGGATGGATTGCTTCTTTGTTGCGGTTAATATATGTTACAAACTCACGTATACCGCCTTCGTATCTCATATCTGCAACGGCTTTATCCTCGGGGACGCCGCTTCTCTTGTCACGAAGTATTATATGAACGCCTGCATTCAAAAATGCCTGTTCTCTCAATCTTGAAAGAAGTATGTCAAAGTCATACACTAAATCCTCAAAAATTTCGCCGTCGGGCTTGAAGTGAACCTTAGTGCCTGACTTGTCGGTGTCGCCGATTTGTTTAAGGGCACCGCAACTGACACCTCTTTCGTATCTCTGGGTATAAATGTGCTCGCCATCGGAAATCTCTACTTCAAGATATTCTGAAAGGGCATTAACAACAGAAGCACCAACACCGTGAAGACCGCCTGATACCTTGTATCCGCCGCCGCCGAACTTACCTCCGGCGTGAAGTATGGTAAATACAACCTCAACTGCAGGGATGCCCATTTTTGGATGCATGCCAACGGGGATACCACGGCCGTCATCGGTTACGGTGATAGAATTATCTGCCTCGATAACAACTTCGATGTTCTTGCAGTAGCCGGCAAGAGCCTCGTCGATAGAGTTATCCACGATTTCATATACAAGATGGTGAAGACCTCTTGATGATGTAGAGCCAATATACATACCGGGACGCTTGCGGACAGCCTCAAGTCCTTCAAGTACCTGTATTTGATTGGCGTCATATTCGCTTTCTACGGGAACACTTGTAATATGTTCTTCTGCCATTTATATCAACTCCTGTCTCTGTATTTGTTTCGTTTTTAGTCTTTGTTAGCTGTATTTTTCCACTCTTCCGGCAAGTGCCTTTGAAGAAATGTTGGTTACATATATTACGGATTGTCCGTTTATTTTGCAAACAACAAAGGTTTTCGGAATTTCTTCCGAGACGTTGCGGACAAATCCTTCATCCTCAATTGTCTTTAAAAATTCTCGGGTATTTGCGGACATAGAAGAACTCTCTAAGTCTATTATGGCAATAATGTCGGCGGTGTTTACTACCGTGTCGCTACCCAAATGTAAATACATTTGTATCTGCCCCCTTAAATTTATTCTGCAAGCACTTCTGCCTGACCGTCGGTAATTTCAAACTGCCTTGCCGATGGAGGAACTTCCATTCCGTCAGTATCGGTGCAGGTAATCAGTATCTGCATATTGTTAATATGTTCAAGTATATATTCGCGTCTTTTCTTGTCAAACTCACTCATTATGTCATCCAGAAGCAAAACAGGAGTTTCCCCTGTTTCTGCCTTTATAAGTTCAACCTCTGCAAGTTTCTGAGACATAACAATGGTTTTCTGCTGCCCCTGAGAGGAAAAAAGTTTGGCCTCTGTGCCGTTTATATAAAAACTGATGTCTTCTCTGTGCGGAGAGACAACCGTCTCACACAGGCGTTTTTCGCGCTCTCTTGAATCAAGAATTTTATTTTTTAAAGTTTTAACAATGGTGTCGTTATCCATACCTCTTACATCACCGATGCAACAGTTATAACGCAGTTCCAGATCCTCGCTGCCGCCGGATATTTCTGACTGCAGAGATTTCGCAATCTGCCCTATGCGGTCAATGTATACCGAACGGTATAATATAATGTTTGCAGATATTGTTGCAAGTTTCTCGTCCATTATATCAAGCATCATAAGGTTCGGATGGTCCATACGCAAAAGAGCGTTTTTGCTATCAACAATTTTTCGCAGTTCTCCAAGTGCAGTCAGGTAGCCGGGCCTTATCTGGCTGATTAAAACGTCAAGGTTCTGACGTCTGAGTTTCGGTCCCTCTTTTACAAGCCCTAAATATTCCGGCCCGAAATAAACAACGTTGAATCTCCGGACAAGTTCACTGTTTTTGCGCAGAGGCACTTCGTTTGCGGATATTACCTTTCGCTTATCACGGAAGATTTCAGCCTCAAGTGTATTCTCTCTCTTGCTGTCGGCAAATTCGAGATAAATCCGTGCACTGTCTTGCCCGTGACGGATAAGTTCGGCATCGCGGTGAGCCCTTGGGGATTTACCCATAGCAAAGAAGTAAACCGCTTCTAAGATGTTGGTCTTACCCTGGGCGTTGTCGCCCGATATTATATTGACGCCATCTTTGAAATCAAAAGACTGCTCTGTATAGTTGCGGAAGTTTGTAAGCTCCAGGTGCAGGGCTTTCATCCTTGACCGTCACCTCCGTTTATTGCAGGTGCAATGAATTATTCTGCGTGAAGTCTGAGAGGAAGAATGAGATAGAGGAAATCGTCACCCTCCTGAGGCGCAACAACAAGCGGGCTTGTGGATGTGTTAAACTTAAGTGTAACATTTTCTGCATCTATTACTCTGAAAGCCTCAAGCAGATATCTGTTGTAAAATCCAATTTCAAGCGCGGCATCTCTTACATCAACGGCAATATTGTCATCTACGTTTCCTGCAGAAGTAGAGCAGGAAATGTTGATGTTTCCGTCTGCTATATTAAAACGTACGGGGCTTTTAACAACGTCGTTGAGGATTATAAGAGAAACCCTCTGGATAGAGTCAAGCAATCTGTCGGTCTGACAGTCAACCTCAATAGCATAATCCTTGGGGATTACATTGTGATAGTTGATGTAGTTGCCCTCGATAAGTCTTGTAACCATCTTGAAGTTATCAAACATAAAGATGGCGTTTCTTGATGTTGCGTTGATTTTTATATCCTCATCAGAGTCGCCGATAATTCTTGCAAGTTCTGACAGGGACTTTGCAGGGATTATCATTGATTTTTCTTCAAAGTCGTTTTCCATCTTAGTCTTGCACATAGCCATTCTGTAACCGTCAAGGGCAACCATGGTAAGACCGCTCTTTTCGATTTCAAGCAGGCATCCTGTGAGGATAGGGTTGTTCTCGCTTGAAGCAACGGCAAAACCGCACTTTGCAATCATATCCTTAAGGATTTTTGCAGGTATGCTGATTGAGTACTCAGCATCCACAACGGGTAAATCAGGAAAATCATCAGAGGAAATTCCTGCAATTTCAAACTTTGCGCTGCCGCTTTTTATAAGCGTCTGGTTTTTCTCGTTGGTTTCGATGCTTACTTTGCCAAAACCAAGTGAGCGGACAATACCTGTCAGCATTTTGGCGTTAATGACAATTTCTCCGGCTTGCATAACCTCAGCCTCGGCAACGGCTTCAATTCCGATTTCCATATCGTTTCCGGTCAGTTTGATTTTGCCGTCTTCGGTGGCTTTTATGTATATACCTTCAAGCACCGGAAGAGTGCTCTTTGATGATACTGCACGGGACACGATTGAGACTGCCTCGCTGAGTATTTCCTGTTCACATAAAATTCTCATATTTTTCTCCTTGGGTTACAGCTGTTTTTGCCCGTATTTACGCGCTTTTTGCGGACCTGAAACGGATGGGTAAAACAAACTGAATTTTAACGAATATTTATACTATATATTCTACCATAAAGGCATAATTTTCACAAGACTTTTTTGCAAAATTTTTAATATTTTTTGGACAAATTCCGAGGACTTTTTATAACAAAAAAACAGGGTGCAAACGCACCCTGTTTTACCTTATATTCATATACTCTTCTTCGTTGAAAACAAACCCGTTGTCCGTTTGCATTTCTGCCCCGAAGGCAGCCTTGATTTCGGCAAATGAGGCAGATTTTATATCTGTTTTATCCATAGCCTTATTGTAAAGCCCCCAGTTGCCAAGATCTGTGCCGACGGTCTTATACGTCCATTTTATGCGGCTTATATTGTTTTTTGAATATTCTTCTGTTGCAAAAGCCTCAAAGGGGCTGTTGTTGTACTCGCCGATAAGAGGCGCAACGTTATATTTGCGAACCGCCTCTGTAAGTTCAGTAATCCGTCTGCTTATCATAGGTTTGTTTCTGTCGTAGATATGCATCTGATATATCATATTTCTCCATCCGTATGTTTTTGGGTCGGGCAGAATATCTGTTGTCCATATACCCTCGACGGAAATAATATGTTCGCTGTCAATTTTGCGTATAACTTTTATCATACGGTCATATACCGATATGGTGTCTGAGACTGCCTCAGGGCTTTCTGCCTGAGGAGAGTCATAGCCTGCGTTGTTAAAAGGCTCGTTCATAATATCATATGCCGCAACACAGACGTTGTTTTTGTATCTTTTTGCAATCTCTGCCCACAGACGCTCCATGGCGGCAAGGTTTTTCTCGTCGGTATACAACTCGTTTTTGCCTATTGTCCCCGTACTGTGGTTCATACTTTGTCCGCCGGGACAGCCATGCATATCAAGAATTGCGTACAGATTGTATTTGTCGCACAATCTGAGGGCAAAATCAAGCCTGCGGAAGCCCGGGTTATCATCTGTGTCGTAGGTAAGCCATTCTCCATCGCTTGTCATAAAATTCCCGTACCAGAATGGTATGCGGACACAATTAAAACCAAGCCGTGCTATATTTGTAAAGTCGGCTTCGGTTATAAAGTTATTCTCGTACAGACCGACAAGTTGATGGGCTTTAAATTTGCCAAACCGATTTGTTAAAATGTCTATAATGTCTGAGTAGGCCATTTCCTCGTTCTCGTCTTCTACAGGACTCATCCAGCTTTCCATAAGCAGCCATCCGCCAAGGTTTATGCCGCTCAGAACAACCTCGCCCTTATCATTTGCGAGTTTTCCGTCTTTTACCTTAAGAATAGTCGTTATCGCAGGGTTTTTGATTGCCGCAAATGTCATATTCTTGCCCCTGTCTGTTTTAACTGCGTGCGCAGTTGATGGAAAAGCCACTGCTGCTGTTATTAAAATTATCGTGGCAATGGCTCTCTTTAAAAGTTTTTTCATTTATATTCACCCAATAAACATTATATGTCATATATAAAATGGAACGGCGTTGTCGCCGTTCCTTATTTTTGTTTATAATTATCTATAATCTTCATATTGCCAATATAAAGACCTTTGCTCGACAGGATAGCCTTAAGTTTGACTTTAAGCTCAGTCGGAACCTGATTTGACCCATTTACAACGTAGAACATATCACGCCATTTGCCCCATTCTTCGGGTCTGTTAACAATTGTCACACTTTTAGGTGACATAAGTTTGCAAACTTCCATTACATTATCGTAATTCGGCAGGGACTTTGCCGCAACTCTTGCCCGCTCTCTCTTTGCATCATTCTTTAAAGCTATGATTATACCTATGATAACCACAAAGAATGCGGAAAAATCACGCTGGCTATTCTCTGTTTTATTATGGCATCAGGGAAAAACTGTTTTCAAGTGCGTCACTTCCCCAAACCCTGTAGAAGCTGTTTATTAAACCTTCAAAAAGTCTCATACGCTAAACTCCCTTACTCCTGAATACTAAAAAGCAGGTCGCCGTAGGATGGGAAGGGCCAATATTCCTTGGCGGTATAAACCTCCATCTCGTCGGCAAGAGTTCTGATGGTTGACATACTCTCTAAGATTTCATCGTGATAGAATCTTGCAGCTTCAAGAGCATCTGTGATTTCATGGGCGCGCTTGATTTTGCAGTCAAGGGTTTCAAGTTCCTTAAACAGATGCCCAAGGGCATCGGAAAGTTTAGTAACAAGCGTTTCTTCCATAGAACAATCTGCGGAAATACCTAACTGCTTTTTGGCAACGGCACATTCGCTGAGCATTTTAACATATTTGCTGACCGCAGGGATTATATCCTGTCTTGCCATTTCAAGAGCGGTAAGAGCTTCAATATTAATAACCTTGTTGTAGTTCTCAAGATTAATCTCATATCTTGACTCGAGTTCGTCCTTGGTGAGGATGCTGTGTTTTTCAAATAACCTGATGTTTTTCTCGCGTATAAAATACGGGAGGGCATCAGGGGTGCTTCTGAGGTTAAGAAGACCGCGTCTTTCTGCCTCGGCTTCCCATTCTTTTGAGTAGTTGTTGCCGTTGAATATAATTCGACCGTGTTTTTTGATGGTTTCTTTTAACAGAATTTCAATCTCGGCAGATACATCATCTGCAGCGTCAAGCCTGTCCGCAAACTGACAAAGAGCCTCGGCAACAGCGGTGTTGAGCATAAAGTTGGGGCCTGAAACCGACAAACTTGAACCCGGCATACGGAATTCAAACTTGTTGCCTGTAAAGGCAAACGGTGATGTTCTGTTACGGTCGGTTGCGTCTTTTGTGAAGTTAGGCAATGCATCAATGCCTGATTCCATTATCTGCTTGCTTCCCGGTTCGTAATCGCTGCCCTCGGCAACGGATTTGAGAACCTCTGCAAGGTCTTCGCCAATAAACATTGAAATTATGGCAGGAGGTGCCTCTGCGGCGCCAAGTCTGTGGTCGTTGCCTGCAGTTGCTACGGACACACGAAGAAGATCCTGATACTCATCAACTGCCTTGATTACAGCACAGAGGAATACTAAAAATCTTGTGTTCTCTCTTGGGTTTTTACCCGGTTTAAAAAGATTTATGCCTGTATCTGTTCCAAGAGACCAGTTATCATGTTTGCCGCTGCCGTTAACGCCTGCGAAAGGCTTTTCGTGGAGCAGACACTTCATACCGTGCTTTTCGGCAACTTTTTTCATAAGTTCCATAGTCAGCTGATTGTGGTCAGTTGAGACGTTGCCCGAGGAGAAGATAGGTGCAAGTTCATGCTGGGCAGGAGCGGCTTCGTTGTGCTTGGTTTTTGCTCTGACGCCGAGCTTCCAGAGTTCGGTGTCAAGGTCTTTCATATAGTCGGATACTCTGGTTTTGATAACGCCAAAGTAATGGTCGTCAAGTTCCTGCCCTTTAGGGGGCATAGCACCAAAGAGAGTTCTGCCTGTGTAAACAATGTCGCGGCGTTTAAGCGCGATTTTTCTGTCAATCAAAAAGTATTCCTGTTCGGGTCCGACGGTGGTGCTTACGCGCTTTACGTCTGTCATACCAAGGTGGTGCACAACACGCAGAGCCTGAGTGTTAAGCGCCTCAAGAGAACGCAGAAGAGGAGTCTTTTTGTCAAGAGCCTCGCCTGTGTATGAGCAGAAGATAGTTGGTATGCAAAGAATGTTGTTCTTTATAAAGGCATCAGAGGTAGGGTCCCACGCGGTGTAGCCTCTTGCCTCAAAGGTGGAACGAAGTCCGCCCGACGGAAAACTTGATGCGTCAGGCTCGCCCTTGATAAGTTCTTTGCCTGAAAATTCCATAATAATTTTATCGTCATCAGCAGGTGAAATAAAACTGTCGTGCTTTTCCGCAGTAACTCCGGTCATAGGCTGAAACCAATGGGTATAGTGAGTCACACCCTTTTCGATTGCCCAGTCCTTCATTGCGTTTGCAACGACGTCGGCAACCTCGCGGGTGAGGGGGACACCTTCTTCTTTTGTTTTTCTGACGTGCTCGTATGTATCCTCCGGAAGTCTTGCTTTCATTGTGGTGTTGTCAAAGACCATACTTCCGAAAAGTTCACATATATCTGGCATAAAAATGCTCCTTTCAAAAATCCCCGGAATATTGCAAAATGCTGCGCAAAAGGGTTTAACAGATTTTATATACAATTGTGTAGCCGGTTGTTCTAAAGTTCATTTGCCTCTATGTTGTGTTCATCAGGGAAAGCCCTGTACAGAACAGCAACAACTTCGGCGCGGATAATCGGGTCGCCGGGACGGAAAGTACCGTTTTCGTCACCGGTGATTATGCCTGCGTTAACTGCCGCCGCAATGTACCCGAGATTGTGGGTCGAAATACTTTGCCAGTCAGAAAATCTTGCGGAAAGATATTCTGCGGCGGTGGCAGAGTCTGCAACATTCATACCAAGGACTTTAATCATTGCAACTGTGACGTCCTCACGCGATGCGGCGTCCTCAGGCGCAAAGAATAATGTGCCATCCTCAACATAGCCCGTGATAAATGGCGCAGAGTTTATATAAGGGAAGAACCATTGGTCAGAGGGTACGTCTGTATAAGGAGAGACGGTGCTTGACACAAGTTCTATGCCTGCAATGTTTACAAGCATTTTTGCGTATTCACACCGCTGGACGTTATCCCAGGGCCCAAAGGTTCCGTCGCCGTAGCCGCCGACTACCCCTCTGTCTACTAAATTATAAATGTAAGGTGCCGCCCAGTCTGTTTCGGGGACGTCTGTAAAAAACTCCCTTGCTGAAACGCTGAGTCCGCTGCAGGTAAGAGTAATTGTCATTGCCAAAGCTAAAAACTTTTTCAATCCAAAAACCTCCTGTAGGCTTACTTCAAAATAAATGTATTTTTCAAATAATACATCAGTTTATTATACTAAAAAACCCTTATTTTGTCAAGTAGGGCCGGATATTATCCGCCTGTATTTGCCGCTGTGACGGAGCAAGTTGCAGGGCGGTTGGTGCGTTATCATCTGGAATGAAGTGAGAGCGAAATGAAGAGCATCATATTTAAGGTATAAGATTCCCGATATGACCGGGATGACAAGTTTAATGCAACTTGCGTGTCATTTTTGTGAAAAGCATAGGAAAAGCCTGATTTGCATATATTACCTGTGTAATAAAAGAGATATAAAGGGGCGGTTTTATGAAGAAAATGCAATATATAATTTCGATAATTATAATTATTCTGAATATTGTAATGGTACCGGCAACCTGTTACGGAGAGGGATTGTCTGTGTCTGCCGGGTCGGCAATACTGATAGAGAAAACCTCAGGCAGAGTTATGTATTCCAAAAATTCCAATGAGAGGCTGCCTATGGCGAGCACTACAAAGATTATGACGGCAATCTGTGCCATAGAAAACGTCAATGGAGATATGGATAGAATGATAGAGATTTCTTCGTCTGCGGCAGGAGTTGAGGGGTCAAGTATGTACCTTGAAAAGGGTGAGAAAATGACGATGAGGGAACTGCTCTGCGGGCTTATGCTGTCATCGGGAAATGATGCGGCGGTTGCAATAGCGGAAGAAGTGTCGGGCACTTGCGAGGAGTTTGCAAATTTAATGAATAAAAAGGCAGAGGCGATAGGGCTTGACAATACCCATTTCACAAACCCCAACGGTTTGCCGGACGAGGAGCATTTTTCGACGGCGAATGATATGGCGGCGCTTACTGCATATGCGTTGTCAAACTCGGAATTTTCTGAAATTGTTTCTACAAAAAGTTACAAAATAGAAGGAGACGGCAAGGCATATCCGAGAGTACTGTCAAATCACAACAAACTTCTTTCGATGTATAAGGGGTGTATCGGTGTAAAAACAGGCTTTACCAAGGCGGCGGGGAGATGTCTTGTAAGTGCCGCTCAAAGAGATGGAATGACGCTTATTGCTGTAACGCTGAACGCACCAAATGACTGGAGCGACCATATGGCTATGTTTGATTTTGGCTTTGACAACTACAAATACACGCCACTGGCACTGAAGGAAGAGCCTGTTTCGTCCGTTGAGATAGTTGGTTCTTATGCAGAGGTAATACCTGCGTACCCTGAAAGAGACGTATATTATCCGCTCAGGGAGGGAGAGGAGGTAGTCTGCGAAACTGAGATATATCCTGAAATATCAGCTCCTGTTTCTAAGGGGGAGAGAGTTGGCAAAATGATATTCAGGATGGACAGCGGAGACACAAAAAGTGAGAACCTTGTTTCGGGAGAAGATATTGCCCTTGTGGTCAGGAGTGATGTGGACACGGTAAGCACAACAAAAAAGAACAGGAAAAAATTAAAGGAAAACATAGCCAGGGCATTTAAAAAATGGTTGTCTCTTCTGACAAATTAAAAAGATTGTTAAAAAATATACAAAGTGCACAAATAATTCTGCAAATATTTATAATTGCTCTACCTTAAATAGGAAAAAAAGGATTGCAATAATTGAAAAACTGAGATATAATGGTACCATGGCCTATTTTGCGGAAGTATTTGTCAGAAGATATAACAATAGCCATAAATATGATAAGAGGATTTGATAGAAAATGCTCAGATTACAGAAATTTCTCGCCGATTGCGGAGTTGCATCAAGACGTGGAGCGGAAGACCTTATAAAGGCAGGGCGTATCAGCGTAAATGGAAGCATAGTCCGCGAGATGGGCGTAAAAGTTGACGAGGAAAATGACATCGTTGAGTTTGATGGCAGACAGGTAAACCCGCAGAAGAAAATGATATATATAATGCTTAACAAACCCGAGGGATTTGTTACAACGGTTTCTGATGACAAGGGGCGTGACACGGTTATGAGTCTTGTTGATGAAATCCCTGTACGTATATATCCTGTGGGCCGTCTTGATTATGACACAGAAGGCCTTTTGCTTATGACAAACGATGGTGACCTGACTTATAAGATAACACACCCCAAGAACAATATTGAGAAAACCTACATTGCAGAAGTGACGGGCAACATTGGTATGGAAACTCTCGTTCAGCTTCGTCGCGGTGTTATGCTTGACGGGGTGCGGACAAGCCCTGCAAAGGTAGAGGTTATCGGTGCTACAAGATATGGGGCAAAGATACAGATTACCATTCACGAGGGCAGAAACCGTCAGGTCAGACGAATGTTTGAAGAGGTTGGATGTATTGTAAAAAAACTTAAACGCACCGAAGAGGCAGGTCTCAGGCTTGGGCATCTACCTCTTGGCAGGTGGAGAAAACTGACAGAGCCGGAGGTAAATATGCTTAAAAAAATCGGCACAGACAAAAAGTCTTCTGCCGAGACAAGCAGACGCATCTTCAGCAATAATCAGACAAAAGGCGGAGGCAAAGGAAAGCCTGTTGCCGGAACAAAAAAACACAAATGAATTAAAGTTTAAATAAAAATTTGAAGGAGGAAGGAAAATGTCTTTATCAGAAGCGATGCAGACGGGCGTAAGTGTGACAGCGGTAGGTCTTGTAATCGTATTTGCGGTTTTAATTATCCTTATGGTTACTATGATGATTATGAAAAAAGTATTCTATAACGAAACTGCTGAAAAGGGTAAGACCGAAGTGAAAGCAAATGCAAATGCAACGATTCAGACACCGGTGCAAAACAGGGAGTTAGCAAAGGAAGTAGAAGATGAGAATACTTTAATTGCTATATTTGCATCTGCGATAGCCGCAAGCCTTGATGCACAGGTTGGCAGTATTAAAGTTCATTCTTACAGATGTATTGACGATGCTGCATCAAACGTAAAGTAAGATAAAAATTTAATTTTAGAAAGGAATTATTATTATGAGAAAGTTTATTATAAGTATTGGTGGAAAGTCTTATGAAGTAGAAATAGAAGAAGTAGGCGCAGTTTCAACTGTTGTTCCTGCTGCAGCACCTGCACCTGCCGCAGCACCTGCTCCTGTTGTTGCTCCTGCCGGCGCAACAAATGTAAATGCTCCTATGCCCGGCAACATTGTTAAGGTACTTGTTTCACCCGGTCAGAGTGTAAACGAAGGCGATGTTCTTTGTATCTTAGAGGCTATGAAGATGGAAAACGAGATTATGGCACCGGCTGCAGGTAAAGTTGTTGCAGTTTCCGCTACTGTTGGCGCAACTGTAAACACAGGCGATTTACTTGTTTCTTTGGGTTAATCCCCTTGAAAATATATTTTGAAAGGGTGATTTTGTGTTTAACAGTATAATTGATTTTATGTGCAGCACAGGTGTTGCTGCGTTGATAGAAAATGCAAAAGGTGCTCTTGCTTCAGGGGCACAGGGCTTTAATGCAGTTATAGCAGTAATCGGTACTCCGCTTATGATTGTTATTGCGTGCGTGCTTTTGTACCTTGCAATTGTCAAGGGATTTGAACCCCTTTTGCTTATGCCGATTGCTTTTGGTATGTTGCTCTCAAACTTGCCGATGTTTGCAAATTCAGGCGCAATTATGATGCATCCTGAATTCTTCACAAGTCCTGAGTATCTGATAGACGGACATCTTGATATGAATTTGATATTCTCTCAGGGAGGACTTCTTGATTTACTTTATCTTGGTGTTAAGCTTGGTATTTATCCGCCACTTATCTTCCTGGGTATCGGTTGTATGACAGACTTTGGCCCGCTTATTGCAAACCCCAAGAGCATTATCCTTGGTGCGGCGGCTCAGCTTGGTGTCTTCCTGACATTCTTTGGTGCGTTAATTCTCGGCGCTATGGTGCCTGGCATCAATTTCGGTGTTGAAGAGGCTGCATCCATTGGTATTATCGGTGGCGCGGACGGTCCTACTGCGATTTACGTTACCAAGACACTTGCGCCTCATCTTTTGCCAGCAATTGCAATTGCGGCATATTCATACATGGCGCTTATTCCTGTTATTCAGCCACCTATTATGAAGGCGCTGACAACCAAAAAGGAAAGACAGATTGTTATGGAGCAGCTTCGTCCTGTAAGCAAGACAGAGAAGGTTGTTTTCCCGATTATCGTTACAATTGTTGTTGCGCTCATCGTGCCCGATGCAGTATCACTTGTGGGTATGCTTATGCTTGGTAACTTAATGAGAGAGACAGGCGTTGTTGACAGACTTTCAAAGACTGCTCAGAACGGACTTATGAATGTTATTACTATATTCTTAGGACTCACAGTTGGTGCAACTGCCAAGGCAGAAACATTCCTGACAGGCGAAACCATTGGTATAGTTGTTCTCGGTCTTGTTGCTTTCTGCTTCAGTACAGCAGGCGGTCTTGTGCTTGGTAAGATTATGTGCAAACTGACAGGCGGCAACATAAATCCGCTTATCGGTTCTGCAGGCGTCTCTGCCGTACCTATGGCGGCTCGTGTTTCTCAGATGGTTGGACAGAAAGAAAACCCATCCAACTTCTTACTTATGCATGCTATGGGACCTAACGTTGCAGGCGTTATCGGTTCTGCCGTTGCGGCAGGCGTTTTCCTTGCAATGTACGCAAAATAGCAGTGCAGCGCTGCACAAAGTGCAGAACAAGCATGTGTTTTGCAGGGCCGACGGCCCGTAAATCTGGCAACATATGGGATTGTATATAATACATAAAAAATTGAAGGAGGTAATATATATGGCTAAAGTTGGAATTACAGAAACCATTTGTCGTGATGCTCATCAGTCGCTTATAGCTACAAGAATGACAACTGACGAAATTCTTCCTGCGCTTCCGCTTATGGACAAAGTTGGTTACCACTCTATGGAAGTATGGGGCGGAGCAACTTTTGATGCGTGTCTGCGTTTCTTAAACGAAGACCCGTGGGAAAGACTTAGAAAAATCAGAGCAGCGGCTCCTAACACAAAACTGCAGATGCTCTTCAGAGGACAGAACGTCCTCGGATATCGTCACTATGCAGATGATGTAGTTGAATACTTTGTACAGAAGTCAATTGCAAATGGTATTGATATAATCAGAATTTTTGATGCACTTAACGATGTCCGCAACCTGCAGACAGCGATAAATGCAACAAAGAAAGAAAAGGGACATGTTCAGGCGGCGATTTCTTACACAATCAGCCCTGTTCATAATAATGAGTTCTTTGTAAAACTTGCAAAGGAATACGAAAACTGCGGCGCAGACTCAATCTGTATCAAGGATATGGCAGGCTTGCTTACTCCTTATAATGCATACGATTTGGTATCTCAGCTTAAAAAAGAGGTTAAGGTGCCGATTCAGCTTCACACTCACTATACAAGCGGTGTTGGTTCAATGACATATCTCAAGGCTATCGAGGCAGGCGTTGACGTTGTTGACTGCGCGCTTTCTCCTCTGGCTCTTGGTACATCTCAGCCACCGACAGAGCCGCTTGTTGCAACACTTGAGGGTACAGAGTATGATACAGGTATTAACCTTGAGGCACTCACTGAGATTGCTGATTACTTTAAACCTCTCAGAGAGAAGTTCTTAGACAGCGGTCTTATGAGCACAAAGGTTATGGGTGTTGATATCAACACACTTAAATATCAGGTTCCGGGCGGAATGCTCTCAAACCTTGTTTCTCAGCTTAAACAGCAGGGTAAAGAGGACAAGTTCGAAGAAGTTCTCAAGGAAATTCCAAGAGTTCGTAAGGACTTGGGTTATCCTCCGCTTGTTACACCTACCAGCCAGATTGTTGGAACTCAGGCGGTACTCAATGTAATTATGGGCGAGAGATATAAGATGGTTTCAAAAGAGACCAAGGGTATCTGCAAAGGCGAGTACGGTCGCACACCTGTGCCGATTGATGAAGAATTCAGAAAGCAGATTATCGGCGCTGAAGAAGCTATAAGTTGTCGTCCCGCTGACCTTATTGAGCCTGAACTTGACAAACTCAGAAAAGAAGCGGCTCAGTGGATTGAACAGGACGAGGATGTATTGTCCTATG
>JAZSBQ010000019.1:0-18568 GCA_045602485.1 Clostridia bacterium
AACAACCTCGTTCAGCCGGCTATCAAAGAGCCCGTATAAAGAGTTCTCGCCTCTCACTACAATCAGCCCGCTATCCAGAACATCTTTAAATTCCTGACCCTCGGGGAGAGTATGCTCATTAAAATCTTTATCGATAAGCATATTATAGGAGTATGGTTCATCAAGGCTTGCAAGAGCAACTCCATTTTTAAACGGCGTAAGGTTTTTATACTTAATTTCCGTTAAGCTTTCGCCCCTCTCGTTTACAAACCCCTTATATTCGCCATCGGTTACTATTCCTATCCCATTCTCATCATAGTCAATAAAATTTGGGATTACTATCTCGCCGCTTTTATCTATCCCAATCAGAGTTTTGCTCTCCGGCATCCTCACGCGTGCGGTTGAATTGTTAAAATCATCTGCATACGCATATATGGACTCAACTGCAATTTCGTAGTTTTCGTTCAAAAACCCATATCGTCCATTTTGAGCTTTAAACCTGCGCATACCGTCAAGCAGAGGATATATCTCTGCTACAGACTCATCAATTTCTGTAACTTTGATATCGTACTCGCTCCTTGCATAGGCAGGAACACCCGCACAGGAAAGAATCACTACACAAACCAGTATTGATATTATTTTTTTCATATTACATCCCCCTTTTAGTTTGTTTTTCTTATTGTATCGGTCGACTAAGCCACATTGATTTCTCCAAAGAATCCTTCCAAACATCATTATAGATATAATTATTTATGTCATATATAAGATTTCCACCCTGATATGCGTTTGGAAAGTGATTATAATGTACTCCTGTTGCATAAGCACTTTCATCTATTCCTTCCCAATATGGAATATGATTGCCACTGTTATGGGTATTTATGTTATTTCTTATATCTCTATAGCCTTGTTCATTGGGACCACCTGAGTATACACCAATCGGCACATTCATTTCTTTGAGTTCAGGTAAAGTATTCAAGTATTCCTGAAGAACTTTTCTTTTATCATATATACCCATATCATCATCTTTTCGACCCGTTACAAGCCCCATATCGAATTCCATTTCTATTCCCACCCTCGTTAAAACATCAGGGTCGTTATTAAACTTGCTAACTACATCTTTTACTTCGTCAATACTTTTGACATCTTTTCCATAAAATGCTCCCGGTTGTATTATTATCGTATCTATTATTGGTGTAGCATCGGGGAAACTTCTGCGAGCATATTGTTGAATTTTTTCTAACTTTTCAGAACTGTCATAGTATGGAATCCACAGAACCTTTTTGCCTTTACTATGCATAAGGTTGGATAAGTGTTTCATATTATCCAATGTGTCGCCCTGCCCTTCATCCAAAACATCCTCTCGCCCAAAGTATATGCCGCCAATAAAATGTAACTTATTTTTTACCCAATCAGGTTCTGTGACCATATCGTATATTGCCTCAGCTGTTTCGGCATTTTGTTCTGTTGAACCAATATAAAATTTAGGATATATTCCATCTTCTATAAGACTTGCATCCTTCAAAAAAGTATGTGCATCAATAAATTTCCCCAAAACATCTCGCTGGTTCAATGCAGATACCCCTGAATTTTCGGTAGACCTTGTCTGCAATACAAAGTTACCTCTGCCTCCTGTCTGTATCAGCCAGTTTATAGCATCAAAGATGGTAAACTCATAGTTATCATACATATTCATATCAGAATGAATAAATTCCCCGCTTCCAATATTCATATCTCTGCTATTGGTTATAGTTTCATCATTCGTAATCGGAGCAGTATATATAACCTGATAAATATTATCGTTTCCTTGTTTCATCCCGCCTTGCTTTTTAACATATGCCCTGATATATGAGTTCAGTTCTTCCTTCTCCATATCGTTTGCATTGTACATAGCCTGTTGTGCATACAGCGGATTTGTTATTATAAGATTATTGTACTGCTCAAAAGCAGCTTTGTCAATATTTTCTGACTTGTTTTTGCTTTGATAACTAATCGTGGCAAGCGATGAAGCGACATCATTCTGCAGTGCGCCGCCATATGGGTCAAGCCCGTTTTTACGTGCACACCACTCTCCGTAAATCTGTCTTGGGTCTTGCAATTCTCTGTTGCAAATTCTGCAACGATTAGCGCTATAGTCATAGCCCTCGTTTTGTTGATAGTTGTCATTTGAATAATTGTTCATTTTTATTAACCTCCAAGTTAAATTTTTTATTTAACTGAAGTATACTACAGCAAAAAGTGTCATAGCGTGTCATATAAATTATATTTCCACTTTGAAAAAGGGCAACCGATAGGTTGCCCTTTTGACTATTCTACTGCTTCGTACATTCCTCTTGCATCGTCCTTAAAGGCGGTGTCTTTTACCTCTAAGACCCTTACTGTCAGGGGTCTTGCACCGAACAAAATCGTAATCTCGTCCCCTACCTTTACATCATAGGACGCTCTTGCGATCTTTCCATTTACGCTGACACGCCCACCATCGCAGGCTTCATTGGCAACGGTTCTGCGCTTTATCAGTCTTGAAACCTTTAAATATTTATCAAGTCTCATTTCTTATTCTCCTCAAACTTCTCAAATTCATCAATATACTTTCTTAAATATCCCGACAGCGCCACCTCTGCGTCTATATCATACTTGTTACATGCTGATATAACCTCAAAAAGCAGTTTGCCAAATTCCTCCTCTGTCTTTGCGCCAACCTCTGTATCTATTCGCTCATAGCCGTTCTTTACTGCCTTTTTCTCTACCTTTTGCGCACGCATAAGGGAGGGTAAATATGCAGAAACCCCGCGCATCTCATCGGCTATTGTACCCTGGTCCCTGTCTGCCCTCTTTATGGCATCCCAATTTTTAATAACCGCCTCGCTGTTTTCTACTTCTACATCTCCGAAAACATGAGGATGACGATGTATTAACTTGCGGCAGATTGCATCTGTCACATCTTCCATCTCATACTCTCCGTCATCCTTTGCAATCTGTGCATGCAGAACAACCTGAAGAAGAACATCTCCGCTCTCATCGGCTATCTTTTCTGCCCTTTTGCCATCTATTGCCTCGACAAGTTCATACGCCTCTTCTATCATACTCTTGCGAATACTCTCGTGGGTCTGCTCCATATCCCAGGGGCAGCCACCCGGCGCACGAAGTTTTGCAACTATGTCTACAAGTTCTTCAAATGTGTATTTTCCATCTTTATATTTCATTTGTATCACCTTTTCTGTACCTATTTAATTAACTTATATCTCTCAAGTATTCCTGCAATTTTCTGTCCCTTTGGCAGCATCATTATATCTTCTTTTTTAACTGCCGAAATCGCACACACCGCTATTGCATAAACTATTGCACAGACAGCAATTTCTGCAAGGCACATTACCTTGCCGATTGGCAGGAATGTAGACATTACAAATCCTGCCGCCCCCATAATTGCCGCCGCAAGTATGGGTTTGATTACAAAACTGTTCCATTTAAATTCTATTCCTGCAACTTTTATGATTGATATAACATTTAAAACTGCAATAATAAGATAGCAAACTCCTGTACCAACAGGGGCGCCGTCTATACCAAGATATGGTATGCAGAGATAGTTGACTATAATCTTTACGGCTCCGCCAATAACCATATGTATAACAGGCTTATACACCTTGCCATAGGCCTGCAGAATTGCATTTGAAACCTGAACAATACCAACGGGAATAATCGCAATAGACAATATCTCTAAAACAGTATGGGCATTATAGTCACCAAAGAGAAAACTGAGTATCTCTCTTGATAAAACTGCCACACCAACCGCACAGGGCGCTGCAAACAAAACGGCGATTCTCAGTGTGCTCTCTGTAATCGTCTTTGCTTCTGCCTTTTTCGCCTTTGCAACTGCCGCAGATATAGCAGGCACCACACTTGTACCAAGTGCCACAACCAATGTCAGCGGCAGATTAAACATCGTAAGGGCCTTGCCCGTATACATACCATAGAGGGTTGCCGCTTTCTGAGTCAGAAGTTCTGCGCCGCTCCAGCCCTCAGTTATCATTTTTTCAAAAAAGGATGTTCCTCTCTCAAACATATGTGCATAGGCATCAAAAACCTCAGGGCGCACCACAAGGCGGTGGCTGATAGTACCCATATCTATAAGAGTTGTAAGACTTGATACCGACGCACCGATGGTTATAGGTATCGCTATTTTAACAAGTTCTTTTAAAATAGTTTTGCTGTTTCTTGACTCTATACTGTCAGGGATTAATTGTTTCTTTCTTCTGTGTGCAATATATATAACTGTCAAAAGCAGGCAGGACAAAAGTGTGCCGACAGTTACGCCAAAAATCGCACCTGCAGACGCAAAAACAGTTTGGGTGTGTGGTGAATTTACTTCCTTTGCGTCAAAGTCAACAAGACCGCCGAGAGACCCGTTGACCGTCATACTCATAAAAATCCACGCCCCTGCAAGACCGATAAGCATCTTGCCCGTAGACTCTACAACCTCACTGAAAGCGGTAGGGTACATATTCTGTCTGCCCTGAAAATATCCGCGGTACGCCGAGGTCATAGCTACAAAGAATACAGCCGGTGCAATGGCGGTTATACCAAGGGTTGCATCGGGGATCCCAACAAGGACTGCAAGTTTATCGGCAAAGATAAACATAATAAGTGTGCCGATAAGTCCGACTACCGCCAGAAATCCAAAGGCTACTCTGAAAATCTTGCGCGACTCTTTCTCTGCCCCCCTTGCGGCACTCTCTGATACCATCTTGGAAATCGCAACAGGGAAACCTGCCGTCGCAATAATAAACATAAATGTGTATATCTGATAGGCAACATTAAAATAGCCGCTGCCGTCATCTCCAATGAGATTTATCAGCGGAACTTTGAAAAATGCACCTATTATTTTTACAATCAGGTTTGCAAGCCCAAGGACAAGTGCGCCCTTTACAAAACTCTGCCCCTTGCTTTTAATATTTTCTGACATTTAACCACCTCGTACATTGCCAATCAACGCATAATTGTTAATTACTACAAGTATACACTACTTTATTTAAAAAAACAACCAAAACACCATAAATTTTTTATGACATAGCGGTTACAGAAATTTCCCACCTTTTTCCTTACATAAAAATTCCACGGCTAGCAAACAATATCATTGTGAAATTAAATGTAGGGGCCGACGTCCTCGGCGGTCCGCAAACAAAGGAGCATATACAATGAAAGCAACAGGAATTGTCAGAAGAATAGACGACTTAGGTCGTATAGTTATTCCAAAAGAAATACGCCGCACAATGCGCATACATGAGGGCGACCCGCTTGAGATTTATACAGACAGCGGCGGAACAGTCATTTTTAAAAAATACTCACCAATCGGCGAACTCGGCGAGTTTGCCACTCAATACGCAGAGTCTCTTGCAAAGTCATCAGGACTTGCAGCGTGCATAACCGACAAAGATAACATTATCGCGGTGTCAGGCGCGCCAAAAAAAGAGCTTAGAGAGAAAAGAATTTCACCTGACCTTGAAAGAGTTATGCAGAGTAAATCACTCTTCCTTTCAAGTCCGGGCAGCAAAAGCATCTCGGTATCTGACGAGACAGATAAATACGAAGCAGGCGTCATTGCACCTATCGTGTATGACGGTGACAGTATCGGCTCGGTTGTGTTTATTGCAGAGCCGTCTGCAAAACTTGGTGAAGTAGAATCAAAACTTGCAGAGACTGCGGCAGGATTTTTAGGAAAGACAATGGAATAGTTCTGTACAAGTGCAATGGTTTTTATGAAAACCATTGCACATTTTTTATGAATATGTTAAAATACAAGTATTAAATACGAAAGGCTGTAAAAAGCATATGAATAACGATATAATCTACGGAAGAAACCCCATAATAGAAGCCCTGGAAGCAAACCACACAATGGATAAAATCCTGATTCAGGACGGTGTGCGCCACTCTCAGATAGGATATATCCGAAACCTCGCAAAAGACAGGGGCATTCTCTATCAATTTGTTGACAAAAGAAAACTTGACAAAATGACAGACGGAGAAAACCACCAAGGTGTTGTTGCACTTGCGGCGGCACATAGTTATACTGATTTAAGCGACATTTTGTCTGCAGCAAGAGAGTCAGGAGAGCCACCATTTTTAGTTGTCGCAGACGGCATAACCGACCCCCAAAACCTTGGCAGTATAATCAGGACCGCCAATGCAGCAGGGGCACACGGAGTTATTATTCCTAAAAACAGAAGCGTTTCATTAAACTCTGTGGTTGCAAAAGTCTCTGCGGGCGCAATAGAGCATACACCCGTTGCGAGAGTGACTAACATCGCACAGACACTTGAACTTCTGAAAAAAGAAGGCTTGTGGATTGCAGGTACTGCCCTTGAGGCAACTCAACTTTGCTACGAATGTGACCTGACCGGACCTCTCGGCATTGTTATCGGCAGTGAGGGCGAGGGTATGAGCCGTATAGTCCGCGAGCACTGTGATTATCTTGTTAAAATCCCGATGCTTGGAAAAGCAGAATCCCTCAACGCATCTGTTGCAGCAGGTGTACTTCTTTATGAGGCAGTAAGACAGAGAGTGCAGAAAAAGTAGAGCGCAAACAAATACAGAAAGGCTTGAATTATATGAGAATTCTCACAATAGGAGATATAAATGGTGAAGAGGGCAGAGAGTTTGTATATAACAATCTAGGCAGAATAAAAAGCAAGTATAATATTGACTTTTGTATTGCAAACGGCGAGAATAGCGGCGACCCCAATGGTATAACCCGCGATATTGCAGGCACTCTTATTACCTGCGGCATTGATGTTATCACTATGGGCAACCACACCTACGACCATAAGGAATCAGGAATTGTTCTCGAAGAAAACGAAAGAGTAATCAGACCCCTTAACTTTCCGCCGGAACTCGAGGGCTGCGGACATTATACCGCCGACCTTGGCAATGTAAAAATCTCGGTTGTTAATTTGAGCGGCAGAATCGGGATGACACCCGTTGACTGTCCTTTCCACGCAATTGAAAGGCTTTTGCCAAAACTTGACAGCGATATAATCATAATAGATATGCATGCCGAAGCAACAAGCGAGAAAATAGCCCTTGCCAACTTTGTCGATGGCAAAGTAAGTGCAGTTTTTGGCACACACACCCATGTACAGACCGCTGATGAGAGAATTCTGCCAAACGGAACCGGCTATATCACCGACCTTGGTATGACAGGCGTAGAAGACTCTGTCCTTGGTGTAAAAAAAGAAATTATAATTGACTATTATTATAGCGCCGTTAAGAAATTTAGATTTGAAAAAGCCCACGGCGAAGTAACTTTCCATGGATGCATTTTTGATGTTGATATAAAAAGCGGCAAAACAACTGCCGTAGAGAGACTAAGATTTAACCGACTGTAACGGAGGCTTGCGGATGAGTTTTTATGAGCAACGTTTTGATAGCAGATTATACTTAAAATCAGACTTGTTTGATGACACTAAAATAACCCATTGCTTTACAACAAAACTTGGCGGTGTCAGCCACGGTGACATTAAAGGACTAAACCTCGGCTTCAGGGTAAAAGATGACGAAGTATCTGTGAGAGAAAATTATAGGCTGGTTGCCTGTGATATGGGGATAGACCTTGACAGAATGGTACTTTCAAAACAGACCCACACCGATAACATACGCATTATATCAAAAGATGATTTTGGAAAAGGCATAACACGCACAAGCGACATTGAAGACACCGATGCACTTATTACCAACATTGAGGGCGCTGCCCTCGTTGTCTTCGCGGCAGACTGTACTCCGATTTTACTCTTTGATCCGACGCAAAAGGTAGTAGCATCAGTTCACTCAGGGTGGCGTGGCAGTGTCAAAGGGATAGCGCCAAAATGCGTCAGACTTATGGATGCTGTCTTTGGCTCAAACCCTCAGGACATTCTCACTGCGATTGGTCCCTGCATTGGACAGTGCTGCTTTGAATTTGGCAATGATGCAACTGATTATTTTGACACAAAATATCTCAAAGCCACCAATAATGGTAAGTATATGGTCGACCTTAGGTCATATATCTCTGACAGTCTGACATCTGTCGGCATCAATAAAAACAATATTGATATAAGTGACGTCTGCACTATGTGCAACACAGATAAGTTTTACTCTTACCGCTCAAACAGAGATAAAACCGGCAGGCAGGCAGCGATAATAATGATAAAATAGAGCCGCAGACAATCTGCGGCTCTTTACTTTTCTTTTTATGCTTTTGGGTTAACGATGTCTCTCCAGCCGAGGTCACCGCGCTCAATACCCATAATCAGCACCTCTGCCGTTGCAATGTTGGTTGCAAGAGGCACATTATGCACATCACAAAGTCTGAAGAGTGAACTGATATCAGGCTCATGGGGTTGTGCTGTAAGGGGATCTCTGAAAAACAATACACAGTCTATCTCATTATAGGCAACCCTTGCACCAATCTGCTGGTCGCCGCCCTCAGGGCCTGAAAGAAATTTGTTGATTGGAAGACCTGTAGCCTCCTCAACAAGATTTCCTGTTGTTCCTGTAGCAAATAATTTGTGTTTCTTCAGTATGCCGCTATATGCTATACAAAAATCTACCATTAACTCCTTCTTCTTATCATGAGCAATTAATGCAATGTTCATAAGCCTTCACCTCTTTACAATTCTACGTTTTTAAACACTTATGCATACCGTTGTCTGAATATGTGTATGCTATCTGAACTTGTCAATATAGTTATTTTTTCACTATATCTATCTTGCTTAAACAACAAATTTTTCTTTGCATTATCTATAATACCATAATATTTACCAAAAGTCAAAGCCAAATACAGTATTTTTTAAGTATTTTTACTTTTGATGTCTTATACTATGCACTACAGCGTTCCTTCTCCCTCCGAATCTGATGGTGTGTCCTCTGTTGAATTCTCCGGTTTTTTGCCGTCTGCATTGCCTTTTTCGCTGTTTCGCTCTGAACTCTCTCTGTTGCCTCTATGATCCGGCAATACCGCATCAGTAAAGTTAGTACCTTCTCTTTCCGGCTCGTCACCATCTTCTGTGTCTCCATACTTACCATCCCTTATATCCATATAGGCATCAAATACTGTTCTTGCCACATTCGCTGCAAACACACTCTTTTCACCATGCTCAATTATCACGGCTATTACGATTTCAGGATCGTCATATGGGGCAAATCCTACAAACAATACATTATCTCTTCCATCAGGCACCTCGGCTGTTCCCGTCTTGCCTGCGGCTTTATATTTGCTCGTAGCAAAGGCGGCCTGGGCTGTTCCCATAGTTACAACCTGTCGCATTCCTGATTTTACTGCATTAAATGTACTGTCTAAGATAGGAGTGTTTGACAAAACCTTGTGTTCATTTTTAAACACTACTTCGTCCGTGTCATAATCAACAACCTCATCAATCAAATGCAAAGAATATCTCTTACCTCTGTTAAGGATTGTGCACACATATGATGCAAGTTGAGCAGGTGTAAACATATTATCGGACTGCCCGATTGAGGCCTGCAAAACATCACCCGGGTACCAGATTCCGCCTGCCGCCTCACGCGCTTTGGGGCTGGCAAGGATTCCTGTGCTTTCGGGAAGTTCAATTCCCGTGTTCTGTCCAAGTCCGAACTTTGTTGCATAATCATCTATTGTCTCAATTCCCGTGCGTCTGCCTACATCATAAAAGAAATAGTTACACGAAACACCTATGGCTTCTGATACCTCTATTGTTCCATGGGTTGCCCCTGTTGATGAATACACAAGACAAGTCGGCTGGTATGAATCATAATAGGTGTACTTACCTTTATCTGCAATGTATGTGCCCGAGGTTATCACCCCCGTTTCAAGTGCCGCAATAGCCGTCAGCGGTTTAAACGTAGAACCCGGTGAGTATGTTCCGCTGAGAACCCGGTTTATAAGCGGTTTTGCCTTGGAGTTTATCAAATCCTCGTAATCCTCGTTAAACGTCGTCAAATCATAAGATGGATAGGATGCCATAGCAAGCACGCCACCCGTTTGGGGGTCTACAGCTATGGCCGCCCCTGCACCATTTGTACCAACCGAAGTCAGTATCTGTTCTCTTAATGCTCTTTCCATCGTCTTTTGCAGTTCTATATTAAGAGTAAGCCTTGCAAAGTTGCCCGGTTTTGGCTCGCTGTTTCCTATAATCTGAGTTACTCCACCGCCGCGGTTCATCTCTACACTTTTATATCCGTCCTGACCTTTAAGATATGGTTCAAGCACTTTTTCAAGGCCGTCTTTACCGATAATATCGGTCATTCCGTAGCCTTTATCTTTCATTTCTTCGTATTCTTCAGCATAGATTCTGCCTGTTCTGCCAATAATATGAGACGCCATAGTGCCATTTGAGAAAATTCTGATCGGCTCTATTATAATTTCTACGCCACGAAATCTCATAAACTGCTCTTTTATTTGCTGCTGTACTATCTCATCCACATCGCGTGCCAGAGTATAAGGGTTTTTCTCACTGAATCTGCCCTTTTCCATTGCATATCTTATAGCAACAACAGTCAACGCCTTTTTATCGTCAAACTCTGATGAAACTGAGTATTTCTTTTTATAATAATCAACTATCTGCTCAGGAGATGTATATTCGTTGAGTTTGTTTTCCTTTTTCCATTTAGCCAGAGCTTCTTCGTCTTTCTTTCTTTTTTCTTCTATTCTTTTCTGTCGGTCTTCGGTGTCTTCATCTTCTGCATTGTCTTTTTCTTTGACAACGCTCTCCGTCTTTGTGATGGGTTTTACCCCTTCAACTTTTCTTGTTCCTCCATTGCTTTCTATATCAAAGTTAAATTCCAGTTCTTCTGTAATTTCATTCATCACAACAGGAAAGAGACTCTCGATCTCCCCACCGTAGAGAGCCGCAAGATATGCTGCATCATAAAGTATCCGATTAAACTCATCTTCTTCTATATCTATTTTCTGTATCTGTATACTTCCGCCCATCCTGTTTTCAACAATAGGTCTGTCATTACAATCTAAGATTTCTCCTCTTGGGGCAGGCATGGAATAGGCACGCACAAGACGTCTGTTTGCCTGTCCTTCGTAGTTTGAACCGTTTACAATCTGCAGGTCAAAAAGGCGCACGAAACACACCATTGCAAGAATCAATGCAATGGCTATAACTATACCAAGTCGTCTGCCTGATGCCATATTTCGCAATTATTTCGCCTCTTTCTTTATTATCTATATACCATATCTTCCTGCTATTAAACCAAAACTTTTCTCGGTTGGTCTGTAAACAACAAAACCAAGTATGGCCGAATACACAGCCTCCGGGAGAATAACCCGACCGATTGCCAGCCAGAAGCCCATATCTCCCCACACCATATTATAGACAATGTAATATATAGTTCCGCATACTAAAGATATAGCAAAAACCAATACCGCCGCAACAACACAACCTGTCCCGCTTATAAAACGCTCGCAAAGCAAACCCGCAAAAAGTCCTGCATACATATAAAGCAGAGCGTTTACACCTATCATTCTACCGACAAGCAAATCAAAAACCAGACCATAGACAAAACCACAGACAGCCCCAGTCTTTTTTCCTTTTATCATTGCTGCCGCTACTATAAAAACAAGAAACAAATTAGGAGCAATTCCAAATATGCCAATTGAACTGATCAATGTCGGTTGCAAAACGGCTATTAAAAAAAGCCATATCGCATAAAACAAAATATTTATAAACTTCATATTTTACAAACTCTTTCTACTCATCTGAACTGTCTTCGTCATCTTCGTCATCTGACTCAGATTCTTCTGACTCATCATATGTTTCATAATCTTCTTCGGTCAAATCTGTCTCTGTGTAATTAACAACAACAAAAACTTCATTAATTTTTGATATGTCAGCAAGCGGCTCAATTGTTGCAGCCTTTGACATAGTCGCGTTTTCATCATATACCTCTGTAACCACGCCGATTACAAGACCTTTGGGGAAAATTCCGCCAAGTCCTGAAGTTTCGATAAAATCGCCTTGCTTGATATCTGTATCCCTTGCTATATACCCAAGGCGGCATTTGCCCGAAAATCTGAGTTCCGAATTACCCTCAATAATGCCTACTTCCTTTGACCTCTTAATAATAGCACCGACCGAAGACTGCGGGTCAAGAATAGTTATAACCTCTGCCCAGTCCTTGCCAACACGCGAAACCTGTCCTACAAGTTCTCTGTTCGAGTTTACAACAGGCTGATTTAATTCAACTCCGTCATCGCTTCCGATGTTGATTGTAAAGGAAGAATACCAGTTTGTCGGGTCTTTGGCAACAACCGATGCCGCAACCATATCTATTCTGGTCTCCTGCTCGAACAACCTCAACATTTTTCGAAGTTCATTATTTTCGTTTTCAAGCCCTTTCATTTCAAGGACCTGCTTCTGCAGATTAGTATTTTCGTTTCTCAGTCTTTCGTTTTCGGCTCTGAGGTTTTTTATGCTGCCAAAATATTCAGCAAAGCCTGAAAACCATCCGCCAACTCCCGAAACCGCTCCCTGGGAGGGCGCTACTATGTTTCCGCCTGCATTTTCTACCACAGATGTCGGCCTGTTTTTGCCGCTGTATACACCTATGATTACAGCAGCACCTATTGTCACCAAAACCAAAAATAGAGCCAGTCTGTTTTGGAATAATCTTCTCACGTTATCACTCCTATGTATAGAGTTAAATTATCTTCCAAGAATCCATTTGCCGAATTCGCCAAACATATACTCGGTAGCCTTTCCTGCTCCTATCGCTGTACATTCAAGGGGATTTTCTGCAATGTATACAGGGATATCTGTATTGACATTTATCAATCTGCCGAGTCCTCTAAGCTGAGCGCCTCCGCCGGTTAATACAATTCCGCTCTCCATTACATCCGCAGCAAGTTCAGGCGGGGTGTTTTCCAGGGTAACCTTTACCGCATCAACAATTGTATCCGCAAGTTCAGTAAGGCACATTCTTATCTCATCACTGCTGATTTTAGCAGATTTTGGCAAACCCTCTACCATATCTCTGCCGTTTACTTCCATTACCTCGCTGTCCATACCTGTGTACACAGAACCAAGGTTAATTTTTATATTTTCGGCAGTAGCATCGCCTATCATCATATTATACTGCTTCTTTATATGCTGTACGACAGCCGCGTCAAAGTTAGAGCCTGCAGTTCTTACCGTATGTGACACGACGATTCCGCCAAGTGATACAACTGCAACCTCGCATATTCCGGCGCCGATATCAACTATCATACTGCCATGGGGCATAGCAAGGTCAACTCCGCAACCGCTAGCCGCAGCAAGAACTGATTCCATCAGCACAACCTCTTTTATACCCGCGCTTCTTGCTGCTTCCTGAACAGCTCTGCGCTCAACCTCGCTTATTCCGCAAGGAACAGCGATTACGGCTCTGATGCGATAAAAAGAACTACCTATGGTATTCTTTATAAAATGCTTAAGCATTGCAACTGTCGCATTATAGCCCGTGATTGCACCGCCTCTTATAGGGGCAATGGCAGAAACCCCCTCAGGGGTTCTTCCCATCATCTCATTTGCTTCTGCACCAACTGCTACAATCTGACCTGTGGTATTGCTTTTAATAACCATTGACGGTTCGTTTAAAACGACACCTACATCCTTCATATAGAATAATGTACTTGAAGTTCCTAAATCAATTCCGATATCTATAGCCATATTTTCCTCCCGGCAATATTGCCTTATTTTTATACTTCGTAATTAAAATTCTTTTTAAGTGATTTAAAAAGAGCACACAGAGGAAGCCCTACAACGTTGAAGTAATCCCCTTTTATTCCCTCCACAAAGAGTGCACCGACCCCTTGTATGCCATAGGCGCCTGCCTTATCCATAGGCTCGCCTGATTTTATATATTTTTCAATTTCTTCGTCGGTCAGCGGTTTAAACTTCACTACTGTCCTCTCAAAATCACACACAGTTTTGCCCGTAGCATTATCAATCACCGCAAATCCCGTACACACGTGGTGTTCTCTGCCTGAGAGCATTTTCAGCATTTCTCCAGCTTCTGCCTCATCCTTTGGCTTGCCAAGAACTTTCCCGTCTATACAAACAACTGTATCTGCACCTATTACAAGGGCAGCACCATCTGCCATCTTTGCAACATTCTCTGCTTTTTGCAAAGCAAGACTTCTGACAAGTTCTTCCGGCGTCATATCAGGGTCTGCCACCTCGTCTGTTGTGTCAACAATTATGTCAAATTCAGGTATCAGACCACCGAGCAGTTCTCTTCGTCTCGGGGACTGCGATGCCAATACAACCTTTTTCTTATCACTCATATCTCTTCACTACTTTCCCGTAGAGCCAAATCCGCCTGCACCGCGCTCTGTACTCTCCAATGATTCTGCAGTAATCAGTTTTGCCTTTTCTACCGGCAAAAATACAAGTTGTGCAATCCGGTCACCCGGATTTATTGTGTAATCCTCTTTTGACACATTTATAGCGGCTACTTTAACCTCGCCTGTGTAGTCTGTATCAATTACGCCCACACTGTTGCACATTGTAATGCCCTGTTTGAACGACAATCCTGACCTTGGAAACACAAAAGCCCCGTATCCTTCAGGGATTTTAATAGCAAACCCGAGTGGTATAAGTTCTCTCTCTCCCGCCTTTATAGTAACGGGATTTTCTATCGCTGCCGACAAGTCCATACCAAGACTGCCATCAGTTGCATACTCGGGCATTTTCGCAAGTTCAGACAATATCTTAATCTTCACATCAATCATACAAAACACTCCTTTTATATAAGTGCACCCTTGAGATAGTGCAGCCTTGTGTATTCAAAATCCGGAACTTGTCCACCCTTTTGATATGACATACATATCTCTTTGCATTCATTTTTATCCTCTGTGGTAAACATCAGCCGCAGATAATCCGCTCCTGTGTTTTTTAAATCTTCAACCTTGTCGCCCATATAAAGGGGAACAGAATTGAGAACAACACTTCTGCATATATCTCCATCCTTTACAATGGAAAAGGTCGCGCCCGTACGGTCAGTCATCTCTCCTCTGCCATTGCAGGGGCATTTTTTCATATTCTTTAATATACAATTCTCTGTTATCATCAGGGGCAGTTTGCCGTATGCTATTATCTCCGTTTTTATATTCTTTGCTATATCTCTTACCTGAGGCAGATTCATCTCTGCCGACAGACACAGGCATTCAATTCCCGTTGATGCTGCCTCACATAGAGCACGGCTGTTTGTAATATTCATACGATAACTGCCAAAGACCTCAAAACCCTCAGCGATTTCCAGAGCATCTATTGTCATAATCTCTGCCTTTGAAAACCCTGCATCTTTGAGACGCAAAAGCCTTTCTCTGTACTGATGACGCATCGGCTCTCTGATTATTGCAGGCAGAGAAATCACTATCCTCTCCGCATTCTGCGATAACTCATCCTTATACTTCTCTACAACACTAAGAGGTATATATATGTGCTCAAATTCAAACTCTCTGACTGCCCTGTACAGCTCTATATCCAGAACAGAACAGGTATATATACCGCTCCCTTTACGGTTGGTCTTTTTGATTTCTTTTATCTCTTCCAGTCTTTTATTTCTGTATTTATTCAGTATTTTCTCTTCAAGTGCCGCTATACCTTTTCTTCTCAGTTCATTTATAACCGACACGGGCACAAAGGCATTTTGCGACAGCGCCACTTCTATACCATCTGCTCTGAAAGCAGTGCCGCCTGTTTTTATAAGTTGGGTTATTATCCCATCTTTTGTTGCAGGTCTCTTTGCCGCCGTTTGTACTTCTTCATCTCCAAAAGCCTCTGCTGTGTATCCGGCACCACTTATAGCAATATGTGGCTTTTTGCCCTCTTTAAATACTGCCGATATACTGACAGGAATCTGCTTTTCCTGAGGTTTTTCATTATTTTCTTCGCTCTTTAAATATGGATTGTCGGGCTTGTCAAAAGCAAACATCTGTGGCCCTTTATCCCCAATGTAATATCCATCGGTCAGTCCGCCACGGAAGAATATACGGTTAAGACTTTCGACTTCTTCTTTTGACGGAAGTCTCTCTTCGTCTATCAGCCGCCTGTAAGTAGATACAACCTTTCTTACATAGGCTTCTCCCTTCATTCTTCCCTCAATTTTGAGAGATGCGACGCCATCTTGTTTCAATTCTTTGATATGCTCTGCAAGGGACATATCTTTTAAACTAAGATAATACTTGGCCTCGCCGCCTGATGAATATAAAAGTCTGCACGGCTGTGCACACTTTCCTCTGTTTCCGCTTCTGCCGCCTATAACACTGCTGAAGAGGCACTGTCCCGAATAACTCATGCACATCGCACCATGGACAAACACCTCTGCCTCTGCGGATGTATTTTTTATAATGTTTCTGATTTCTTCGCCTGACAATTCTCTTGAGAGCACAACCCTTGAAACTCCCATTTTCTCAAGCGCCTTTACTCCGTCGGCCGAGTGCACCGTCATTTGTGTACTTCCGTGGAGTTCTAAATCAGGCGACATCTCTCTGATTAGCCCGGGAACACCCAAATCCTGAATAATTGCCGCATCTACACCTGCTTTTGTGATAACCTTTATGAATTTTTCAAGTTCTTTATATTCTCTGTCATATACAAGGGTATTTACCGTAACATAACATTTTGCCCCCCTGATATGACAAAAATCTGCGGCTTTGCAGATTTCATCATCAGTAAGGTTGCCCGCGTAACTTCGCGCGCCAAAGGCCTGTCCTGCAAAATACACCGCGTCGGCTCCGCTATTTACCGCAGCCAAAATACACTCAAAAGTTCCTGCAGGTGCAAGAAGCTCCATAGCAAAACCTCCGTTTCAGGGTTGTAGGAGACGGCGTCTCGACGTCCCGCTGAGCAATCGTAATCATTCATCTTCCATACTTTGCTTTTTCAACTATCTATGTCCCATAGGATTTCTTCTCATACTTGAGAGTTCTGTTTCCTTTTTAGCAAGTTCTATCTGCAGTTTGTGTACATCCTCACGCAGTTTTTCCACCTCAAGACGCTTTGCTTCAAGTTCTGTACTGAGACCTCTCGCTTCTTCCATATACCCTTTAAGTTCAACACGAAGATTATCAAGGACACCCTCATTCTTCAAATAATCATCAGCAATATTTATTGCCGACAGCACCGCTTTCATGGCAGTACTGAGTTGAGGATTGCCCTCTGAAATCTTGTTCATATGCTTATTTACCATAAGCGCAACTCTCTGCACATACTCCTCAGGCTCATTTGTCACAAGTGTGTACTCGATATTATTGATTTTTACTTCAACTTTTTTGCTTTCCATGACATATCCTCCAATGGAAAATTTTTATTAAACAAATGTTGCAGTATTAATATATTTTTGCCTTATTTTGTTTCGTTTCTCATTGCCATATATTTGAGAATTCCAAAAACTGATTTTGCATCGTTTATCTCGCCGGACATTACCATATCAAAAACTTTTTCTGCAGGTATTTTTTCTATCTCCAGAAACTCTCCCTCGTCAGGATGACATTCTCCATCCTGCAAATCCGTTGCAAGGTAAACATGGGTGACCTCGTCAGTAAACCCCGGCGACGGATATATAAATCCAAGATATTCAAAACCTCCTGCCCTGTAGCCCGTCTCTTCTTCAAGTTCGCGGATTCCGCAGTTTCTGTGATGCTCGCCGGCATCAAGTTTTCCGGCAGGGATTTCATAAATTGCTTTTTCTATCGGCTTGCGATACTGCCTCACCAATATTATCTCATCCTTATCGGTAACAGCCACAACACCAACTCCGCCGGGATGTCCGACTATTTCTCTTGTTGTAACTCTTCCACCCGGCATTAAAACTTTGTCTACTCTCAGTTTTACAATTCTTCCATCAAATATTACATCCGAAGAAACACTTTTTTCCTCATAAATCATATCTGCATCTCCATTGTTATCAGAATATTTAATAAATATGTCTCTTTTCAAGGCACATTTATTAAATATTCTGCAGGTTCCGCTTTTGCGGAACCTGCAGATATATAATTCTTAGATAATACCCTGTGCCATCATTGCATTTGCAACCTTCTTAAAGCCTGCAATGTTTGCACCTGCAACAAGGTCATAACCAAGGCCGCATTCTTCAGCAGCCTCAACTGATGCACTATGGATGTTTCTCATAATGCCCTTGAGTTTTTCATCAACTTCTTCTGCTTCCCATGCGTATCTCATAGAGTTCTGAGCCATCTCAAGAGCAGAAACAGCAACGCCGCCGGCATTAACTGCCTTTGAAGGACCGATTATAAGGCCCTTGCTGCGGAGGAATGCCATAGCCTCGTTTGTAGTTGGCATATTAGCAACTTCGATATAGTACTTTGTACCATTTGCAAGAATCTGTTCTGCTTCCTTCATGCCGATTTCGTTCTGAGTTGCACAAGGCATACAGATATCTACCTTTACGCCCCATGGCTTTTCGCCTGCGTGGAACTCGCAACCAAACTTCTCAGCATAATCCTGAGCACGGTCACGGCCTGATGATCTCATCTCGAGGAGGTAGTTGAACTTTTCTTCAGTTGCAACGCCGTCAGGATCATATACATAACCGTCAGGACCTGAAATTGTAACAA
>JAZSBQ010000020.1:0-4031 GCA_045602485.1 Clostridia bacterium
TACAATGGGCAGCGCAAAGCACGACGATGTAACAAAGGTTGTTGAGCCTACAAGAATCTGTAAAGAAAACAACCCCAACATCAAAGTTGACGGAGAACTTCAGCTTGATGCCGCTATCGTACCGTCAGTTGGTGAGTCCAAGGCACCGGGCAGCCCTGTTGCAGGTAAGGCAAATGTACTTGTCTTCCCTGACCTTGATGCAGGTAATATTGGCTACAAACTTGTACAGAGACTTGCAAAGGCAGAAGCATACGGTCCTATCACTCAGGGTATTGCAATGCCTATCAACGATTTGTCACGCGGATGCTCTGCAGATGATATCGTTGGTGTTGTTGCAATAACTTGTGTACAGGCACAGAAGAATTAAGAATAATAAATTTAAAATAAGGACGGAGAGTTATTATGAAAATTCTTGTTATAAATGCAGGTAGTTCATCATTAAAATATCAGCTTATTGATATAGAGACAGAGGACGTTCTTGCAAAAGGTCTTTGTGAGAGAATCGGCATCGCAGGTTCAAAACTTAACCACACTCCAAATGGCGGAGATAAAGTTGTAATCGAAAAGGATATGAAGGACCACACAGATGCAATCGCTATGGTGCTTGCTGCTCTTACAGATGCAGACCACGGTGTTATTGCTTCAATGGATGAGATTTCTGCTGTTGGACACAGAGTTGTTCACGGCGGAGAACTTTTCAGCAAATCTGTTATCATAAATGATGAGGTTAAGGACGCGATGAAGGAATGCATCCCTCTTGCACCGCTTCACAACCCTGCAAACCTTATCGGTATTGAGGCGTGCGAGGCTGCTATGCCCGGTGTGCCTCAGGTTGGCGTATTTGACACCGCTTTCCATCAGACAATGCCAAAGGAAGCATATATGTATGCACTTCCTTATGAACTCTATACAGAGAACAAAATCAGACGTTACGGTTTCCATGGTACATCACACAAGTATGTATCAGAGCGTGCCGCACAGATTCTCGGTAAGGACATTAAGGACTTGAAGATTATCACATGTCACCTTGGCAACGGCTCAAGCATTACTGCTGTTGACGGCGGTAAGTCTGTTGCAACATCAATGGGTCTTACACCTCTTGCAGGTACAGTTATGGGTACAAGATGCGGAAGCATCGACCCTGCTATTGTTAAGTTTATTGCAGACTCAAAAGGTCTTGACCTCAAAGGTGTTGATGCACTTCTTAACAAAGAGTCCGGCGTTTTTGGTGTATCCGGCGTAAGCAGTGACTTCCGTGACCTTGATGGCGCTGCAAAAGAGGGTAACGAGCGCGCTCAGCTTGCACTTGATATGTTTGTGTACAGTGTTCGTAAGTATATCGGCTCATACACAGTTCAGATGGGTGGCGTTGATGCAATTGTATTTACTGCAGGCGTTGGCGAGAACGATGGCAAAACGCGCGAGGCTATCACACGTGCCCTTGAGTTTATGGGAGTTTGCGTTGATACAGAGAAGAACGCAGGCGTTCACGGAGACGAGGCAATCGTAAGCACTCCTGACAGTAAGGTTAAAGTTCTTGTTGTTCCTACAAATGAAGAACTTATGATTGCAAGAGACACTGCAGAACTTCTTAAATAACTGACTGATTTATGCCGCAGATAATGATGCCCGATTTTTATAATATTTGGTGCGTTGTTATTCTGCGGTATTTTTTTAAAAGGAGGGTTTAAATATGACAGACCCCAATTTTGAATATGAGAATTTATCCGACGAAGAACTTGTTGAGTTATCTGCGAGCGGAGACAGACGTGCGACGGAGTTTATACTTGCCAAGTACAAAAACCTTGTAAAGAGTAGAGCAAAGGCGTACTTTCTTGCAGGCGCAGACAGAGACGATATAGTGCAGGAAGGAATGATAGGCCTCTTTAAGGCTATCCGCGATTTTGATGTAACCAAACAGGCGACTTTTCGCGGGTTTGCAGAACTTTGCATAAAGAGACAGATTATAACGGCAGTTAAATCATCAACAAGACAGAAGCATATGCCACTTAATTCTTATGTATCACTCAGCGAGCCGCTCTATGACGAAACATCAGAGCGCGCTCTTGTAGAGATGATAGCGCAAAGGGATGTGGTTGACCCCGAGGAAGTGTTCTTAAGGCGCGAAAAAGCAGAACACATCGGTGCAGAGATAAACAGCAAGTTGAGCAATCTTGAAAAGACTGTTCTGGCACTTTATATGAATGGGATGAACTATCAGGAGATAGCGGTAGAACTTGACAGAACACCAAAATCAATTGACAATGCTCTGCAGAGAATAAAAAGAAAACTTGACACAGTAGAAGCAGAATAAAAAAGCGGCAGTTATCAGTGTAAGCTGATAAATGCCGCTTTTAAAATTATCAACCCATTTCAAGAGCCTGGTCAAGCCAGAAAATACCAAGGTCAAATGCTTTGTAAAGACCGTCACGCTCTGCCTGACGAAGAAGTTGTGACTTTGGACCCTCGTTGGTCTTAAGTTCGATAATAACTCTTTTTGCAATCTGTAAATCTTCAAGAGGTTCGCAATCTTCAAGTCTGAATATTACAACATATTTATCCTCGGGGTTTCCGTACATAATCTCGTTGCCGCAACGAAGAAGCGGTTTTCCGTTATATGTCAGAAACTGAGGTTCTTTATTTTCTGCAACCTTTTTTGTTGTCTTTGGTGCAGACTCTTTATTTGTTTCAGCCATTAAAAACATACCTTTCCTGCTCAGTAATTGTTTTGTGCTTATATGAGCGATATATAAGCATAATGATATAATACCAAAAATTTTATATAATTGCAAGTTAAATTTGCAATTATTTGTCAAAGAGTTTGTTTACAAGTGTGTAGCCGTGCTCTTCGTATACCCCTGTCTGCTCTGCGTTTGTCTCGGTGTAGGAGGTAACCTTTGAGTCAATCTCGTTTTTGCTCTTGTAGAGTATGTATGGTACGGGCGCAGAGGTGTGAGTCATAATCTCAAGGGGCGTCGGGTGGTCAGGCATAATAAGAATGTTATAATCCTCGACCAAATTTTCGAGATGTTCCAGAATAGGTGCAACAATCTTTTTGTCGATAAGTTCTATCGCCTTAACCTTATTATCAACCTCGTGTCTGTGGCCTGCCTCGTCTGCAGCCTCAAGGTGAACATAGATAAAGTCAGAACCGTCCTTAAGAGCAGAAATTGCCGCATCTGCCTTACCCTCAAAGTTTGTATGGACGGTGCCTGTCGCACCCTCAACCTCAACCACGTTGAGACCTGCACAGTTGCCGATACCCTTAATAAGGTCAACAGCAGAAATAACTGTGCCCGAGATGCCAAACTTATTATCGTATGTGTCAAGGTTCGGCTTTGTGCCGTTACCCCAGATCCATACAGAGTTTGCAGGGTGAAGCCCTCTCTTGAGTCTGTCAAGGTTTACAGGGTGATCTTTGAGTATGTCATAACTCTTCTTCATAAGAGAGAGTAAAACATCGTCTTTTGGAAGATATTCTCCAACCACTCTGCCCGAAATATCGTGGGGAGGGGTGAGAGAAAAGTCGTTCTCTTTATTATGCCACACAAGAAGATGGCGATAACTTGTGCCGCCGAAGAACTCATATTCATCGCATTTGAGTTCCTTGTTCACGGCATCTATAAGTATGTGTGCTTCCTCGGTTGTGATTTCGTCAGAACTGTAGTCGACCATAGTTTTGTCGGCGTAGTTTTCCTCATCAGAGAGTGTAACCACATTCGCACGGAAGGTAGTGTCTGAAAGTACAAGAGGAACACCGATAGATGCTGCCTCAAGAGGAGAACGGCCTGAATAATACATCTCGGGATTATAGCCGAAAACTGCAAGGTTTGCAACGTCGCTTCCGGGTGGATAGCCCTCAGGCACGGTTGTAACCATACCAACCTCGCCAAGTGATGCAAGACGGTCTATGTTTGGTTTAACTGCCGTCTCAAGCGGTGTTTTGCCGCCGAGTTCAGGCACGGCGGTGTCGGCTGCACCGTCAATCAATATAACGATATATTTCATAAAATACACATCCTTTTAATATT
>JAZSBQ010000021.1:0-13322 GCA_045602485.1 Clostridia bacterium
TCTCTTTTTTATGACAAGGAATTCCTGTACATCGACTTCGAAATCCCTAACAATCGTCTTTACACAACTAAAGATGGGGATTTACGTGTTGTTCCCGTTATCGCACTCGGAATATATGAGTGTGGCGAATGCCAAAATGCATGCGCGCTTAACTTGGAGTTTCACATAAATAAAACCGCTCAGAAATGGAACCTGAAAAAGATTAGCGATCCTCGCAAAACTTTATCTTATCCAATAGATAATTGTCTTGACTTCTTCAAAATTATATCAGAAATTTTATAAGTATAGTTACAAAATGACAACATTTATTTTAATGTTGTCATTTTTTGTTGATATTATGGACCTTAGGTGGTAAAATGAGTTTGCAAATTACAAGACAAGGGCAGGGGAATATAAATGGCGGCAAATTTTATCAAAAAGAATATAGTTATGATTATAGCCTTTACACTGGCGGTGGCGACAAGTGTTATTGTGCCTCCTGATGCTATGTATCGTGAGTATATTGACTTTCGTACCATAGCCTGTCTGTTTTGCGTGCTTGTAGTAGTTTGTGCGCTGAAGAATATTAACTTTTTTTATGTGCTTGCAAAATGGGTTGTACATCTTTTTAAGACGACAAGAATGAGTATTCTTGCTCTTGTGTACATAACCTTTATCGGTTCGATGCTGATTGCAAACGATATGGCACTTCTGACGTTTCTGCCGCTTGGCTATTTTGTTTTATCTGTTACCCATAAAGAAAATTATATGGCATTTACCTTTATAATTCAGAATATAGCTGCAAACCTTGGCGGAATGCTGACCCCCTTTGGCAATCCGCAGAATTTGTATTTATATTATAAGTATGATATTCCCAACCTTGAGTTTATGTCAATTATGGCGCCGCTGTTTGTGGTGGCTATTGTGATTATAACTGTTTGTTGCCTCTGCGTAAAATCAGAGCCGCTTGAAATTCAGGAGGAAAAGATAGAACTTCCGCTTTGGCGGACTGTATTATATCTGGCACTTTTTGCTTTGTCGATAGTTATAGTCTTCAGAGGGATCCCTTATCAACTTGGATTTGCGATTATTTTTCTGGTTTTGATGATTGCCGACAGAGGGGCGCTTAAAAAGGTTGACTATCCCCTGCTTCTGACTTTTGTTTTCTTCTTTATCTTTGCAGGAAATATGGCAAGAATTGAACCCGTTAAAGAGTTTCTGGGCTCGCTTATGCAGAAGAACACGCTGATTTATTCGGTGTTGTCCTGTCAGGTTATAAGTAATGTGCCGTCTGCAATCCTGCTCTCTCAGTTTACAAATAACTATCACGATTTATTACTTGGCGTAAACATAGGCGGAGCGGGTACGCTTATAGCATCACTTGCAAGCCTGATAACCTTTAAAGAATACGTGCGTCACAACCCTAAAAAGATTGCGAGATATCTTGGGGCGTTTCACGTTTACAATTTTGGCTTTGTGATTATTCTTGCGGCATTTGCTTACGGATTGTCACTTTTGTAGATAAACAGGAAAAAACAAATATGCTTGTGTGGATGAACGTAAGATAAAAACAGTATTGATTTTTTTGAAAAGTATGGTACAATTTTCGTATAAGACTTTAAAGTGCAGGTGGATTGTATGGAAATAAGACGCGCGACGGCAGCGGATTTAAACGGGATAAACAAACTGCTTAGGCAGGTGCTGGATGTTCATCACAATGGCAGGCCCGACATATTCAAATCAGGTGCAAAAAAATATACGGATGAAGAATTGCTTGATATAATCGCAGATGATGAGAGACCCATATTTGTCGGGATTGAGAAAAGCGAGGTTATGGGCTATTGCTTTTGCATATTTAAGCAACACAAAGGCAGCAATATTCTGACCGATGTAAAAACCCTGTACATAGATGACCTCTGTGTTGATGAGACTTCAAGAGGGCTTGGCGTCGGCAAACGGCTTTATGAATACACTCTTGATTTTGCGAAAAAATCAGGATGCTACAATCTGACGCTAAATGTGTGGGCGTGTAACGAGGGCGCCCTGGAGTTTTATAAAAAACTTGGACTTGTACCGCAGAAAATTGAAATGGAGACAATATTGTAAAAAAGAGGGGTAGGCTATATCACTCCAAAATTATTTGATATACATCCCTTTTTGTTTTAAACTTCAACCTCTATAACGCTGTGTATGTGTAGTGAGTCTATTTTATAAGTGTATCCGTTACGGTGTTTAAAACGCGTGAGAGTTGACGTTAAACAGTAAATTGTATAAATTGTATAAAATGTAAATGTTGCAAAGACAGAGAAAGGCTACACCCGTGAAAATATAATGTGGGTTTCATAGCAAAAACGGAGGCGGAAAGATGAACAATATCAAGATAACAGATGTAAGAGTAAATTCAGGCGACAGTGCGTTTTTGATAGACGACGGCAAGACGGCAATAATGTATGATTCGGGCTTTGCTTTTACGGGCTATGAGGTTGCGGATAAAATAAAAAACATTTTAGGGGACAGAGGGCTTGACTACATATTTCTTACCCACTCTCATTATGACCATGCACTTGGGTCTGTATATGCGCTTAAATACTGGCCGGAGGCAAAAGTTGTGGCAGGAGAGTATGCGGCAAAGATTTTTGCAAAGCCTACTGCAAAGGCGGTAATGCGAGACCTTGACAGTAAGTTTGCAAAGAAATGCGGCATAGATTCTTATGAGGATTTGATTGATGACCTTAAGGTTGATATCCCCGTAAGTGACGGAGACGTTATAAAAGCAGGTGATACGGAATTTGTTGCCGTAAACCTGCCGGGACACACTAAGTGTTCAATCGGATATTACTGCAGGGAAGAAAAACTGCTCCTCGGATGCGAGACCATTGGAGTTTTCAATGGGGAAGACGATGTTGTTCCGTCATATCTTGTGGGATACAAGATGGCTATGGAGTCGATTGAGAGGGCAGAGGCTCTTGAGATAGATAACATTCTTGTACCACATTACGGAATCCTCAATAAAGAAGAGACAAAACTATACCTCAAAAGGGCAAGGGAAAGTGCGGTTACAACTACTGATGAAATAGTCTCAATGTTAAAGGATAAAAAATCAAAGGAAGAAATAAGCAAGTTCTTTATGGATAAATTCTATCATGGTTATATAAAAGAAGTATATCCCATTGATGCAATAGAGTTAAACACAGGCATAATGATAGATTTACTCGAGAGGGAATTTGAATGCTAAACAAAAAAGCCGATGCAACTGCATCGGCTTTGCTTTTGTGGCAACCCACTTTTTCAGTATAACACAGACTATATGCGTTTGTAAAGCAAAATCTTTAAAAGTGCCGCAAAATCTCTTTTTTAAACAAAAACAAAATTGTCTTTTTTGATATTTTGTCAATTGAAAAGCCTGATTTTTTGTGATACAATTAAGTCAAGAAAAGAGAAAGGCGGTACAGTCCAATGAAACAGTAAATAAGACTTTTTAAGAAGGTAAGTGGAAGCAAAACCGGTAAGGAAGAAAATTTGAAATAGATTGAAATAGATTTATATATAAAAAGGAAGAAAAGGACCGGTTAATAAAAGCCTTTATAAAAAGTCAGGATTTCACCTTTTGCACAGTAGCAACAAATATCGGATGCGTCTCGCATAGAGAAAATAAGAAAAGATTGATAGAAGAAAACGGCTGATTGGCAAAAGGTAGACAAAGAAAGAGAGGTTAATCATATGGACGAGATCAAGAACGAAGAGAAGTGACCTTCGATTACGGGTTGAATGTAATCGGGGGTCACTTCTTTTTTTTATGCCTTTTTCAGTTTTTATTCAAAAACAATCCATTTGTTTTCAAATCCTGCGCCGTCCAGCACATAATCGTGAGATATTGTTGCTTCTAAAACAGTGGTATAGTACCATTGTTCCATCTCAAGGTCGCTGTATGGATTAAGGTCTAATGACTTTACATAAGAATCAACAGGTTTTTTGCCAAGAATTTTATTGATTACGGTCATTACCTCGGCACGGGTAATATTGTTTTCGGGTCTGAAACTTCCGTCCTCATATCCCTCAACAAGTCCTGCGTCGCACAGGGCTTTTATTTCTTTATATGCCCAATGGGTGTCATAAAGGTCTGACAAATAGTTGTCTCCATCTTTGCTCTCAAGCCCTGTAAATCTGTAAATAAGCGCAGCAAATTCTGCTCTTGTCAGGTTGCCGTCAGGTCTGAAATCTCCATCGGGATAGCCTAAGATAATCTTTTCGCTTGCCATTTTTTCTATTTCTTCTGCAGACCATCTGCCGGCTTCAACATCAGGAAACACATTGCCTGTTGCCTTTGTCTCTTCGTATCCTTTTACTCTGTGGAGAACCGCAGCGATTTCCTCTCTTGTGATATTGCCGTCGGGATTGACTGTGCCGTCGGGATAGCCGTTTATGTATGACATATGGGATGGATGCTCGTTGCCAAAAATGTCAACAGTATATTTGGGGGCTACAACACCGCCGGAAAAACCGCCACCTGTGCCGCCTGTGCCGCCGGTACCACCACCGCCGTCTTCGTTGTTACTGCGTCCAATAGTAACGGTGAGGTCGGTGCAATCAATAGAGTATGGGCTGCCGTCTTCATTATATGCGAGAGTTTCAGTGCTTTCTACCTTTCCGCTGCCGCTTCTGGCAATAACCTTTAAAGAGAAGGTGCCGATGGCCTGTTCTTTTTCGTAGGTTGTTTCACTGTCGTTCATATATACGCGCTTGCCTGCGAACTTTTCTTTAAGTCCGCCCTTTGCTCCGGGGGGCGTAAACTTTAAAGATTTGTCTACAAACTTAAAAAAGGTTTCGTCATACTTTATTTCGTTTTGAATACTGTTAAGATTATATTCTTCTATGTTCTCCTGATTTGTTACTGTAAAAGTTACTGTAACAGTAGAGCCGCTCTCTACGGTTATGGCATTTTTGCCGTCTGAACTTAAGTCAAAAGTGAGTGTTTCTTCTGCAGCAAAAACAAAGGAAGAAAGAGTAAGCATAAGTATAAGCGTAATTGCAAGTGTTTTTTTCAAAAAATAACCTCCTTTGCAAAAGTGAAAATTCAGGGGCGACTGACCAGCCGCCCCTTTGTGTTTTAATTAGATGTTTCTGTTATCTGTGATGTTGAGTGTAAGTGAACCGCTTACGTATGGAACATAATCATTATCTGTTCTTACATATCCAAGATTTGTTATTTTTGTAGAGGTAAATGCGCTGTTGTCTACATTAATATTTGTATTTGCATCAATTGTAACGCTATATTCTCCGCCGTATGAGTGGAGACCTGAGATGATACCGATTGCACCATATTCCTCAACATAATCACTTGTGTTGTTTTGCTTCCAGGTGATGTTTACATTGCCTTTGAGAGTACAGTTTGTAACCTTTCCGCCTTCGCCGCCGCCAAAGAATGCGCCAACCTGACAACCCTCTGTGGTGATGTTTTCAATGGTGAGATCGTTTATGCGACATCCTCCGCCATAACTGATAAAGCCGCCTTTGCCGCTTACACCCTGTGTAGTGGTAATATTTGAGATGGTGTAGCCATTACCGTTGATTGTAACAAAGTGACCGCTCATTGAACGCCACTCAAAGCCTGTAAGGTCAATGTCTGCATTGATGTTGATAACAGGCTGGCGACCCTCACCATGTGAGAGTAAGCCCGCAGCATCGAGTTTGTTAATAATCATAAGCTCCTCGGCTGTGTCGATATCGGCTGTCCCGTAAATCTGATTTCCATTTGCTGCTGATGTAGTAAAGATGTTGGAAAGTGGTGTTTCAACTCTGCCATCGCAGTTTGTGCAGGTCTCAACATAAACTATATTTGTGCCTGTGCCCTCAAAGCTTGCTATATAGCTGTGACCAAGCTTGGAGATTACAGTTGACGCTATAACACCGTCGATGCTATAAGTTGCGCCGTCTGTATCGCAGGTTGCAAGCACTGTCTGAACCCCTGGAATACCCTTGTCATACATCTCAACTACGGCGTTAAGGTCTGTTACATCTACTCTTTTGTCTCTTACAATATCTGCTCTGAGGTAGAGAGGCATATTTTCGTTTACCTTAGGTGCGTCGTTACTGTCTGTGTTGTAAGCGTTCCATACAGCCTGAATGTCGTTGACATCAACAACGCCTGTTCCGTTTACGTCGCCGATGGTATTAATGTGTGCGATTTCAGGGTTTGCTCCGTTTGCAAGAGTAATCTTAGAAAGCGCTAAAGCTCTGTTTGCAGCGGTGTCAAGTGAGCCTGTTGTCGCATCTGCTACAAAGTTTACTCCCTTTACAAGATAGCCATAGTGTATCTTGCCATCCTTAACTGTGTCATACTGAGGTGTCTTGTACATAAGCGCGCCGTTGTATGCATAATTTCTTGAACTGTCTGCATTGAGGAGAACAAGAGCATACTTGCCTGCAACGTATTCGTGTACTTCTACATCGTCAACGCCTACACCCTTGATTTCGGTTTTTACTGCATCGATTGTAAAGTCACCTACGATGTCTTCGTTGTCAATTACAAAGTCGCCTGTTGTTTCGTCGTATTCAACCTTGAACTCACCCTTGCCGTCCATATCTACGATTACATCGTAGTTGTACTTGGGGTCAAACTTGTCGATTTTACCCACATAGTCTGTGATTGTATCAGCGGTAGCGGGTGCATCTACACCGTCACCAACTGTTACATCAAATGTGTAGTAGATAGATACCTTTGCAGTGCCTTTGTTTTCGTCGTCAATCAATGTTGCGTTGATTGTGTTTGCAGCCCAGCCTGTGTCAACTGATGCCTTTTCTACCTTGAACTCACCAACGTAGGTTTCTGTGGTTGTTGTAGTTTCTTTAGCAGTAAACGAAAGCTGCTTTACAACCTTGCCGCTTACCTTATCTTCGCCGTATACCTTGAATACAAGCTTGCCAGGCTCCGGCTCTGTAACTGTATCATTGATCTTGTTCCATGTAAAGAGTGTTTCGTCATAATCAACTGTAACCTCGGTTACGTTCCATGGCATATCTGTTCTCGCGTCTTCAATAGAAACCTCTACGATAAAGCTGCTCTGTGGGTCAATCTTGATTTCGTTTGCAGAAATTTCTGTGCCGCCAACGGGGGAGAGAACTACTTTAAACTTATAGGCATCATAAGATATCCATTTTGCGGTGTAAGTCTCGGTGGCATATGCAGCATCGGGGATTTCCTTATCCCAGCCTGCAAAGATATGGCCATCTTTCACAAGACCTGCAGGTGCGTTGATGGAGTCTTGAAAGTTGTAGTTATATGTCTCGCTTATGAAACCATCTGCGTTTGTACCGCCACCGAAGTCAAATGTAATGGTTACCTGATTTTCGCCTGCAACAGTCGGAATGCGATAATATGTATCATCATCGGTTATAGTAATGTCGTTTAATATTGTTACAACGCGGTCTGCGTTTGAGTCTGCTGCCACGGCTGTTTTTGCTGCCTCAACAGCACTTTCATATGTCCAATAATATTTACCATTGTACTCTGCAATATAGGTTATAACGTTATCATCTATGTCTATATTGGGACCAACTTCGTAGATATAAATGTTTGTGTCTTTGTCATCGTTGGTAGTTGTGAGGGTGTTTCCTGTTGCGGTGATTGTTATATCATCATTATCGGGGGTGTAAGAACTAATAGATGCATATGAGTCTGTGAGTGCATTGCCTGTAAAGGTAATGCTATCAGAAGCACTGATCAGTACACTTGCGTTATTAAATGTGCTGCCTTTGATTTCAACGGAGAAAGCATCTTTACCGCTCTGGTTATCAGAGACACCTAAACTCCAGTTGTTGAAATTGGAGTTTGTTATAGTTGCTGTGACATTGCTGATATCAGAACCTGCACCCTCGCCAAAGATTACGGCACGTTTAGCAGAAGTGCCATTGCCGATAAAGGTACAGTTATCTACAGCGATGTTATACTTTGAAGAGATGCCACGCTGAATATCGGTAGCCTCAGAAGCATCTATGGTGAGGTTCTTAACTGTAGCATTGTCTTCGAATCTGAATACGGTGTTCCAGTTATTATCAACGACTGCGCCGGTAAGTTTTAGTGTTTTGCCATTGCCGTCAATTGTAACGGGGACGGTGATTTTTGCACCATTGTAGCGGCAGTCCCAATCCTCTGTGATTGTAATGTCTTTCAGTAGAACAAGAGTTTGGCCCGATTCAAGCGCCGCAAGGGCTTCTTCGAGTGTTTCAAAACTGTCTACCAGTACAAGTTCGGCGGTTCTTGCAGTTGTTGAAGGTTCATAGGTTGCTGCAACAGCTCTGTCGAGTTTTGCTTTGCTGTAGTCAATTTTTACTCCTTCATGTTCTGCTGCACCATACACACCTTGACCTCCGCCGTAAAGCTGGTCAAATATGCATAAGATTTTACAATCCTCGCCGTCGTTATGAACGTGGGTGTCACCAACTACTTTGTTTCCGTTTGCATCAGTTGGGTGTCCGTATCTTGGGTTAGAGTATGCACTGTTGCTTACGCCTTCCTGAACTCTTACGTAGGGCCAGTTTGTACCTGCAAATTCACAATAGCTGTAGTTCGCCCAAGCGCCATAACTTACAGTACAGTTTTCTGCAGTAAGTTGAGGTGCGGTTGCAACTGTTCTGCCGTCAACAGTCTGGGTTTTGCCGGTGTTACCAATTAACATTCCGCATCTTCTGTATGCGTACCACTGATAAGAGGAAGTTACATCATTATAAGCATCTATTCTACATGCAACATCGCAATTCTGCATCAAGATTTCTGCAGTGCCACCGCAACCACCGATAACACCGCCTGTGGAGTTGTCAAAATCGCCCCACTGTGCAGCAACTGTTGTGGTTTCGTCTACGTCACAGTTGATATACTGATGGTTTCCTGATGCCCAACCAACAACGCCGCCTGCATAGTACTGATAGTCAGCAATCTTTGTGTTGGAAATAGTGATGTCTTCAAAAGTACATTCGCCGTATGCAGCAGCAGCAACGGTACCACACATTGCGCTTTCGCCTGAAATGTCTGCGCCATCAATTTTAAGATTCTTGATTTCAGCGTTGTAAACAAGGCCGAATAAACCCAGACCGCAGTCAGTGTAGTAATATCCGGTATCTAAAGACCAGGTATTCTGAGATAAGTTGCTGATAGTGTGTCCGTTACCATCAAATGTGCCGCAAAATGCATGGTCAGATCTGTATGAACCGATTGGATTAAAGATGATATTTCCCAAATCAATGTCATTGTTAAGTTTAATTGTTACATCCTTGAATGCAAGATAACATTCCTCTTCCTCGTCATATTCCTCCCATTCGTCAACAAGTTTTGCAAGACCTGCAAGCTCTGCTGCTGTGTTTAAGGTGAACTCAGTGACCCCTTCTTTGTACCATGAAGTATCAACTGAGTTTGACTCGTCAGTTGATTCATCAACTGACAGTAACATTGCTGAAGCAGAATTTTGACCTTCGTCCCCGAAAGGTTGTTCGGGTGCTTCGTCTGCAAAAACAGGGAGCCCCATTGAGCAGATAATCATTACTGCACAAAGGGTTAATGCTAAAAATCTTTTTGTCATAATTTGATGACTCCTTTTTATAATATATTTTAATTTTATTTTTTTACAAAGTTTATGTGGTGTGTCCTCTTGCATCTTTCAAAGCATATAGCCTGTTTTGTCAAAGTTGTCTTTTTAAATGGCAATCACAGTAATGCCGGGGGATTAATTTAAATAATCTCCGTCAACAAGAAGTACTTTTTCGGAAGAGGTTTCAAGAGATAAATAAATATCCAAATGTAATGGTGTAAAACGGGCTATATGCTTTGGAAGAGGCAAGAAGCCCATTATATTGCTCAATCCTGGATATTCTTTGCCAATGTTTCAATTGTTCTGCGATGCAGGTTTATAAGCAGCAATTGTGTCTTATCCATATCATCCCATATTGCATAATCAATAACAAAGGCAATGATTGAATAGATAAAGACATCTGCCTGCTCATAGGTGCAGCCAAAAATTTTTATCAGGTTGTTTGCAAATTTCTCATACAGTAACCTGAAGTCCTTTGATTTGTTGCGCATACGCTCGCCAAACACAGGACTTGTTGTGATTTGAAGAGCCAGACGAAGTTCTAATTTGTACTTTTCTGCTTCGGTGAGCAGGGTATCAAAATATTTTCGTATATTGCCGGTATGGTCGAGGGTATAGGAAAGGAGAGCATCTACTACCTTTGAGATGCCATACTTGCCTGCCTCTATCCATACATCGTCTTTGTTTTCAAACCAATAATAAAGACTGCTTTGAGAGAGTTTTGCTTCGCGGCACAAATCTCCTACGGAGGCGTGTGTCAGACCTGTTTTTAATAAATAGTTCCATGTTGCTTTCGTAATTTCGGTTTTTCTGTCGGACATAGTGTTACTGTCCATTTTTTTCATTCCTTTCCTGTGTTTACTTGTCGCCACATTTTGGTGTTGTGTAATGTTCGTTACAAGCGGTGGCAAAAAAATTGCCTGCAACATAATCAAAATTATGTTGCAAAAGTAAAAAAGAGCAATAAAAAAGGCTTTCCACTGGGGAAAGCCGTGAAATTAACGTGTTTGACGGATAAGATAAATGTAGGGACGAATGTTTGCATTCGCTATTGGAGAATAACAGGGCGTCCGGAAGGCGGTATCATACAGCGCAAGGGTGCATATATTCTCTTTGCATAGACAAAATTTGACACGACTTTAAGACCGGCAATGTGAAAATTGTTTAACCGGTCTGTTTTGTTATGTTCAAATTTATTGCAAAAGTTATAATTCTTAAGAAAATATATGCAAATCATTGACAAACACCTCAAAACGTGTTATATTGTATAGGCTTACAATATGTATTGAATAAATATTTCCCCACATAATTTTGATTATGTGGTTTTTCTTTTTATGTTCTCAAAAGCCCGAGTTTCTGAATCTGTCTGCGGTGTATTTCTCCTGTTTCCATTGTATAAATTCGGGTTGTATTAATACTTGAATGTCCAAGGATATCTGCAAGTCTGACAATGTCCTTTTGCAGTGAGTAGTAAGTCCGTGCAAACAAGTGCCGAAGATTGTGAGGGAAAACCTTGCTTTTGTCAACCCCCGCATCTTCGCAAAGTGTCTTCATCATTTTCCATATTGCAGTACGGTCAAGCGGATTACCTGTTCTTGTGATAAAGACGGGGCCGCTTGTTATTTTCTGCCGTGCTGCGTAATCCTTCAGCATTTTGCACAGGTCTTTTGGTAGAATCACAACTCTTGTCTTACCTTTGCATTTTATTGTCGCTTGTTTTGCCATAACGGCCTCAATGGTTATTGATTTAAGTTCCGATACACGAATCCCGCTTGAGCAAATTGTTTGCATAAGGTAATAGAGTCTTTCGTTTTTTGCAGACCTTGCTGCATTGAGCAACTTAATATATTCGGATTTTGTCAGTTCCTTGTCCCTCTCGGCAAAAATCTGTTTTTGAATTTTCAGCATCTTTACCTTCACCTCGTGCCAGTTGTTAAACTCAAAAAAACTGTTAAGAGACGAGAGGATAGAGTTTACAGAGGCCGGGGCGTAATTGGCTGTCAGATAGGTTTTGTAGCAGAGAACTGTCATTTTGTTAAGTTCGCCGCCCGAAAGCCACATAAAAAATGCCATAATGTCCCTGATATATTTTTCCAGGGTTGCAGCCGACTTCTCCTCCTCGATTAAGTGTTGTTTGAAACTATCTATGGTGTCTTTTGTAATTGTCATATCAGCAACTTCCTTCCTTAATATTATATAAAATATTTTTATACTCTAAAGATAATAATATTCGGCGAAGTTGTCAATAACTTGCTTATGTAAAGAAAAAACGATTGCATATCAAAAGAAAAAACAATCGTTTATTTGTTTTCACCCCTTATAAACGAATAGTAAAACGTCTAAATATAATTAAACGACGATATAATGTCATTAAATTATATCACAAAACAGAATTTTGTCAAATGGTGAGTTATTTTTGTTGACCGGAAAGATACTTTGATGTAAAATAAAAATAAGGAAGTGATTTGCATGAAAGAACTAATAAGGAAGAGAATAAAGGAAAAATTTAAAACGATTGAGAATTTTTCCAAACATGTAGGAATTCCGCGGACAACGGTTAACTTTGTTTTGAAAAATGGAGTAGAGATGTCAAGTTATGAAATGGTTAACAAAATTTTAAAAGAGTTGGACATTTATCCGGGTGCGGAACTTCCTGTGGCTGTTGATGAAGATTTGATAAGATTTCTAGGGGTTTTCAGTTCTCTGGATGAAATCGGCAAACATACAGTTATGTCTGTTGCTGAGACAGAGCACAGACGAATTTATGCAGATGCTCCTCGGGGTGCACTTATTGCGGCATATGGGAGCATAGATTCAGGAAAGCAACTTACAGAGGACGAAAAAGAGATACTTGATTTAGTTCAGAAGATAAAGAAAAAGGACAACAATGAAAAATAACTTACCTAAAATTATTGCACGCAGAATTATGTTGGGGCATCGGCTTTGCCAGCCTCCATCCGTCGGTGAACTAAAAAGCATTATAGAAGCAAAAGGCTTTGTAATTATTATGTACAAAAGGTGCAACAACTCGGAGGAAGTTGCAGAACTTATTGAAAAATTACATATTCAAAAAGAAATTGAAGAAAGAGATTCTTTTTTATACATAAGTAAAAATCTGAGATTTGTGTTTTTAAATTCCGATATAAAAGAAGAGGACAAACGTGCCCTCCTGTGCCATGAACTCGGGCATATTCTGGATCCTGACTTGGTTAATTATAACGTATACTCCTGTGGAGTTAAATGTGAGGAGTTTGCAAATGAATTTTCATATCATCTGAAACATCCGGGGTTTGGATTTAGCCTTTGCGCCCTTGTAAACCAGAAGAGGATTTTGTCAGTATGTGTGGCAGGAGTGCTGCTTTGCGCAGCAATATTATTTTCTGTTGTCTGCAACAATGGAAAGGCTGTGAAAAATTTTTATAGCCCTGATATAAATGTTCCGCAGGAAGACAAATATTATGTAACTTCAGGTGGAGAAAAGTATCACAGAGGTTCTTGCGTGATTATAAAAAACAGAACAAATATTACTGAAGTGACAATAGATGATGCCATAAAGAGCGGATATGATTCCTGTGAATTGTGCATAGGACAATGAAAAAAGACAGATTTCAAAAGAAATCTGTCAGACTACTGACAAACCCACCTAAAACGGTGGGTTTGTGTCGTATATATCAGATTTTTAGTAATTCTTGATAAAAACTGCCTATCCCTCTTCCAGAGGATATTTGCAATCTTTTTCATATTCTGTACCGCAGCAGTAAG
>JAZSBQ010000022.1:0-3360 GCA_045602485.1 Clostridia bacterium
ATGTTGGGGTTGTTTTCTTTTCAGATTCTTGTAGCCTCAACAACCTTTGTTACATCGTAGTGCTTTGCGCTGCCCATTGTAGAGTGCGAAAGCATAGCAACCATTGCCTCTTTCTGAACGAGAAGTTCGAAAGATTCTGCAGAACAAGCCGCAATTGCAGCGAGTTTTTCAGGATCAGGATTCTGCTCAAGACCGCTGTCGGCAAAGATGAATGCGCCGTCAGCGCCGTATTCACAGTCAGGAACAACCATAACGAAGAAAGCTGATACAAGTTTTACGCCAGGCTTTGTCTTGATTATCTGAAGACTTGGGCGAAGGGTGTTTGCAGTAGAGTGGCAAGCACCTGATACAACACCGTCTGCATCGCCTGCCTTAACCATAAGACAAGCATAGTACATATAGTCACCAAGGGCAGTCTTCTTTGCTTCTTCGTATGTAAGGCCCTTTGACTTTCTGAGTTCAAAAAAAAGATTGAGATACTCTTCTGTCTTTTCGTATTTAAATGGGTCAATAATTGTAGCACCTGTGATATCAAAGCCTTTGCTGTTCTCAGCAACTTCTTCAGGTGTACCGATGATTATAACGTTTGCAATGTCTTCTTTGAGTACTTTCTCTGCCGCCTCAAAAGTTCTTGGGTCCATAGATTCGGGAAGAACAATAGTCTTTTTGTCTGCTCTTGCCCTTTCTTTAATCTGCTCTAAAAATTTACTCATTTCAATGCCTCCATATGCATAATTCAATACCATATATTATACACCTATCTTTTAAGTAAAACAAGTGTATTTTTGAAAAATTTTGAGATTTTTTGAAAAAATATCATATATATTTTGCACAAAAGATTTTCTATTGACATTTTCGTTATTTTTGGCTACAATTTGAGGGTAAGCAAATACAGAAAGGACTTATAAAAATGGAATTTTCAAACTATAAATTTGGTCTGAGAGGCCATGATATTGCAAACAACATTGACGATATGTGCAGAACCGGTGCCGAAATAGGCGTACCGAATCTTCAGTTTGCTCTCGCGAGAACTGTAAATGACGTAAACTTTGATGAGGTTGGCTATGATGATGCCCTTGCAAATGATATAAAAGCAAAACTTGATGCCCACAACCTATCGGTTTCGGTTCTCGGATGCTACATAAACCCCATTGACCAGAACCCCGATGCTCTTAAAGTTCAGTTAAAGCGCTTTGAGAATTTTATCCGCTATGCTGCGGCCTTTGACGCCCGCGTTATCGGTACAGAGACAGGAAGCCTTGGCAGTTTAGAGGCAACCCGCTCCGAAGAGAACTATCAGTTCCTCCTTGACAACCTGCGCCCCCTTGTAAAGGTTGCAGAAGAATGCGGAGTTACTATGGCAATTGAGCCTGTATGGCAGTTTACCATATACTCTGTTGAGGTTATGAAGAGACTGCTTGACGACATAAACTCAGACAACCTTGCGGTTATCCTTGATATGTCAAACATAACGGTTGCCGAAAACCTTGCCGAGCAGGATGATACAATCCGCAAGGCCTTTGACATCCTTGGGGATAAGATTTATGCGGTGCACGTAAAAGACTTTACCATCAACGGAGATGAAAAGAAGTTTGCCACCACCTGCACAGGTCAGCTTAACATCAAACTTCTCTTTGAATGTATGAACAAACTCTCCGTACTGCCCGACATTATCCTTGATGAACTTCCTGTTACATCATATAAAACCGCTCTTGAAAACTTAAAGAAAATACTATAAAAAAATGCTTCCCGTATGGGAAGCATTTTTTATATCAGCATCTGTCCGTAGCCTGCTGCAATACCAAGCACGGCAGCAATCAATATAACCACAATCGGGTGCGTCTTCTTTTTGAAAATCAAGAACGCAGAAATAGCAAAAATTATAAGCGAGCACAAAAGTTCAATGCTCAATAGTTCGTCAACAGACACACCTTTTGGAAAAAGCGCTGTTCGGCCAACGGTCACTATTGCTGTACCGATAAGACCGATAACCGCAGGACGAAGGCCCTTCATACAGCCCTCAACTATACTGCTGTTTTTAAACTTCTCATAACATTTTGCAACAATCAGGATTATAATAAAAGACGGCAGAACAACGCCAAGTGTTGCACAAACAGAACCTAAGATTCCGCCAAGTTGTCCGCCTACATATGTGGCAATATTTACCGCAAACGGGCCGGGGGTTGACTCGCTCACCGCTATAAAGTTTACTATTGCTTCTTCTGAAAGCCACTTATTGTTTAAAACTTCCTCTGTAATCAACGGAAGCATCGCATATCCGCCGCCAAAAGTGAATGCACCGATTTTAAAGAAGGTCAAAAATAACTCAAGTAAAATCATTTTGCCACCCTCCTCTTTGCTATAACCGAAGACACAAGGCCAATGATTGCACAGGCAATAAGAACTATAAGGATATTAACATCAAGAATTCCTGCCGCCACAAAAGAAAGCCCCATAACTATATATGACACAACTCCTTTAGGGCATTGCTTGTACATAGAGATAAGCGCTTTTATTACAAGGGCAAGTACGCCTGCACGGATACCCATAAATGCAAACTGCACCGCCTGGATATTCTGAAATTGCTGCAGCACATAGGATATCAGCGTTATGATAACAAATGATGGCAAAACCACACCCATTGTCGCAAACATAGCACCGAAAAATCCTGCAACCTTATACCCTACAAATGTAGCAGAGTTTATAGCAATAGGCCCCGGGGTAGATTCTGCAATTGCAATTATATCCAAAATATCATCGTTTGTAATCCACTTTTTGTTGTCTGCAACTTCTCTTGAAATCAGCGGAATCATCGCATATCCACCGCCAAATGTGAATGCGCCGATTTTAAAAAAGATACAAAACAGCATCCATATCCTCTTTAACTTATCTGTCATAACTACCTCCGTTTTTGTTTACTGCACGTGTTTATTTAAGTTCAAACTCTCCTATCTCTGTAGAGAGAACAAAATCAGGCTTGAGTTCAAACAGTCGTGTCATATGTGGCTGCTTGAGGTGTACTTCCTGATGGTTTTTGCTTTCCCACATCTCTATAAGCAGAATTTCATCAGGATTTTTCTCAGAAAAATAATAGTCGTAACGGATACATCCGTCTTCCTTTCTTATGGCATCAACAATGCCCTCTTTATTCAGCAACTGAATATATTCTTCTCTTTTACCTTCAATGCATTTGAAAACAACATAAATAGTAAACACAAAATCTCTCCTCGTATAATAAATGTAGTAGTTTTTAGAGTTCCTCTCCAAGAACTATGATATAATTGTTTAGATGCTGTGGATTGGTTATCTCATCCTACCATTCGATGGTTCTCGAAAGGTTCCAACCACAGTCTCTTTGCA
>JAZSBQ010000023.1:0-11934 GCA_045602485.1 Clostridia bacterium
GTTGCCATAGCAAGCACCTCGCCCGAGTTAACATCCATTACTATTGCCGCCGCACCCTCTTCAAGGCGATTTGAAACCCTTGCGTTTTCAAGATGCTTTTCGACATAACTCTGGATTACCTCATCGATAGTCAGCACAACGCTGTTGCCGTCCTGCGCCGCTATGTAACTCTCATAGCTTGTGCCTGACTCTATCCCCGCAGAATCTCTTGTTGTTACAACTCTGCCCGGCACTCCGCTGAGGGTATCATCATATATACTCTCTATTCCCTCAAGGCCCTGATTATCCTCGCCCACAAAGCCTATTATATGCGACGCAAGGTTGTTATATGGATAGTATCTCTTTACATCCTCAACAAAACTGACTCCGGAAATCTTATACTCTTCTACGTATTTTCTCAGTTTATCTGCTTCTTCTTTTTCAACCTTTTTCTTAATATACTCAAATCCGCTTTTTTTATTGATTCTGCTTGCAATAACCTCGCTGTCAAGGCTTAAGATTTCTGCTATATCATCCGCAACCCTCTGCACAGACATTCCGTTTGCCTCAAGGGATTTGCGCACGTTCTCGGGAGTTATGCTTATGGTCTCCACCGTCATATTGCTTGCAAGAACCTTGTAGTTGCGGTCATAGACCTTGCCCCTTTTTGCACTTACGGTGTTGTCGCTTGTCTGCTGCTCAAGAGCGGCTCTGGACAAAGCCTCTCCTCTTATTATCTGATGATAAGCCGTCCTTAATATAAGGCCCGCAAACAAAACAACTACAATAATAGTTAATGTAACTATTCTTTTTCTCTGTATCGGTCTGCTGCCGCCAAAAAACTCTTCAATCGGTCTTTTTCTGTTTTCTGCCACATCCATCCACCCCTTTATACTTCACACTATACTTCCTTTAACTCAAAGATGCCGCCCGAAAAAATGAGGTCGAACGGCACTCTGTATACTTAGAAAACTTGCATTCTCTGTATAATATATTCATTGTATTTTTATTTTAAAACCCTGAAAGCATTCACAAGGGTTCCGGGAACTCCCACAAGTGCGCCGCTGCTCTGACCGGCTTTCGCGCTGCCTGTGCTGCCCATATCCTGCATATCCATATCTATGTAAAAAATTTGATAGGCTTCGGGTTTCATCATTCCAAGTTCTTCTCTTGCAACCCTTTCAATCTCACCGACTTCAAGGCTTCTGTCTATTCTGCCCTGCATTGCCTGATTTTCTGCCATTATTGTCTCGCACATCTTCTCAAGTTCTTTTATCTCCTGATTGCACTCAAGAATAACAGCATATCTGTATACAACTGTGCAGCAAAGAGCAAACGCAAACAACAAAATTCCGCACATCTTAATTATTCCCACTTGCGAAGCCGTTAATCTCTTTCCTTTTTTTGCATTGGTCTCAGGCTTCTGCGCAGGTCTGCTTACCGGTGTCTTTACCCTCTCGGGGTATGTCATTGGGATTTCATAAGCCGTGCTTGTGTTTGAATAGTATTTTCTGCTGTATGTGGTGTTGTCGTACCTATCATATGATGTGCGTGTATAGTTTCTTTCTCTGTCTCTTGTGTAGGTTGGCACAGCTTATCATCCTTTCTTATTATAGTATCTATCTTATATCAGAGCTTTTCGATAACCCTCAGTTTTGCGCTGTGTGCACGAAAGTTTTCCTCAAGTTCTGTCTTGTCTGCAATTATAGGCTTTTTATTTATCAGTTTTACGGTTGGTTTCTTTCCGCATACACAAACGGGAAAGTCCTTTGGGCACTCGCATCCGCTTGCCAGTGACGCAAAGGCGTTTTTAACGATTCTGTCTTCTAAAGAATGGAAGGTAATTATCGCAAGTCTGCCGCCGGGCTTTAAAACATCTGCAAAATCACAAACCGCTCTCTCCAGCCCGTCAAGTTCTCCGTTTACCTCTATCCTGATTGCCTGAAACGTCCTCCTTGCAGGGTGCTTGTCCGCAAACCTCTGAGCGGGAGAAAACGCCGATTTTATAATCTCAGAAAGTTCTGTCGTTGTCTCAACGGGCTTCTCTACGCGGCTTTTACAGATTGCTCTTGCAATTTTTCTCGCAAACTTTTCTTCTCCGTACTTAAAGATTATATCAGAGATTTTCTCTTCGTCATAAGTATTTACAACGGTGTATGCATCAAGGGCAGATGTTCTGTCCATCCTCATATCAAGAGGAGCACACATATTATAACTAAAACCCCTCTCTGCAACATCCAGTTGCGGTGATGAAACACCAAGGTCTAAAATAGCGCCGTCAATTTTGTCAATCCCGATGGTGTGTAAAACTTCCTTTATATTAAAGAAGTTATTATGCACAAGTTGTCTTTGGCAGTTATAATCTTTTAGCCTCTCTGTCGCCGCAGCAAGGGCAATCTCATCTCTGTCAGTCCCGATAAGCCTGCCTCTGTCTGACAAACGGGAACAAATAAGCGAAGAATGTCCGCCGCCGCCGAGGGTTCCGTCGACGTATATGCCGTCGGGTTTTACCTCAAGGGCTTTTACGCTCTCCTCAAGGAGCACCGATATATGATTAAATTCCATATTATACCTCTACGTCTTCTTCGGGACGTCGGGGACGCCGTCCCCTACATCATATCATCAATACAATCTTTTCAGCCGCCCCTTATATGCCAATACGCTTCATAATATCCGTAATCTTGTCCATATCAAATTCTTTATTTGCGTATGCATTCCAGTTGTCAAGGCTCCAGACCTCAACCTTTGTGTGCTCACCAAAGACTACTATCTCTTTGGTAAGTTCTGCATACTCACGGATGGCGGGTGGAATAACAACTCTGCCCTGACTGTCCATCTCGCACTCTGCTGAGGTTTTCTGAATGTACCTCATAACCATTGCGCGGTCTTCAACATCAACAGCCTTTACGCGCTCCATAAACGCGTTCCATTCCTCCATGGGGTAGATGCAAACGCATTTTTCGTCTCCAATGGCGGCAACAAAGTTCTCGCCAAGGGACGATCTGAATTTGGACGGAACGTTTATTCTGCCCTTAACATCAATATTCTGGTCATATCTTCCGACAAGCATTCTGTTGCCTCCTTTCCCGAAAAATACTTCCTGCACCACTTGCAAGACTATTTTTAAATTTTAATCCACTTTAGTACATTTTGCCCCATTTCGCTCCACTTTATTATTATTTTAATATATTTGTAAGAAAATTGCAAGTGTTTTTTCATAATTTTTTAAAAAAATTTAAAAAAATTTCGAACCTAAGTATCTTTTGGCAAAACCTGTTTAAAAATTAGGTTTTTTGCCCAATATTTGGCGCATTTTAAGATTGACAAAACAATTTTGTTGGATTATGATATTTAATATAGGAAAGAATATAATATGCTAATTTAAAACAACAAAAATCAGGAGTGCATATATAATATGGAAAGACATATAGAAGCAGAAAAAATAGAACTTGTCATAAACCTCTTCGGAAGTTTTGACGAGAACGTAAGGCTTATTGAAAAAGAACTTGACGTTGCCATAATAAACCGCGGCTCCAATATAAAAATCGGGGGCGAACCTGAGAACACAGACAAGGCGGTCTCGGTTGTCAACGCTTTGCTTGCTATGGCAAGCAAGGGCGAGCAGATAGGCGAGCAGGAAGTGCGCTATGTGATGTCTCAGATAGAAATCGGCAACGAAGAACAACTTGAAGAACTTGGCAAGGATGTAATCTGCATAAACTCAAGAGGTGTGCCCATAAAGGCAAAAACCCTCGGGCAGAAGACGTATCTTAAAACAATTAAAGAAAACGCCGTTGTCTTCGGCATAGGTCCTGCAGGCACAGGCAAAACCTACCTTGCAGTTGCCGCGGCGGTAAATGCCTTTAAAAACAAAGAGGTTGACCGCATCATCTTGACAAGACCTGCAATCGAAGCCGGCGAGAGCCTTGGCTTTTTGCCCGGAGATATGCAGGAGAAGGTAGACCCGTATCTGCGCCCGCTCTTTGACGCCCTTGGCGAGATGCTCGGCTATGAGAGTTTTCACAAAAACTTAGAGCGCGGAGTTATAGAAGTTGCACCTCTTGCCTATATGAGAGGGCGCACCCTTGACAACGCGTTTATCATTCTTGATGAGGCGCAGAACACCACCGCCGAACAAATGAAGATGTTTTTGACAAGAATGGGATTTTCGTCACGCATTGTTGTAACGGGCGATGTTACGCAGATAGATTTGCCAAGAGATAAAAAATCAGGTCTTAGGGATGCAGAGATTGTTCTTAAAAACGTTGAGGGCATCGAATTTGTCTACCTTGACGAGAGAGACGTTGTAAGACATCCCCTTGTACAAAGAATCGTAAAAGCGTACGAGCGCAAGACCTTTGAGAGAGAAAAGGCAAAAAAGACAAGTCACAACAGATAAAGAGGAATTATGAAGATTAGTTTTTTAAATCAGCAGGACAAGTACAAGGCAGGCAGGGACATTAAGGATTTAATCAAAAAGTGCGCCCTTGCCTCCCTTAAATATATGGAGTTCAGAACAGACGTAGAAATCAGCGTTGTTCTGATTGACAACGAGGGCATAAGGGACCTTAATAATATGCACCGCGGAATCGACAGGGCAACGGATGTTTTGTCCTTTCCTATGTTTGAGTATGACGAAGACGGTGAGATTATAGAAGATTATGCCGAGTTCAACGAGATGGGCGAACTTTGCCTTGGCGACATTGTTATCTCTCTTGAGCGCGCCCACGAGCAGGCAGAAGAATACGGCCACTCCTTTGAGAGAGAGGTTGGTTTTCTGTCCGTCCACTCTATGCTGCACCTCCTTGGCTATGACCATATGACGCCTGAGGACGAGGAAGAAATGTTCGGCTATCAGAAAGATATTTTAAACGAAATAGGTCTTACAAGATAACAGGAGAGAAAATATGAAATCAGGATTTATAGCAATAACCGGCAGACCCAACGCCGGCAAATCAACTCTGCTTAACCACATCATAGGCGAAAAGGTTGCAATCGTATCATCAAAGCCGCAGACAACGAGGACCAAAATCCTCGGCGTAAAATCTGGCGAGGATTATCAACTTGTTTTAATCGACACCCCCGGAATCCACAAGCCCCACAACAAACTCGGCAAGAGGATGGAAAAATACATCTATACCGCAACACAAGACATTGACGCCCTTGTCTATGTTATAGACTGCAACATAAAAGACAGCGAACTCGAACTCGAAAAAGAAGCACTGCGCGGCCTTAAGACAACGGATGCGCCTGTTGTTCTTGCAGTAAACAAAATTGATACCATACCAAAACTTCAACTTTTGCCCGTTCTTGATAAACTTAAAGACCTTTATGACTTTTCTGACATCGTGCCGATTTCGGCGCAGAAGGGCAATAATCTGAACGCACTTTTTGACAAGTTGAAAGAATTTTTGCCCGAGGGGCCAAAGTTCTTCTCCGATGATATTATCACCGACCAGCCCGAGAGGCAGATTGTGTCGGAGTTTATAAGAGAAAAGGCTCTGCGCCTTTTGAACAAGGAAATCCCCCACGGAATTGCCGTAGAGATAGAAAAAATGAAAAAGAAAGATAACGGCAGTTATGAAATTCTTGCCGCAATCTATTGCGAGAGACAAAGCCACAAGGGTATTATTATCGGCAAAGGCGGAGAAAAACTTAAACAGATAGGCTCTCAGGCAAGAGCCGATATAGAGAGAGTCCTTGGCGAAAAAGTCTATCTTGAACTTTGGGTGCGCGTCAAAGATGACTGGCGCAACAGAGAGAACTTTATTACCGACATAGGATTTGAATAAATCCTTTATGCACATAAATTAAACCACCAAATATTCACAGTATATAAAAACCTCCGTATCATATAATAACTTCATTAATTACTTGATTCGGAGGTTTGAATATATGCAGACAAATAATAACAATACATCAGAAACAGAAAAACTCTGGCAGGACTTTACAGGTACAGGCAGTATATATTCTTATCTCAGATATAAGGGTATAAACGTTGACAGGTTCTCAAACGCAGAAACCCCAACCGACAGTTCCGCCACAATCAAAGGCGGTGAACCTATTGGCTATCGTTAACGTCGAGGGCATAGTAACAAAAGAAACTAAATACGGCGACACCTCCAGGATTCTGACGGTGGCCACAAAAGAACTCGGCAGAATCTCTGTTCTGGCAGGCAACGTGCGCAGAAACAAGTCAGGGCTGCTCAGCGCGACATCCTTGTTCAGTCACAGCAGTTTTACCTTGTTCAAGGGAGGGTCTTCTGCTCTTTATAAACTTAACGAGGGCGAACTTATAACATCCTTTGTCGCCCTGAGGGAGTCTCTTGACAAAATGGCATATGCATCATACTTTTGCGATGTAACAAACACAGTTATGCAGGAGGGCGCACCCGAGCCGCAGCAAACAGAACTTTTGCTGCGTTGTCTCTATCTTTTGTGCAAAGATGATGTAAACCCTCAGAAAATCAAAGCGGTCTTTGAGTTCCGCACACTTACCATTGCAGGGCTTATGCCCGATATCAGTCTGTGCAAGGATTGCGGATGTGGCGCAGAGATTTGCTTTATAAGTCCGCAGACCGGCTCTGTTTACTGCCGCAAATGCGCCGAGGCACATCCTGATGCTCTTGAGATAAACGACAGTATCCTTGCCGCAATTGCATACATCTCTCTTGCAGAAGATAAAAAGATTTTCTCTTTTGATATGTCCTCTTCTTCTATCGACTACTTAAGCACACTTGGCGAGCGGTGCACAGAAGTTTTGCTTGACAAAAACTTCAAGACTCTTGACTACCTAAAAAAAGTTACCGCACTTAATATATAAAAAGAGGCAACGTATGGCATGTACATTTAAGGACAATAATTCAAAAGGCAGAAACGATTGGTTTCGTTTCTGCCTTTTATCGTAGGGTTCGGCGGTTTCCGACGAACCGCATTGTAGGGGACGATGCCCACATCGTCCCGAAAAACAATTTATCACGAATTGGTATTATATGTGATAAATACATTAAAAATATGAATGTTAAATACGAAAATGTAACAGTTAATAAATATGTAATAATGCCCAATCACATTCATTTGATTATATTTCTTCACGGGACGATGAGGTCATCGTCCCCTACAAAGAATATCGGAACCGTTATTCGTTCATTTAAAACAATGTTAACGAAAGAAATAGGTTATTCTATATGGCAAAGGTCTTACCTTGACCATATAATTCGTGGTGAAAAAGATTATCAAAAGATATGGGAATATATAGACACAAACCCTCTAAAATGGGAATTAGATTGTTTTTACGATAACAAAACGGAGCAGTGAATTTCACTGCTCCGTTTACTGTCCTTTAGAACACTCGGCATACGTTGCCTCTTTTTTAATACCCAAGCTGGGCTCTTGTCTTTTGGTTAGAAAGATACTTGCCCTCTAACTCCTCTTCGATTAATCTTCTGTAATACTCATTGTAGATTTTTTTCTGGGTATTATCAAGAATTTCGCCCTCATATTTTACGGGGTTAAAAAGTTCTGTCCAGTAGTTTTCTCTCTCCTGGGTGTCATACTTCTGATTGTTAAACTTTTCTTCCCAGTAGCGTTCAAAGGCTTCCTGATTTCTCTCGTACGCCGCATCATCACGGGCGGTTGATGCCGCCGCCGAGTAGTTGGCGTTATCCCTTGCAGCCTGATTTGCTTCCACCGCGGCACCATAGTCAGCCTTGTACACATTAACCATTTTATCGAGCACATCAATATCTGCCATATAACTGTCATAATATCGCTGATACGCCTGCTCTGCAAGAGTCGGGATAACGTCTGACAACTGCTGTGCATAATACTGATTTGCCATTGCACCTGCAGTCACCGCCGCAGAGTTTGTATAGCCGCCGGTCAACGCTGAGTAGTTTGCCATGGCATCACGGCTTGCTCTGTCGCCCTCTGTATAATACTTCTTCTTATAGGCAAGGTAGACAGGGTCGCTGTCCGGGTCATATGAGAATTCTTTGCGGTTATAAATATCGCCAAGTCTGTCCCATATTTCATCAAGATAATCATCGGCGTACTCCCTTGCAAGTTCTGTTGGAGACTCAAACCCAAGCCCTTTTGCGTATTTTTCGGTAAGGGATATAACATCGTCTCTCCATGCCCAAGACTTGCCGCTGTCGTCTATATACAAAACATCAAGGGGCTTTCCGCCTATTGAAACTGTGCCGTTGCCATAAGTCAGAGCATCTGCGCCAAGGCCGTATTTGCCTGCTGTCTCTGCATAGGCATCGCTTACCCTTACAATGGGATTTTTGCTTCCGCTGTGGTAATCAACAAGGCTTTTTTGTATATCCGCTTCTCTTGCATAGGATACCCCTGCCTCATCATCGAGATAACTCGGTTTTATAAGCGCCTTACCTTTGAGGGTAACAACGCCTTTGTTGTTATCATACCCGATATCAGAGTTTGAAAACCCCATATTGTTAAGGGTTGCTCTTATACCAACCGCATCGCCTGACCTTGGAACTTCAACCTTGTCCGCTTTGTCTTTCTTTTCTTTTGTTTCTGTTATTCTGTCCATTTACTTCTCCTTTCTCCGCGTTTGTCAAGGGGCTTACATTATTCTTCCCCCGTTATGTGTGGTTATCTCAACATCGTGAATCACCACTTTGCCTCTGCCCTCAAGCATAACGCGAAAACTTTCACATTTTCCAAACCTCACCGGTATGCGATGGACTAAAAAGCCCGAACCTTTAACCTCTTTGCACAACTCAAACCTGCCTCCGTCTTTTGAGACAAGCACACGCATTTCACAGCCTTTCTCCATATCCGCCCTTATCCACATACAGGATAAACCTTTGTGCTCTATGGCATTGTAGGTAAGACGCTTGGAGGTAACACTCCAGTTCGTCGGGCTGTTTCCGCCGCGCATCTTATACATTTCGGCATCAGTTATGCCGTACACCTCTCCGTTATAAGTGCAAAAATTCGTAAAAGGTGCATTATCCTCTCTTACCCATACATCGGCATCAGGGGTGTATACAAGGACATCTCTTTCTCCGTCCTCACTTACCGCCGATGCAATATAGCGTCTGCCGTCACTGCCGGATGCACAGGATATGTATCTGTATTTAAGTTTGGGTGATATATCATAAGGCTCTCCGCCGCTGTATGCTTTAAATCCGTCATATGAAAGATAGTACAAAACTCCGCCTACCTCACATATGCTTCCTGCATCGATACAACCCCCTGCCGTTTGCTTCGGCATTGAGAAGTTCACCGGAGCGTCTCCGTAGATGTGGTGGATACATCCGCGTTTGAAAGCAACAACCGCACTGCGATAGCTGCATATTCCGGTAAACCCTCCGCCTGTGCCGACAGAGCCGTACCAACTGTCGTCGGATAGTCCGGCATAGGAATAAAAGTTTGTACAATCGCCAAGTTTAGAAGCATAAACGCACTCGCCGGATACTGCTGTTCCCCACAGACGGTTGTTATGGACACAAATGTGATCCATATCGGGGACAGCCCTCTTTAAAGTGATTTTATTTGTCTCTGTCACATTGTCAAATGTCATCTTTTTTCCCTTTTTGTTGTACATTACAAGGTCTATACGGGTGGACGCGACTTTCTCTGCAACAACACTTACTATGTCATTATCCGCCGCAAAATCTTTGCGCCCCGACACAACCTTTGTATTGTTTTTTGACTTACTGCTTCCTGAGATAACGATGCTGTCACCCACCGAGAAGATACTGTCAAAGCCTGCTCCGCTTGCCGAGATATAGGATGTATACTCTCCCGTTACCTCGTTATAACTTGAATAAAGTTTTGCACCCGATACAGTCACAGATTTTTCCATTGAAACAAGTTTATCACTTATCTCACCCGTATCAGGACTTGGCATATAATCATAGTAGACCTTATCGGGGAAGATACAAATCTTGCCGTTAAAATCCGCTATGGATTTACCCCCCTCTGTCAGGCTTCCGCCCACCGCATTGCCGTTATAGTAAAAGGTGGTGCCCCTCACCCCTGTGAAGGCAGAAAGTTCTCCACCTGTATACTCCGGCGCACAAACAGCGGTAGCACCCGCAACATTTGCCACAAATTTTCTTGGCTCTCTGGGGGACAGAGCCGGTATTGCATCAGCCGACATATTTACCATATCGGTAAGTTCAGTGTCTGATATTTTGTCTCTTCTGTTCAGCCCTGAAAAAACGCTTAACTGAACTTTTGTATTTTCTCTCGCCTCAAAGCGTGGTAATAACATTCTTCTGCCTCCGTTTTCTGCCGTTAAATACGGCTGTAGTTCTTAAAATTCACCTGATTTGTAAGAGGACTGCGTGTTTTATATTCTCTGCGCAGAGTCTCGTACAAACTGTTATACTGTGTCATATGAGCGTTATAGCCGGTGTAATCATGTTGATAGAGAGCCATCTTTGCCAGAATATACTCTATATACATAGAATCATAGGGTGCCTCATCAATGGCGGTAAAGTCCGTAATAACCCTCCTGATTGCAAGGGGCGCCATAGTCTGCGCCTCAAGCATATCGCCATCGAGCAGAATTTTATCATTAAATCTCTCGACTATGTAGGCACACTTTGACGTCTCCCATTCAGGCTCGTCATTAATATCACTTAGCGCACAGATTTCTATCTTGTCACCCTCTGCAAAAGGTGACGCGGTAATTTCTATTATGTTCTCGCTTGTGTTGAACTCACCCTTGATTTCAAGCCTTAATACAGGCTTTGGCAAATCCAGATATACTGCCCTGATTTTTCTCGGGATTGAGTATTTTATATCAGTATCACTCAGCCTTGACATAAAACTGCGAAAATCCTGCTTTTCCAAAACCTGATTTCCGTAAAACAGATTCTCAACCCTCTCAAAAGGAATGTCATCCGGCAGCACAACATTTCCCGTCTCGTCTATCTCGGTTTCTATCATATCGTAAACTTTTATAATCTCCCGACGCAACTGGGCGGTTACCTCATCACACCAGCACAGTTTTTCCTCTAAGGTATAGGGGTTGGGGCAGAGTGCGTCGGCTCGCTCGATTGCCCTTAATATTTCCATACTTCACCTATCCTTTCAGGCTGTCCATATATGCCTGAGCCTCAAGCTCCTGCATATGGCTGCGCTCTAACACAAGGGCAACGCATCTTGGCACCATCACCTGAACTCCGCGCTGCAACTGATAGTTTGTGCCGTTTACTGTAACGGTTACATCATCCTTGTACTTTGCATTATCCTTTATAAGCATTACAGGCACCGGCTCGTTATAAAAAGTCTCAATTCTTTCTGCCTTTGCTTTTGTATTGTTTTTTGCTGCCATTTTTATTCCTGGTATAATGTAATTGACTCATCTAACAGTCATTTTCATTATACCTTTCTCCTTTCTATCAACCTTTTTTAATCCGTGGTTGATTACGGTTTTGTATATTGGTATTATATAAATAAGTAATGTGGATTTGTATTTTATTCCTGTGGCTTTGACTACTTAACGGAGGTTCTCACCACACCTTGTTTCTAATTAATGATTAGTTAGATGAGTCTTTGAATTCGTATCTCGAACCAGGTTTTATGGAGCAAGTGCTGTGGATAACACATTACATATTTTTACGAAAGGAATGCATTACCATGATTTTAGTCGGAATTGACATTGGTAAAACCAAACACACTTTCTCCATAGTCGATAGAGGAACCGGAGAAATACTTTTAACCCCTTCTGTTTTTGATAACAATCAGAATGGATTTCTGTTACTCACCAATCAGCTAAAAGCTTATGACAAAGCTGACATTCTTATCGGTATGGAGGATACAGGGCATTACCATTTTGCTCTGCTTAAATATCTTCTTGACAGCCGATACACAGTCGCTTTAATCAATCCTACAACTACTGACCTTACAAGAAAGCTTCAGGGCGGCATTACTAAGAATGACCCTCTTGACTCTCTCACCATCTGTGATGTA
>JAZSBQ010000024.1:0-10302 GCA_045602485.1 Clostridia bacterium
CCTGATATTTTAATAAAATAATTATATCAACTATATTGATATAATTCTACACTGAAACTGACATATCTTTGTACTATATTGATATTTATTTGTTTTTTTACAGATAAATCTGCCGGCTCATATTTTCTATTATTGTTTTTGACTGTTGTACCCAAAATAAGGCAGAAACCATGTCTGTTATGGTTGATTTTGAGGGTTATTTGTGGTAAAATGATGTTAAACATAAATCGTTTGTTGATTATAACACAAATTCTATTGATAACAAAGGAGTGGCAAATGATGAGTTCTGATAATAAATGTGCAGTTTTTCTCGATATTGACGGAACATTAATGGGAAGTTCCAAAGAATCGCTTGCAAAGAACATTGATGTGATTCAAAAGGTCAGAGAGCATGGACACAAAGTGTTTTTAAACACAGGCAGGTCTACTGCATATTTGCCAAAGAATATGGACATACAAAAATGTTTTGACGGTTTTATCTCAGGGGCAGGGACAAGAATTGTCGTTGATAATAAAGAGATATTCTCAAAACCGGTAGACATAGATTCGGTTAAAAGATTTTGTGAGGTATGTTTTGATTTAGAAAACGAGTGCATAATCGAAGGCACAGAAGAAATGTATTGCGTTGATGCAGATGAAAAAGAACAGAACAGATGGAAGTGTATCACCCGTGAGAATTTCAGACAGATTGTAAAAGAGGGAATACTTGTAGAAAAATTTGCATTAGTGGGCAAGTGCCCGCAGGAAGTAGGAGATGCTCTGGGTGACAGATTTGCCGTCCTGCAGCACAGTGCATATGCTGAGATAGTCCAGGTGGATTATACCAAAGCCGAGGCTATGAGGATTGTTTTAGATAAACTCGATATCAAACCTGAGAACAGTATCGCCATGGGTGACAGCCTCAATGATTATGATATGATAGAAAAAGCAGGTACAGGTGTGGCAATGGGCAATGCAATTGATGAGATAAAGAAGATAGCCGCCTTTGTTACAGGCCACGTTGATGAATCAGGCGTTGCAAACGCTCTTGAGAAAATATTCGGTCTGTAATTTTCTTGATTTTTTTGCCGGAATATAATATACTATAACCGTATTTTACACAATGGGAGTTTTGAAAATGAATAAAGAAAGTCAAAATATTTCTATACGTTGGTTTTATATGATAATCGGCGTTGTTTCTATGTTGTTTGCAGGCGTTTTATATGCATGGTCAATACTTAAGTCCCCCCTTTCTGCAGAGTTTGGCTGGGGAGCGTCCGAACTTGCACTTAACTTCACTCTTGCAATGACGTTTTTCTGTGTCGGGGGATTGCTTGGCGCGCAGATATCAAAGCGCAAAGGCCACAGAATTGCCCTTGTAGCATCGGGGGTTTTATCTGCCCTTGGTTTTGTGCTGACCGCACTTTTGCAGGATGTATCGGTGTGGGTTCTTTATATTACATATGGTGTTTTGGCAGGGCTTGGTATCGGTATTGCTTACAATGTGGTTATAGCCACCGTCAGTGCGTGGTTTCCTGATAGAAAGGGCTTGTGTTCAGGTTGCCTGATGATGGGCTTTGGTGCATCTGCCCTGATACTTGGCAATGTAGCAGATGCTATGTTCAAAAGCAATTTGGGGTGGCGTGCTGCCTACATAATTTTGGGTATTGCTATCTTTGCCGTTATTGTGATTGCAGGGCTTTTGCTCAAAAAACCGGGCACAGACGTTGTCTTCCCTCAGGTTGAGGCAAAACAGAGCACAAACGGACAAGAGATTAAACAAAATGACTTTACCTCACTTCAGATGCTTTGCAGGCCATCTTTCTGGATGGCATTTATATGTATATCTTTCTTAGCAGCAGTCGGAAGTTCGGTTATCAGTTTTGCAAAGGATATGGCACTGTCGGTAAATGCCCCTGAGGCATTGGCGGTCTCCCTGGTTGGAGTGTTGTCTGTGTATAACGGAATCGGCCGCATTTTTACAGGTGCGGTTTTTGATGTGATTGGCAGCCGCAAAACAATGCTTTGTGCCAATATACTTACCATTTGCGCTGCAGGTGTTACCCTGATTGCGGTAACGATGGGGTCTCTGCCGCTGTGTATTATCGGTTTGTGCCTGACAGGTATGTCTTACGGTGCCTGCCCTACGATTACTGCGGCGTTTACGTCGTCATTTTATGGAATGAAGTATTTTTCAAACAATATGGCTCTTATGACATTTACGGTTATGGTTGGCTCTTTTGTCGCTGCTGCATCGAACAAAGTGCTTGATGTTACAGGCGGATATTCGGCTATATTTGTGATGTTGCTCTCACTGACTTTTGTGGCGCTGGTGCTTAATATATTTATCCGTAAGCCATAAATAAATGCGGTCTGTCAGGTTATGGACAGACTTCATTTTTGCTGACAAACAATATTACAACAAGAGGAACTTGAAAATGGAAAACATAAAAACAGAAAGAAAAGAATTCTGGAGGTTGTTGCTGAGACTTGCAATTCCCATCGCTTTTCAGCATCTTCTTATAAATTCGCTTACATTTGTAGACACTTTGTTTATGAGTCAGTTGGGAGATGTGGCATTGTCCGCTTCGGGAATGGCGTTTCAGTGGAACTGGCTTTTAAATATGATAACATTCGGACTTTGCTCAGGCTCTGCTCTGTTTATTGCGCAGTATTGGGGCGCAGGACAGATTGAAAACATAAAAAAGATCTGTAAGATTGCTGCGGTTACAGCCCTTGGCGCAGCATTGGTTTTTATGATTGGTGCGCTTTGCTTTCCGTCTACAATTATGAAGATATTCAATCGTAATGCCGATGTAGTAAGAACAGGGGCAGACTATCTCAGAATTCTTGTTTTTGCATATCCTGCAACCGCGATGACATCGGTGCTCAGCACAGTTTTGCGCTCGACGGAGCGTGTTAAACTCCCAATGGTTGCGTCGTGCATATCAACTGTTGCAAACATTATTCTTGATTATGCAATGATTTTTGGTAAACTTGGCTTTCCCGAAATGGGAGTAGAGGGTGCAGCCCTTGCCACAACTATTTCTGCGTGGATAGGATTTGGCGTGCTTGTAGTTGTATCGGTATATCAGAAGAACATATTGGTAATGCCGGTAAAGAGTTATTTTGATTTTAAGTTTGCCGATTATAAAAAATTTATGGTCAAGGCCTCGCCTGTTATTATAAATGAGTTTTTGTGGGGGCTTGGGACCGTATGTAACAATGTAATTTATTCCAATACCGGCTATGAGAACTTTGCTGCCTGCACGATACTGCGTACAGTCGAGAGTTTGTGCCTTATATTGTTTATAGGCCTCAACGATGGCGGTGCGGTAATCGTTGGCAAAACAATCGGCGAGGGCAACTATGATAAGGCGTACAGAAGTTCAATGCGGCTTGTGTGCACAGCTCCCCTTATCAGTGCGGTTCTGGCAGTCTTTGTTATTGCCTTCCGCGGGAATGTAGTATATCTGTTTAATATGAGTGGCAATATCACCGGGCAGACGGTGGCAGTTGTCCGTGCTATTATTGTTATATATGCAGTTGAACTTTGCTTCAGGAATATTCCTTATACGATGATATGCGCTATCTTCCACTTGGGCGGAGACTCATCCACGGGTGCAAAGTTTGATATAATATGCCTGTGGTTTCTTGCAATACCAATAACTTTTGTTGCAGCATACTTGCTGAAACTTCCTTTCCCTCTTGTAATGCTTACTGAGTATCTTGTAGAAGATATACCAAAATGTATTATGTGTCTTAAACATTTTAAGACCCGCAAGTGGATAAAACCGGTTGGCGATTTCAGTGTGGCAAATTTATCGGAGTAATATAAGTTTCTGATACTTACCCTGTGGCGGTAAGCGGGAGGATTATTGTGAGCGGTTATATGATTTTGTTTTTTGCATGGAATATTATTGTTATGTTGATTTACGGACTTGACAAAATGAAGGCAAAAAGAGGAAGAAGACGTATAAGCGAGGCGACTTTGCTTCTTTGTGCGGCTTTCTTTGGCGGATGCGGTGCAATGTTTGGAATGATTTTGTTTAACCATAAAACCTCAAAAATTAAGTTCCGTATTCTCATCCCGTTTATGATTGTTGCCGAGGCGGTTGTGATATATCTGCTTGCAGGAAGTGTGAAATAAAGAGGTTGCGGATTATAATAACGATTTGTGTATAGATAAAATTGTAGGGGATGGCGTCCCCGACATCCCGAATAAAAGGACAGAAACAGCAAGCCATATTATATGCTGTTCACCTGACTTGATACAATCAATTAACAATGTTGTAAAAATGAGAGATAGTATGATACATTTTGATGCGGCATCTTTGAGAGAGTTCGGCGTGCTATTATAACGAGTTTGTCAAACTTGAAGATAAGAATAAAGTTTTTGTCGAAAAAAGCGACCCTGATGATGCTATAAGAACAGAGATGGAGAATCTGTAATTCTAAGGAGGTGTAACCATGGAGAACGAACATATCATATTCAGCAATGATAAAGTTTCTGTTTGTGTATCGGGCTCGGTTATGCCTGAGGGGATAAGTGCACAAAAAAGCAAGGTTGTAGAACTTCACTTTCACGAAGAGTATGAGTTTTTGTACTGTCAGAGGGGTGCTTTAGAGTGCACGGTTGAAGGTGCCTGCTATGTGCTCAATCGGGGGGATGTTATATTTATAAACGGGCTTGTTCCCCACACAACCAGGTCTTATGCAGACACAGCGTATCTGATGGTGCAGTTCAGGTCGCCTTATGCGACAAGCGGCGCGCTGTCATACCTTAACAGATTTACAGCACTTACGGATAACCTGTTCCGAGTCTTCAAAAAAGGAAGCAAAGAGGCAGAAGATATTCAAAAATGTATGACCGCTATGGTTTGTGAGGAGCAGGACAAAAAAATTGCGTATGAATATTATATGCTTGCAAATATGCATATGATTATGGCTGTGCTCTACCGAAGCGGCACAGTAACAGATGATATAAACACTGTAGATATGCAAAGTATAAAAAAGGTTATGCCGGCACTTGATTTTGTGTGCAACAACTTTGAAAGGCCGATTTCGGTATCGGATGGGGCTGAGGTGCTGAGAATTGATAAGGCATATTTTTGCCGGTTGTTTAAAAATAAGTGCAACTGTACATTTACCGAGTATCTTAACTTTGTAAGGGTATGTAAGGCAGAAGAGTTGCTCAAAAACGGAGAGAGTATTTCTCAGACAGCGTATAACGTCGGATTTTCGTCTCAGTCGTATTTTGATAAGATTTTTAAGAAGTACAAACTTTGTTCCCCCAGGGAATATAAAGTAATGTACAAAGGAAAGATATAAAAACTATTGCAAATTTATTGGAGTAATATAAAATTTTATGTTTCTTTGTAATACGTTAGATATTTAAAAGCTCGAATATATATACTTCTGCCTTCTGCCATATATACGTTTGCAACTATACCGATTACTGCGGACATACCGCCAGCTCTTGTATCCGCCGCCTGCCCCGTGGGTGTGGATGTCTATAAATCCGGGGTAACATACAAACCCTGTGCATCTAAGGAAGTATCGAAATCAAGTTCGTCTTCAGTAAGAGAGAGTAATCTGTCATCCTTTATATAAAGTTTTTTGCCTTTTTGCAATTTGTCTGTGACAGATACGGCATTATATCTTTTGGCAACCATTTTTATGCTCCCTTTCTGCAATACCAAAAAGGAGTTGATGACAAGGCTATTATAATATGGTATTATACTAAAGTAAAGGGATAAAATTAGTTTGTTCAAGATAATATTATCTTATGAGTGCACAGTTGATTGTCATAAAAACGTAGATTTATTAATAAACCAGAATTATTTTATTTATTATAGTATAAAAATGGAGTGGTTTATATGGCGGAAATGTTTTCTCTGGAAGAAGTATCGGTAAAACCTATAGAACTTTGTCTGTATGTTCCGTCCATAGTGTAGAAACGGGACTCGGCAGGCCATATAGGTGTAAACGATTTATTCTTCTGGGTTATAGAGGGAGAGTGCTTTTTAAACATTGATTCAGAAAATTATATAGTAAAACCCGGCCAGTTTGCCTATCTGCCAAAAGGAAAGATGCGTGCATATACCCATGCCTCTGAGAGGTTTATGGTGTATGAAATGGCTTTTTCTGCCACGTCCGGTGAGAGAAACATTATGGATTTACTCGGCCTTGCCGACGGAATTTATGTTGTTAATATAAACGATATTGAGATGATGAACAGGTTGTTTGAAAGTTCTTACAGGAAAGAACTGCATAAAAATCCGGTTTGTGATATTAGCTGGTGTGCTAACATCATAAATATTATACAGAGATGTATGCGATTCAGAGACAGAGGGAGAAATGGAGCGAAAACAGGTTTTTAAGCCGGTTGTTGATTATATGGCACAACATTGCGACGAAGTTTAAAAACAGAGGAACTTGCCGAAATGGTGCATCGGCAGACCAATTATTTTATCAAAAAGTACAGCAGCGTAACCCCAACGCAATACAGAAGTGAGTTCAGAAAAGAAAATTATATATAAAAAAGCCCCGATGGGGGCTTTTCTTATTGTATAGCATCCATATACAGATTATTCTGCAAAAAACAGCAGAATTTAATGGCGTGTAGGGGACGGTGTCCGTGACGTCCCGCTTGTATACTAAACTACTGTTTTATAAAAAGAAAGTTCGTAGTATTAGCGACGCGCTTTTCGTATTTACTTTACAGTACAAGTGATGGTGCAGAATAAATTCTGCCGGCGAGTTCCTGATTGAGCATATATAAACTCTTGGGGTCAGAGCCGAAAAGTTCCATCTTTGAAATCAAATCATTTGCGTTAGTTTCCTCCTCGCCCTGTTCCTTTACAAACCAGTCAAGGAACTGCATAGTACGGAAGTCTTTAACATCATAGGCTGCCGCATATATGTCATTGATGAGGGATGTAACATATTCTTCGTGCTCAAGACCTGCTTTGAGTACATCCATATGACAGGAAAGCACCTTGTCGGGTTTTGCAATAGCCTCAAGGGTTACAGGCATATTTTCATTCTGCAAATAGGTGTAAAAGAGCATTGCGTGGTCGCGCTCTTCCTGAGCCTGAATCATATACCAGTTTGCAAATCCGTCAAGACCCTGTGCCTTGAAGTAGTTTGAAAAATCAAGATAAAGATAGGCTGAATATAACTCTTTATTGATTTGCTGATTTAATAATTCGTGTACTTTTGCATTTACCATTTTTAAGTCCTCCTTACAGGATATATTTTATATAATATTCTTTCTCCAGATTGATGGGATAAACAATATAAGAATCGGGAAGATATCAAGTCTGCCAAGCAGCATATTAAAACTCAGGACAATTTTTGATATATCGCTGAGGGAACTGTAATTGCCGACAGGACCTAAAACTCCAAGCGCAGGACCTACATTGTTTATACATGTTATTACGGATGTTATAATTTCTTCTATATTTAAAGCGTCTAAAGATATTATTATAACCGATACAAACATAATTGCAAAGTATATTACAAAGTAGTTGATTACAGAGCGGACAACACTGTCTTCTACCGGTTTGCCGTCAACTTTAATATTGCTGACGGAGTTTGGCCTGATTACAAGTTTTACTGATTTTACGGCGTTCTTTGCCATAATTATAATTCGTGATATTTTAAGACCGCCACCGGTTGACCCTGTGCAAGCTCCGATTATCATAAGTCCGGTAATGATGGCTTTTGCAAAACTGTTCCACAAATTATAATCAACAAGCCCAAAGCCCGTAGTGCTTATTGTTGAGACGGTTATAAAAGCAGAGTGCCGTATTGCATCGGGAATGCTCTGATATGTGCCCATAATGTTAAATGTCAACAAAGCAACAGCAGACAGAACAATAATGGTAAAGACCTTCCATTCAGAGTTCTTCCATACAGCCGAAAACCTCTTTATTATCATAAAGTAGTAAAGGTTAAAGTTGATTGAGAAGAGGAACATAAAGACTGTAATTACCCATTCTATATATGGGTTGTTGTATGCCGCAATTGAAGCGTTTTTACAACTGAAACCGCCTGTGCCTGCAGTTGAGAAAGTATGGATAATACTGTCATATACGGGCATACCACCGAGTATCAGCATAATAAATTCGACTACGCAAAGCGCTATATACATTCCGTAGAGAATTTTTGCGTTTCTTGTGCCGCGTGGTACAAGTTTTGATACTGCAGGACCGGGGACTTCTGCGCGCATAAGATGCAAAGCGTTTTTGTCAGAAACCGAGACAAGTGCCATTGCAAATATCAGCACACCCATACCACCTATCCAGTGGGTAAAGGCACGCCAGAAAAGCAAACCTTTTGATATTGCCTCAATATCTGTAAGTATTGTTGCACCGGTAGTGGTAAACCCTGAAACAGTCTCAAAAAACGCATCTATATACCGTGGAATTTCGCCGCTGATATAAAAAGGTAGGGCACCAACTGCTGACCATATTACCCAAACAAGCCCGACTATAACAAGCCCTTCTTTGGCATACAGTTCGGTATTTTTTGGTTTAAGCATACTTAAAAATATGCCCAGAATCGCCGAAATTAAAGCGGATGTAATAAAACTGTTTACAGCGATATGTTCTTTGTAAATAAGTGAAACCAAAGAGGAAAGTAACATAAGAACTGATTCTATAATCATAAACTTTCCAACGACTCCAAGTATTAATTTTCTTTTCATATGTCAGGACCTTTCAATGAATTATGGTTAAATAAAGATTTCATCTAAATCATCAAGAATTTCTGCTGCAGAAACAACAATTACGCTATCGCCAACCTCTAAGGTGTCATCACCGTTTGGAATAATCGTTCGTCTGTTACGCACGATTCCCGCAATTATGACATCTTTGCGTGTTTTAAGTTCACGCAGTGTTTTTCCTGTGTAATCTGTTTCCTCGCGGATTACAAACTCAAGCGCTTCGGCTCTGCCGTCAACCAGTTTGTATATGGTTTCTATATTGTTGCTGTGCTCTGAATTTTTCATAGCCCTTATATAGCCGAGTATGTTGTTTGCTGCAAGTTGTTTTGGTGACACAACACTGTCAAGGCCTATATTGTTTGCTATGTTGAGGTAAGAACCTCTGTTTACCTTTGCAACAACCTTTGATACATTTTTGTTGCGGGCATATATTGACATTATCATATTTTCTTCATCAATGCCTGTAAGTGCCGCAAAGGCGTCTGCACTCTCGATGCCCTCTTCTTTAAGAACGTTGTGGTCGGTGCCGTCGGCGTTGATTATGGTTACGCCTGATAAAAGTTCAGACAACTCAAGGCAATGGTTGTAATCACTTTCTATTATCTTTACGGTCATACCAATCTCAGAGAGTTGCTTTGCAAGATAATATCCGATGCGTCCGCCGCCGATTATCATAACTGATTTTATCTTATCGTTATTTGTTTCTGTTTTCTTAAAGAACTTCTCCGCTTCTGCGTGGTTTGAGGCAATGCTTATGCGGTCGCCAACCTGAGGGATAAAACTACCGTCGGGGATGATTATTTTTTTGTCTCTTTGTACAATGCAGACGAGAAACTTAACTTTGAACTTTTTGTATATATCCGCAAGGGTGTGGCCTGCAAGCGGACTTGTTTCGCTTATCTTAAATTCAACAAGTTCAATTCTGCCGTTAGCAAAGACTTCAATCTTTGATGCAGCAGAGAGAAGCAAAACGCGGGCAATCTCAGAGGCTGCCGCAAACTCGGGGTTTACTGCAATGCTTAAACCAAGGTCATCTTTTATATATCCGATTTGTCTGTAATATTCAGGAGTACGGACCCTTGCAATACAGCGCTTTGCGCCAAGTTTTTTTGCAATAAGACAGCAAAGCATATTAACCTCATCAAATGGTGAGGCTGCAATTAACACATCGGCTGTGTCAACACCTGCTTCAAGTTGAACCTCATAATGGGCTCCGTTACCATGGATGCACATAACATCCTGATTGTTCATTATGGAATTGATAGTGTTAATGTCGTTGTCGATAATAATAATATCATGGTCCTCAAGTATAAGCTGGTCAGCTATTTTCTTTCCAACCTTACCGGCACCTATTATAATTATTTTCATATAAGTCTCCCTTTCTGCCGCGATTGTGCGACATAAAGTAATATATACTGAGTATATTTGAAAATAATATACCATAATGTGCAAAAATTTTCAAGTATTTAAAAAAATACCCCACTTCATTGGTGTTGTACCCAAATTGATATGTGAAAAATCTGATTGTTATAAAGCCAATTTATCTTTATCTTTGTGCAGAGTGACAAAAATGAAAAAGAGTTTTTTTTTGA
>JAZSBQ010000025.1:0-2419 GCA_045602485.1 Clostridia bacterium
GTACATAAATGAAGGAAATTTTAGACAAGATTAAAGAAAGCGTTGTTGATCAGCTTGGCGTAGACGAAGATATCGTTACACCTGATGCAACTTTCCTTAATGATTTAGAAGCAGACTCTCTCGACGTTGTTGAACTTATGATGGCGCTTGAAGAGGAGTTTGACATTGAGATTCCTGATGAGGAAGCAGAAAAGATTTCAACTGTTTCTGACCTTGCAAACTACATAGCAGAAAAACAGTAGTATAAATACGCCGAAGGACAGATGTTCTTCGGCGATTATAATTTAAGACGGGTGAAGGTATGAACATAGGGTATGAATTTAAAAATGCAGAACTGTTAAAAACGGCACTTACGCATATTTCTCTTGCCAACGAAAAGGGAATAGAGAGCAACCAGAGACTTGAGTTTTTGGGTGACAGTATTTTGTCTTTTATTGTGGCAGAGTATATCTATGGCGAGTTTAAAGCCCTTGACGAGGGCAGACTGACAGAGGTAAGGGCAGGTGCAGTATGCGAAAAGTCCCTTGCGGAAGTTGCAAAAAAGATGGGGCTTGGCAGCGACATAATGTTTGGAAGGTCCGAGAATAACTGCGGCGGTATGGATAAGCCGTCAATCCTTTGCGATACCTATGAAGCGGTGCTCGGTGCCATATATTTAGACGGCGGGATTGACCCTGCAAAAAAATGGGTAATGGATAGCCTGAGGGGAACAATCGAAGCGGCAAAAGATATGGACTTTCGCAATTATAAGTCGGATATCCAGAGTTATTATCAGAAGAGAGACAAAGGCAGTGAGGTCGTAGAGTACACCCTTGTTGAGAGGACAGGCCCCGACCACGAGCCGAGTTTTAAAGTCAATGCCGTGTACAAAGGTAAGGTTATCGGCTCAGGAGTTGGTAAAAACCGCAAAATGGCAGAGCAGGCGGCGGCAAAGCAGGCGCTTGATGCAGTTGAGAAGAGATAGAATAATGAAAATATATAACATACCCATATTTATTCCCCACGAGGGATGCCCAAATGATTGCGCCTTTTGTAATCAAAAGAAGATAACAGGCGTACAGACAAGCGTGACAGCGGAAGATGTTGAGAGAATAATTGCGGAATACCTTGAGTTTCTGCCCAAAGAGAACCGATACGTCGAGGTTGCATTTTTCGGCGGAAGTTTTACAGGACTTGATTTGAAAGTTCAGGAAGAATTTTTAAATGTGGCATATAAGTACAAAGACTACATCGATGGAGTCAGAATGTCAACAAGACCTGATTATATAAATGATGAGGTTTTACATCTTGCAAAAGAATATAACGTAAGAACAATTGAACTCGGTCTCCAGTCAGCAGATGATGAGGTTTTGCGGCTAAACGGCAGAGGGCACACCTTTGCAGACACAATAAAGGCGGCAGAACTTATAAAGAAGAGCGGAATAACTTTAGGGCTTCAGATGATGGTTGGGATGTATGGCTCAACGCCTGAAAAAGATATAAAGACCGCAACCGAGACAGCAAAACTCAAGCCATCATGCGTGCGTATATATCCGACATTGACCCTTAGCGGTACAAAACTTGAAAAACTATACAGAGACGGCGTTTATGTCCCGTATGATATGGAGACAGCCATAGATGTGACCGACAGAGTAATGAAGGTTTTTGAAGCAGAGAACATTGATGTTATCAGGGTGGGACTGCACTCTGATGAGAGTCTGACCGAAGAAAATAATATTATTGCAGGACCATATCATCCGGCGTTTCGTGAACTAGTGCTCAGCAAGAGACAAAGAAATAAAATAGAAGAGGAGATTATAAAAAATAACCTCTCAGACTGTGAATATATAGTTGAGGCACAAAAAAACAAAATGTCCGAAATCATCGGTCACAAACGACAAAACGCCATATACTTTAAAGAAAAATATAATATTGACTTGAAGATAAAAGAAAAATAACACTCTGCATTTGCAGAGTGTTATTTATTTAAATTTCTTTATTGTTTTAATGTTATCCTGCAACATTTCAAGTTGTTTTGCAGACATTCCGCGAATATCGTTTAATATAATTGCAAGGGTGCTGGAATCATTACTGTCCTTATAATCTGCAATTAATGCATCAACGGGAATTTCAAGCGCCTTTGTAATAGCGACAATTGTATCAAAACTAGAACGATGATAACCTGCTTCAATCATTGATAAATGTTTTTGGTTGGTGCCAACAAGCTCAGCAAGTTCAGCTTGAGTTAAGCCTTTTTGTAATCGGTAAAACTGTATTCGGTTTCCAATCATTCTAAAATCTAACTCAGTTTTCATTGACTTATCCTCTTTGATTATCTAGTAAACTAGGAATATAAAACTTATAAAAATATTATATTATATTATATAAATGTTATAACTGAAACTTGACATAAATAGTATTTTAAGATAAAATATTCAAT
>JAZSBQ010000026.1:0-3412 GCA_045602485.1 Clostridia bacterium
GGAAGACCTCAAAAAACAGATTGAAGAAGAGAATCTTTCAGAAAATGTGATTATGCTTGGATTTTTGCAGGATGTAGAGCCGCTTATGAACGTTATGGACGTGCAGGTAAACTGTTCCTTTGGCACAGAGGCGACAAGTCTTGCCCTCCTTGAGGGTATGAGCCTTGGAAAGCCTGCGGTGGTTACTGATTTTGGCGGTAACCCGGGGGTAATAAAAGAAAGAATAAACGGATTTCTAACCCCGACTCATGATGCGATGGCTCTTGCAGACGCGCTTGAAAAATTATTCTGCGATGCAGAACTTTACAGAGAAATAAGTGAGAACTGCAAAAAAATATACAGTGAAAACTTTACCGCTGAAGTTAATACAAGAAAAATAGAAGATATATACAAGAGAATGATTTGAGAATTGTAGCGGGACGTCGGAGACGCCGCCGCATACAATGTGAAGGTAAAGAGTTACAGATATTATAATTGTGTAATCAGGAGGATAAAGATGGAAAAGAAAAAAGCAAAGTTTAATGGAATGGATTTGTTTATTATACTTGTCGTTGTGGCTGTTGTTGCGGCAGGTGCATATCTTCTTTTCGGAAGAGAGGGCGGTGGCAATGTTATGTATTCTCAGAATGTTCTTGTTAGAACGGTTATAGAACTTGATGTAGAGGACAAGGAGTTTGCCGACCTTATAAAAGTTGGGGACACGGTTGCAATCGGCGAGAAAGAGAAGATGATGACTACGGTTGAAAGCGTAGAGGCTCTTCCGGCGGCGGCTAACGGTTATGACATAGTAGGCGGCCGCGTTATCAGGGCGGAGATTCCTGATAAGTATGATGTGCAGATTACTCTTGTGGGTGATGGCGTTGAGACCGATAAGGATGTACAGATAAGCGGTACTGCTATCAGGGTTGGAGAAAAAGCCGTTGTCAGCAGCAAGAATTTTGCAGGCGAGGGATATGTTGTGGGCCTTGAGACAGAGGAGAAAAACTAATCTGGCATAGGGGGAAGAATTATGGTTATAAATAAAGATGGAAAACTTTTCGGTAAGATAAGTATAGTAGACATAGCAATTATTCTTATAATAGCCATTCTTGCAGTAGGTGTGTACAGCAGATTTGCAGGCAAGACCGAGACAATTGTTACCTCGGGTGAGAAAATATCCTGTACTTTTATTGTAAAGAATGTGCGTATGTACTCGGTAGAGGCGCTCCAGAAGGGGGGACCTCTTTACGACAAGACCTCAAAGGAATATATAGGTGAGATTACAAAGGTTACCTATGAGGGTGGAGAATATCAGGTGAATATGGCTGACGGAAGTTTTGAGAATATTGTGCCGGAGGAGAGATACAATGCCTATGTAACGGTTGAGTTCAGCGGAAAGATAGGCGACAACGGATACTATACTGCGGCTAACAAATATCTTGCGCCGGGCACATCGGTTATAATCAACTCTAAGTTTGCTCAGTGTGAGAGCGATGTGTACGCAATAGGACCGGCAGAATAAGCATAATAGAGAGAAAGCGGTGACGAAAAATGTTTCTCAGTTCAGGTTGGAAAGATTATAAAATTGTAGATTGCTCAGATGGCGAAAAACTTGAATATTGGGCAGATAAAATACTTGTGCGTCCTGACCCTCAGATTGTGTGGAAGTCAGACAAGACCGCCCGTGAGTGGAAGATTGCAGATGCACGATACAATCGCAGCAAGACAGGCGGCGGCAGTTGGCAATGTTATAAAAAACTGCCTGACTCCTGGACAGTAAAGTATAAAAACCTGACCTTTGGAATAAAGCCTATGGGATTTAAACATACGGGCCTCTTCCCTGAGCAGGCTACAAACTGGGACTGGTTTTCAGACCTTATCAGGAAAGAAAACAGAGAGATAAATGTACTTAACCTTTTTGCCTACACAGGAGGGGCAACAGTTGCGGCGGCATCAGCAGGGGCAAAGGTATGTCACGTGGACGCATCAAAAGGTATGGTGGTATGGGCAAAGGAAAACGCTGCTTTATCAGGGCTGTCAGAGCACCCTATCCGCTATATAGTAGATGATGTAAAAAAGTTTGTACAAAGAGAACTTCGACGCGGAAACAAATATGACGGAATAATAATGGACCCGCCCTCTTACGGCAGAGGTCCGGGCGGAGAACTGTGGAAGATAGAGGGCGAGATTTTTGATTTAATAGAACTTTGCACTCAGCTTCTCAGTGATAACCCGTTGTTCTTTTTAGTAAATTCATATACAACAGGGTTTTCGTGCAGCGTAGTTAAAAATATCTGCAAACTGACAATAGAGAAAAAGTTTGGCGGCAAGATTACCGCAGATGAGGTGGGGCTTCCCATTGAAAAGAGTGAACTTGTTCTTCCCTGCGGATATAGTGTAAGATGGCAAAGGTAAGCGGAGGTAAAAACCGTGGACAATATAATTTCAGACAAAATAATTTCAATAGATAATATATTTTTTGATTACAGAAACGAAGAGACAGGCGAGGTGCACCATGTCCTCAAAGGTGTTTCTGCCCATATAAAAGCAGGCGAGTTTCTTGCGGTTCTTGGCCATAATGGCTCAGGCAAGTCTACTCTTGCAAAGCACTTAAACGCAATTTTAGTGCCTGCATCGGGCAAGGTTATGGTAGATGGGATTGACACATCTGACGAAAATAACCTTTTTGAAATCAGGCGCAGAGTGGGCATGGTTTTTCAGAATCCCGACAACCAGATGGTTGCAAACATAGTGGAGGATGATGTGGCATTTGCCCCTGAGAATTTAGGAGTTCCAAGAGAAGAAATCCGTAAAAGAGTGGACGAGGCGCTGGCAAGCGTAAATATGTCCCAGTTTGCATTACATGCGCCGCATATGCTCTCCGGCGGACAGAAGCAGAGAGTTGCAATAGCAGGGGTCCTTGCTATGCAACCTGAAATCCTCGTCCTTGACGAGCCGACGGCAATGCTTGACCCTGTTGGCAGACGCGAGATAATAGAAACCGTAAAGAGGCTTAACCGCGAGAGAGGTATGACAGTTGTTCTGATTACCCACTATATGGAGGAAGCGGCAGAGGCAGACAGAGTGATAGTGATGAACAAAGGGCAGATTGAAATGGAGGGTAAACCTGTTGAGATATTCCCGCAGGTTGAAAAAATGAAATCTCTTGGCCTTGATACCCCTCAGGCGACGGAACTTGCCTATTTGCTCAGTAAACGGGGATTTGACATTGATAATAATATTTTAACTGTTAACGAATGTGCTGACAAAATAATGGAACTGACCAAACAGTAAGGTGATAACGTGAAAGAATTAAAAACAATAAACAAAGAAAAATCCCCATAACAAATAAACCTTGCAATAGAGATATTTTGCAAGGCAGAAATAAAGATACAGCTAACTGACTAAATACCCTCTTTTTTCGAGGAATTTG
>JAZSBQ010000027.1:0-9913 GCA_045602485.1 Clostridia bacterium
TTATATACTTTTATTATACCATATTTCACTTGCTTTTTAAAGCTTTTTTGCAAAAAAATGACCACCGACATTGACTTTGTCAGTGGTCTGAAATGGCAATCTGTTTTTACAGATTGCCATTTTATTTTTAAATTCCTTTTATTTAGCTGCAACTGCATCAAAATCTTCTTCAATCTCTTTAGAAGGCTTCTTTGTAAGAAGCGATACAATCACGATAATGATTGCAGAGAATACGAATGCCGGAAGCAACTCGTAAATTGCAAATACACCACCAAGCTTGCTGATGCAGAGTTTCCAGATAAACACCATTGCCGCACCGCTTATCATACCTGCAACCGCTCCGGCTCTTGTTGTTCTCTTCCAGAAAAGTGAGAAGATCATCAAAGGACCAAAAGTTGCACCAAAGCCTGCCCACGCAAATGATACTATCTTGAAGATTACGCTGTTCTCATCAAGAGCAATAAATATAGCAATTGCCGCAATAGCAAGGAGTGTGATTCTTGTAATAGTCATTACCTGCTTGTCTGTTGCATCCTTTTTGCATACGCCCTGGAAGATGTTCTTTGCAAACGCAGATGCCGCAATCAAAAGATAAGAGTCAGACGAACTGATTGTAGCTGCAAGTATACCGGCCATTACAAAGCCTGCCAGGATTGCAGGGAGTGAACTTGTAGCAAGAGTAATAAAGATATTCTCTGCCGATGATGCAGTAAGGTGTGTTGTCGGATAAAGCTGTCTGCCCAGGATACCGATGAATACTGCTACTACAAGAGATATCACAACCCAAATCATAGCGATTCTTCTTGACATCTTGAGTTCTTTTTCTTCACGAATTGCCATAAATCTGAGGAGAACCTGAGGCATACCAAAGTATCCAAGACCCCATGCAAGCATTGAACAGATGCTGAGCCATCCGTAAGGCTTTGCAGCACCAAACTCAGGAGCACCTGCAGCATTTACAACCTGTGTGCCGTCTTCAACAACAGGGTTTGCAAGACCAAAGAAGTCTAAGAATCCCGGAATTTCTTTTGCGTTTTCTACTATCGCACCAAAACCGCCGGCATTTATTGTTCCAACCGCTACAATAACAACAAGAGCAATTATCATAACGATGCCCTGCATAAAGTCAGACGCACTCTCTGCAAGAAATCCGCCAAGTATGGTGTAGAGCAATACAAACGCTGCACCAATAAGCATCATCGGAATATAGTCAAGACCGAACAAAGTAGAGAACAACTTTCCGCAGGTTACAAAACAACTTGATGCATATACTGTAAAGAATACAAGGATAAACAACGCAGCAATTGTAAGGATAACCTTTTTATTCTCACGGAATCTGTTTGAGAAAAACTCAGGCAGAGTGATTGAATTGTTAGCTCTTATACTATATCTGCGAAGTCTCTTTGATACGAGCAACCAGTTAAAATATGTACCAACTGCAAGGCCGATTGCTGTCCATGCTGCATCAGCAAGACCGCACCAATATGCAACACCGGGAAGACCCATAAGGAGCCAGCCGCTCATATCCGATGCCTCTGCGCTCATCGCGGTAACCCAGGGGCCAAGAGATCTTCCACCGAGATAATAGTTCTCTGAATTCGCGTTTGCTTTTTTTGCAAACACAATACCGATTAAGATTACTACAGCCATATAGATTACCATGGCTATAAGAATCTGAAGTGTTTCACTACTCATAACATAATCCTCCTAAAACAAATTATGGGTATTATACCATATATTTTTACAAAAATCAATAGAGAACTAAGTACAGACCGTATTCTGTACCTAGTTCTCTATCTTTCTTAACAAACCTTTTATTTATCTGTGTTTTCAAAAAGACCGTTTTACATACGAATTTCCGACAAAAACATAGGCATAACCTTTTTGGCATAACTTCGCAGAGAATACTCCCCGCCACTGAGGCACCAGTCGTATATAAGTGCTCTCTCGCTTATGGCGTAGAATTTTACGATTTCATTCACCGTCATCTCGTTTGTAATTTCTCCGTTTTTCTGTCCGTCCGACACAGTTGTTCTGAGCAGTTTATAATACGGGCGTTTGTTATCAAGAAGATGCTTTTCACCTTTTGTGACAAGTTGAGTTGAATAAAGCCTTGTCAAAAGATCAATATCTATTCGGTCTTCTATTACGGCAAAAAGTTCGGCATTGAGGTATAGCAGTTTATCAAAAGATGACATGGTATCCGGCATCTCATCCTTTAATTTTAAATACTCCTCATCAAAAATATACGAGAGCGAGCCGAGAAGCGCGTCCTTACCTTCGAAATAATGATAGAAAGAGCCTTTTGAAGTACCTGATTTTTCTATTATCTCTTCTACTGTTGTATCCTCGTAGCCTTGCTCATAGAACAAATCCCACGCTGCATTTATTATTCTGCCTCTTGTGTTTTTCTCATTCTTTTTTGACATAAGCATCATTCCTTATAGTTTATCAGTTCTTTTATATCTTCAGGGAGTGGAGCCTCTATCTCAACCCTCTCTTTTGATGCAGGATGCACAAAAGAGATCCGTCGACAATGCAACCTTACAGTCTCGTCCCTCTGCGGTGCGCCATACAAATCGTCACCATATATAGGCGTACCGATATAACTCATATGAACCCTGAGTTGATGCGTTCTTCCCGTCTTTGGAAACAGACTGATCAGGGATAAGCCATTATAAGACAACTCTGTTTTATAATCGGTTATCGCCTCTTTACCGTCATCACTTACGCATCTTAATATAATGCTCTCTGCCTTTCTTTTTATGGGCGCAGATATTCTCCCCTCAGACGGAATTGGGGCTTTGTTGACAACCGCTATGTACTCCTTATTTATCTCACCGTTTTTCATACTGTCTGCCAGGACAGATGCAGAAAGCGGATTCTTTGCAACAAGGACAACGCCTGACGTATCTCTGTCAAGACGTGTAATTGTCCGAAATGTAAAATTGTGCCCATTATAATAATGCATAAGTCCGTTTGCAAGAGTATCATCATAGTGATTAAGCGACGGATGGGTAGGCATACTTCTTGGCTTGTTTATTGCAATTATATCTTCATCCTCATATAGGATATCAAGAGATATGTTGCTCTTGGGAATATTCGATACGCCATCGTGTATAGAAACAGTCAACATCTGCCCATCTTTCACTATTTCATTGACAAACACTCTGTTGCCGTCAAGAACAATACCATCATCCGACTTTTTTAAATCAGTGACGATTCCGTCAGATAAGCCCATATTTCTTTTCAGAATATACCCCACTCGGCGTCCGTTCATTTCGGCGTTTATTTTTATCGATAAAGTTTTATCCATTATAATTCAAGAAGTGCCTGTGCCACTACATCTGACATTATCACATGTCCTGCATCACTTGGATGGAGTCCATCAGGCAAAAGTACTTTATCATTTATATCGATAGGATTGATTTCGAACAAATCAATCACCTCTACATCCCTCTTAGAACATATTTTGCGCATAGCATCAACATAGTCAGATAGAGTTTTGTTATCAGGTGCAGACGGCTCATCTTCAGCCCATCTGTGTAGTGGGGTCATAAAGACAAGTTTTGCCTTTGGGAAATCTCTTTTTAATTTACTGATAAGAGAGTTGAGTGCTCCACAAAATGTGTATATATCCTCGCTGTCGCTGTCTGCATCACCAAAATGTGCATCACCGTGACCATAGTCATTTGTTCCGCCAAAAACTACAACTGCATCTACATCTCTGTCCATAACCTCTTCGCGCATTTCAAAAGTTAAATCAAATTTTGTATTATCTCTTGTAGGCACACTCTGTCTTGCAATACGCGTTCCGGTGACACCATAGTTATTTGCTATACTTAAATTGTTCTTTTCCTTAATAAGTTGATGAAAACACTTTTCCGGTCCTGTTGTTCCAACACCCTCAGTTATACTGTCACCTAAAAAATTAATCTTTGCTCCATTGAGTTTCATTTTTATCTTCTCCTTTTATAAGAACAAATAATCTATGCACCTATGCACAATTGTTTGTTCTGTATTCTATATTCTCGCTACACCGCTTTTTTTTGCAGCCTCAGCGACTGCAGCTGCAACCGTTTTGCCGATTCTCTCATCAAATGCCATTGGCAGAATATACTCTGCGTTAAGTTCGTCATCAGAGACAAGCCCTGCAATTGCATATGATGCCGCCATCTTCATCTCATCATTGATATCACTCGCGCGGACATCAAGAGCACCTCTGAATATCCCCGGGAAAGCAACAACGTTGTTTATCTGATTAGGATAATCCGAGCGGCCTGTACCGACTATTGCCGCTCCGCCCTTTTTGGCCTCGTCAGGTGAAATCTCAGGCACAGGGTTTGCCATCGGGAACACTATTGCCCCCTCTGCCATCGCGCTTACCATCTCTGCAGAAACAATATTCGGTGCTGACACACCGATAAACACATCTGCACCGCGAATTGCATCAGCAAGGTTACCCTCTAAATGCCCGCAGTTTGTGATTTCTGCAAGGTCTTTATGTGCATCGCTGAGACCGTCCATTCCCTCGCAGATAATGCCAAATCTGTCAACCATAACAAGATTTTTTACTCCAAGTTTCATAAGATGCATACCGATTGCTGTACCTGCGCTGCCTGCTCCGTTAATCACAACACGGATATCCTCCATCTTCTTATTTACAACCTTGAGTGCATTTATCATAGCCGCCGCAACAACAATTGCAGTGCCGTGCTGATCATCGTGGAAAACAGGAATATCGCAAATCTCCTTAAGACGTCTTTCTATCTCAAAGCAGCGCGGTGCGGCTATATCTTCAAGATTTATGCCGCCAAAACTTCCCGAAATAAGATATATGGTTTTAACAATCTCGTCTATGTCCTGTGTCTTTATACAAAGAGGAAATGCGTCAACATCTGCAAACTCCTTAAATAGGGCACACTTACCCTCCATAACAGGCATACCTGCCTCAGGGCCGATATCGCCAAGGCCCAGAACCGCCGAACCGTCTGTTATTACCGCAACAAGATTGTGTCTGCGGGTGAGTTCATAGGATTTGTTTATATCCTTATTTATTTCAAGGCAAGGCTCTGCCACACCGGGGGTGTATGCAATAGACAATTGCTCTCTGTTTTTCACAGGGGTTCTTGATATAACCTCTATTTTACCCTGCCACTCTTTGTGACATTTTAATGCTTCTGCTTTAATATCCATTTGTATTAACCTCTTTTATATATGTTATTCAGCATAATCAAAGCAAGCCCTTGTCTCTGTATAGGGTCTTACATTGTTATCCGCAACTTTTACATGCTCAGGATGGACAGCATACCCCTTAAGCGCCGCCTCATTCTCAAAGACTGAGTAAAGCATAACATCCACATTTGATGATGAGAGAGGCTCTGTCTCCACTTTTATCTCAACAAGTCCGGGTATAACCCCATTCAAAGCCTCAAGCCCATGCTTGATACCGGCTTTGATTTCTGCATTGTTATATTCTTCTTTTAACTTCCATAATATAATGTGCTTTACCATAACCTTCTCCTTTATATGTTATATTTTGTCGATAACATTATTTTTGTCTCAATCTTTTCCATTATTTATTATAACAGTATACATATTCCTTGTCAATTTTAAAACGCTCTTTTTATACATTAAATTATCTATTTTACTCATAATTTTTCATAAAATGAGAAAAATACTTTTTGATAAAGAAATGAACGGGGGCAAATAAATGGTCAGGATAAACGGCAAAGCGGTATCAGACGGAATCGCAATAGGTCGAATTATATTTTTTAATCGCAAAAAAATTACTGTCAGCGCAAGCCACACCGACAACGAAACAATGGAACTTGAACGTTACCACTGTGCGCGGGATGCGGCAAAAGCCGAACTTTTAAACTTTATAAAACTTGCAGAAACCAATGTCGGAAAAGAAAGTGCAGAAATTTTTGAAATACACCAGATGATGCTTGACGACAAAGACTACGTTGAAGAAACAGAACGTCTTATAAAAGAAGAAAAATGGGTTGCAGAATATGCCATATCGCAAACGTCTGAAAAGTTCGCACAGATGTTTCTTGCTATGGACAACGAGTATATGAACGGACGTGCAGCCGATGTTGCCGATGTATCAAACAGAATGATAAGGATTTTATCAAACAAAACCGAGGATATGGATTACTTATACGACGACGAAAAAATCATAATCTGTGCAGACGACTTAGCGCCAAGCGAAACTGTGCAAATGGACAAATCAAAGGTTATTGCCATTGCCACAAGGTATGGGTCTGCCCAATCACACACAGCGATACTTGCAGGCACTATGAACATCCCTGCATTAATCGGTCTCGGAGAGGCCCTGAGTGATGATTTTGACGGAATGACCGCAATAGTTGACAGCAGCGACGGCAGTCTTTGCATTGACCCTACCCCCGATGTTCTCGAAAAAGCAAAGGCAAGATGCCGTATTGCCGCCAAGCGCCGAGAACAGTTAAAGCAACTCAAAGGTATGGACAACATAAGTATAGACGGACACCGGGTTATGGTCTACGCAAATATTACTTCTCCCGATGATTTAAAAAGCGTACTTGAAAACGATGCAAGCGGCATTGGGCTTTTCAGGAGCGAATTTTTATATCTTGGCAGCGATACCTTCCCTACCGAAGAAGAACAATTTACTGCTTATAAAAAAGTTTTAAGTGCAATGGATGACAAAAAGGTAATAATAAGGACCCTTGATATTGGTGCCGATAAATGTATAGACTATTTTGCCCTTGACAAAGAAGAAAACCCCGCCTTAGGTTACAGGGCAATCAGGATATGTCTGTCTCAGAGAGATATCTTTAAAACTCAGCTTCGTGCCCTTCTGCGTGCGTCTGCCTACGGCAAACTATCAATAATGGTGCCTATGATAACCTCAATAGACGAGGTGCGGCAAACACGTATAATGATAAACGAAGTAAAGACCGAACTTCGGCTTAAAGGAATTGATTTTGACGAGGCCATTGAACTGGGCATTATGATAGAGACTCCCGCTGCCGTAATGATAAGCGACCTGCTGGCAAGAGAAGTGGACTTTTTCAGCATAGGTACAAACGACCTGACACAGTATTGTCTTGCAATTGACAGACAAAATCAAAAACTTGAACCATTTTATGACCCGCACCATATCTCTGTTCTTAGAATGATACACAAAACAATTAAAAATGCCCACAGGGCAAGAATTTGGTGCGGAATATGCGGAGAACTTGCAGCAGATTTAAAAATGACAGAAATGTTTTTGTCCATGGGCGTTGATGAACTCTCTGTTTCTCCTTCTTCTATACTGCCGCTGAGAGAAAAAATCCGTTCTGTAAACGTGGACGCAATACGAGATGATTACCTGGGCGGACTGTAATTTCATTAGTTTTTTATCAATTTTTCGAAGGTTTGCTATAAAATTAACATAATTTTAACATTTGCCAAAAACCCTTGTATATCAAGGGTTTTCGCTATGTCTTTTGGATAAAAATCGCTTAATTTATGCCATTTGTACCCCCAAAAACTTGACATTGTTTGTGTTTTATTATATAATACACATATCTTTGCAGGTATATTTATGCCTTCAAAAATCAGATTGAAAGGAAGTGACTTCTCGGAATTAAATTAAATCACACAAAAACTTGGAGGTTATATTTTGAATAATTTTAAAAAGAATTTTGTAAGAATTGTATCTTTATTTATTGTAATGATAACAATCTCTGCTTTGATAATTGTTCCAGCTTATGCTACTGAATTTGAAGAAGAACCTGTTGACTTTGGTATGCTTTACGGAATAGTAGACACTACATCACTTAATGTTCGCGCTTACGCATCTGAGGATGCACCTGTCGTTGCAGAACTTTCTATGTACACATACGTCAGAATCAACTGGCTTGAGCCGGGCTGGGTATGCGTAACATACGATGATAATGGAATGATCGGATATGTTTCATCCGACTACATAAAAGTATTTGAGGGCGGTATGCCTGAATACAGTTCTTCCGGCGGTCAGGCTGCAGTTGATGTTGCTGTTCAGTTCCTCGGTGTTCCTTATGTCTGGGGCGGCACAAGCCCATCAGGTTTTGACTGCAGCGGTCTTATGCAGTACTGCTACAAGCAGCTTGGCTACAACATAAACCGTGTTGCGGACGCACAGATGAAAAACGGCATTGCAGTTTCGAGAGAGAATCTCGCACCCGGCGACCTTGTTGGTTTCTACAGCAGTCCCGGAAGCGGCTATGTAAGCCATATTGGTATGTATGTTGGTCACGGTATGATGATTCATGCTCCTCATACAGGCGATGTTGTAAGATACGCAAGCATTGAAAGCGGTTACTACAGTGAGCGCTTTGCAGGCGGCAGAAGAATTATATACTAAGATAATTAAAAAGGGTAAACGATTTTTCGTTTACCCTTTTATTGTGAAAACAACAAGGTTTTGGTGTACCCGTCCGCAATCTTTGATTGCGTTATCGGGTCAGGTTCTTATTTTTTCTGTTACTGCATTATAAATGCTTTCAATATCTATTTTCTGTTCAAGAAAATATTCATCTGCCACAAGAGCCTGATATATCAGCATACCAAGTCCGTTTTGAGTTTTCAATCCTCTCTCTTTGGCCTCCCTTAAAAGATTGGTTTCATAAGGATTATAAATCAAATCAGATACAAGAGCAGTCTTTGGAATCACATCAAGAAAATTAAAATCTTTAAAATCACCATTACACCCGCTCATTCCAAGAGGCGTTGCATTTATTAAAATATCTGCAAAAGCGCATCTTTTCTCAAGTTCATTATCCGTAAGTTCTCCGCAATCAATTGTGGCGTTTATTTTGTCTGACACAATTTTGCAGACTTCTTCTGCACGCACCTTTGTGCGGTTCAGGATAAATATGCTCTCTGCCCCCGCCTTTGCCGCAGAAAGCGCAAGAGTTCTTACAACACCGCCCGAACCAAGTATAACAACACGGCTATTTTCAAATCCATATCCGCTCCGCTTGAGGGATAGGTCATATCCAACCCCATCGGTGTTATAGCCATATAACTTGCCATTCTTTATGCGCACCGTGTTTACAGATTCAAAAAAACGGCCATTATCGTCGATTTCTGACAAATATGGGAGTATATCTACCTTGTGGGGCATTGTAAGGTTAAAGCCGCATATTTTGTTTTCTTTGGCATATTCTATGTAGTTTGAAAGTCCGCCTTTGTGGACTTTCGTTTTTTTGTATTCAAATTCTACACCAAGTGCGGATAGTGCCGCACCGTGAACAACAGGCGACATACTATGTTCTATAGGGTCGCCTATTACCTCAAGTTTAACCATATTAATTCCTCAAATCCGGATTATTTTTTTGAATTTTCAATCAGATGGTCAATTGCCAGCGTATAACCATCAAAGCCAAGGCCACTTATCTGTTCTATGCACGCAGGGGCCGTCACCGACTTTTGTCTGAATTCCTCTCTGCTGTGAATATCACTGATATGCACTTCAATTGCCGGAATATCCACCGTCTTTAAAGCATCATATATGGCATAACTGTAATGTGTATATGCAGCAGGGTTGATAACAATCGCATCACAACTGCCAAGAGCATAATGTATAAAATCTATGATTTCTCCCTCTGAGTTACTCTGTACAACAATCGCCTCTGCACCTTTGCTTTGTGCGTGCTTCTCTATATAATTTTCAAGGTCTGAATATGTCTTCTCGCCGTAAATCTCAGGCTCTCTTGTGCCAAGCATATTCAGGTTTGGTCCGTTTATAACCATTATTTTCATATAAATCTCCATTCTGCCGCTAAAGCGTCAGCACAAATAGAAATGAAAGTGCAGACCTGCGGCTATTTTTTTGGTATACTGTTATTGAGGAAAAATATACTACAAAGCACGGTGAGGTGAGTTGTAGAGGAAC
>JAZSBQ010000028.1:0-15400 GCA_045602485.1 Clostridia bacterium
CTTTATATATAGATGTAATATATAAATTATGGTGGTGTAAACATGAAAAATATAATAAAAACTGTTTGTGTATATATAGGACTTTTAATAGGTGCAGGTTTTGCATCAGGAAGAGAGATACTTGAGTATTTTAATTTTAAATCAAATACAAATTTTTTTGGAATAATAATTTCAGCATTTTTATTTTGTTTTATATCTTATGTCATTATATCAAAAGCATCGGAAAATAAAATATACAATTTTTATGATTATATAGATAGTGTAGCAGGAAGAGCGTCATCTGCAGTAAAATATTTTATGTTATTATATATGTTTTGCGGAATGTTTGTTATGTTTGCAGGGTCAGGTGCTTTGGTTTATAATTTATCTGCCATGCCTGAGGTTTTTGGTTCTGTTTTTATGGCATTTATTTGTTTTATTGTAATGAGTTTTGATTTAAAGGGAATAATTTCGCTTAATGTTATACTTGTACCTCTTATGATATGCGGAATTTTATATATATCATTTTGTATAGCGGTTTTTGGAAACACATCTGTATTTTATTCTTTTGAAAGTATAAAAAAAGGAGTTATTTTATCTGCAGTATGTTATTGTTCTTATAATACGGTAACTGCAGGGTCTGTTCTTGTTCCTCTTGCGCCAAAAATGAAAAAGAATGAAATAAAATTATCATCAATCATAAGCGGGTTTATAGTAGGTTTACTTATATTTGTTATATGGTCGGTTCAGGGTATTAATTTTGATATAATATGGGATAGTGAACTTCCTGTAATGGAACTTTCTGCACTGTGCGGAAAGGTTTGTAAAAGGGTATATACTGCGGTTTTATTTATGTCTGTATGCACAACTGTTGTTTCATACGGTTTTGGTCTGATGACGCATTTTTCAGGCAAAATAAAAAGCGCAAAGGACAGAATATTTTTTTCTGCAATAATTTGTCTTATGGCACTTCCGCCGGCAATGTACGGTTTTTCTGCCCTTGTGTCAAATCTTTATTCATTTTTTGGATATATAGGAATGATATGGATGGTATGGATTATAATTGATAAGTATAAATGACTTGTAAAATTTTGTAAATTGTGTTATAATAAAATAAAAGTTGTAAATTACGAAAGAGAAAAGAAGTGGTACTTATGAAAAAACTTATCTCGTGGAATGTAAACGGGCTTCGTGCCTGCATTACAAAAGGATTTGAAGAAGAATTTTTAAAGTTAAATGCAGATATTTTTTGTCTGCAGGAGATAAAATTAAAAGAAGGACAACTCAGTTTTTGTCCGAATGGATATTACTGTTACTGGAATTATGCAGAAAAGCCGGGATATTCAGGTACTGCTTTTTTTTCAAAAGAAGAGCCTCTATCGGTTAAATATGGTATAGGTATAGAAGAGCATAACCACGAGGGTAGGGTGATAACTGCAGAATTTGATAATTTTTATGTTGTAACCTGTTACACTCCAAATTCTCAGGATGGTTTAAAAAGACTTGATTATCGTATGAAGTGGGAAGATGATATCAGAATATACCTTAAAATCTTGAAGAAACAAAGCCTGTTATTTTGTGTGGTGATTTAAATGTTGCTCATTGCGAAATTGATTTGAAAAATTCTAAAACAAATCGCAAAAACGCAGGTTTTACGGATGAAGAAAGAGGTAAAATGACAGAGTTGCTCGACAGTGGTTTTATTGATACATTCAGATATTTTAATCCTGATGCCGAGGGCGAATATTCCTGGTGGTCGTACCGCTTCAGCGCCCGTGAAAAAAATGCCGGATGGAGAATAGATTATTTTATAGTTTCAGATGTTTTAAAAGAAAATCTTGTATCTGCTTCAATACATCAAGAGGTTTACGGGTCTGACCATTGTCCAGTTGAACTTATGATTGATTTTAGTGCATAATTTTAAGCAATGTTCCTTGACATAAGGAAAATTATGTTGTATTATATTCTCTGTAACATATTTGTAACATAACTGTAATATAAAAGATATATGATGTAAGAAAGATTAAAGACCAAAAAGGAGAAAATTATGTTTGGACAGGATATAGGTATTGATTTAGGTACCGCATCAATTTTGGTTTATGTAAAAGGCAGAGGGATAATTGCAAAAGAGCCCTCTGTTGTTGCTATTGATAAAGACACAAACAGATTGATATCGGTAGGTTCTGAGGCTCAGCAGATGCTTGGCAGAACTCCAGGCAATATTGTAGCAGTGCGTCCTCTCAGAGAGGGTGTAATATCAGATTATACTGTAACAGAGCGTATGCTTAAGTATTTTATTCAAAGAGCCACAAAAGGCGGAATTATGTCTGCTTTATTTAAGCCTCATGTTGTTATATGTGTTCCAAGTGGCGTAACCGAGGTTGAAGAGCGTGCGGTAATCGACGCAAGTATGCAGGCAGGTGCAGGTCGTGTAGACCTTATAGAAGAGCCTCTTGCAGCGGCTATCGGTGTTGGAATAGATATTACTCAGCCATGCGGAAGTATGGTTGTTGATATCGGTGGCGGTACAACTGATATTGCAGTAATCTCTCTTGGCGGAGTTGTCAACAGTGAGTCTATTAAGGTTGCAGGTGACACCCTTGACGAAGCAATAATAAAATACATACGCAGAAAGTATAACATTTTAGTTGGCGAGCGTACCGCAGAAGAACTTAAAATAAAACTTGGATGCGTTATAAAGAGAGATAAACTTCTTGCTATGGATATCAGGGGCAGAAGTCTGGTTTCGGGTCTTCCCAAGACTTTGCAGGTTACCTCGGATGAAATGTATGAAGCACTTTCAGAAACTGCATCTGTTATTGTAGAAGCCGTAAAGACCATGCTTGAGAATACACCACCCGAACTTGTGGGAGATATAAGCACAAGAGGAATAATAATGACAGGCGGCGGTTCTCTTATCCACGGAATGAGCAGACTTATACAAAACGAAACAGGAATCAAGACAGTGATAGCAGATGAGCCGGAAGAATGTGTGGCTCTGGGTACCGGTAAAGCCCTTGATAATATGGAACTTCTCAGAAATTACAACTCAGTTGAAAAAAGAGGAATATTTTAATACAAAAAGGATGCAAGCATTGCTTGCATCCTTTTTGTATGGTAATTTATAAGAGGTTTTGTGAATATTATTGTATCGGTGATGTTAATGCTCAATTATATTTGGGGGGCAATGATTGTAATTTCTCTTGTTACCTCTCTCTTTACAGGAAGGGTTGAAGAAACTGCTGCCGCAGCCGCGGCGGGTGCGGCAGCGGCTATAGAGAGTTGTATCTCTCTGCTTGGGATTATGTGTCTGTGGACAGGAATTGCCAGGATAGGTGAGAGGGCCGGGATTGTATCGTTTTTTTCAAAACTATTAAGACCGCTGACAAAAATATTTTTCCCTAAATTAAAAGAAGACTCGCCTGCACTTTCTGCAATTGTTATGAATATTGTTGCAAATCTGCTTGGAATGGGTAATGCCGCAACCCCTCTCGGTATAAAGGCAGTAAAAGAACTTGATAAATTAAATAAAGGCAAGAGTAAAGCATCTGACGAGATGTGTATCTTTGTTGTTATAAATACTGCATCAATTCAACTTTTGCCTGCAACACTTATATCCATGAGGCAAAGTTTTGGCTCGGCAAATCCGGGCGAGGTAATTGTGCCTGTGTGGATTGTAAGTGTTTGTGCTCTGTTTGCAGGAGTTTGTGTTGCCAAGGTGCTTGAGAGGAGACGGCTGTAATGAAATATATTTCGATATATGCAATGCCTTTGTTTATAGGGTTGTTTGTTATTTATGGGTTGATAAAAAAAGTAGGAGTTTATGATTGTTTTACTGAGGGGGCAAAAGAGGGAGCAAAAAGTATGGCGGGAATCCTCCCGCCGCTTGTTGGACTTATGGTAGCGATAAATATGTTTAGAGAAAGCGGAGCGCTTGAGATTATAGCAAATGCGGTTTCTCCTGTGCTGTCAAAACTGGGGCTTCCACCGGAGGTCTTGCCTCTGGCTCTTCTTCGTCCGGTTTCGGGCAGTGCATCTCTTGCCATAGTTACTGATTTGTTTAAAGAATCAGGCCCTGATTCAGTTGCGGGCAAGATTGCGTCGGTTATGATGGGCTCGACAGAGACGACATTTTATACAATAGCGGTATATTTTGGCGCAGTTGGCATAAAAAACACGCGCCACACTCTGCCGTCTGCCCTGTCTGCGGATTTGACAGGGATTATACTGTCGGCAATTATTGCGCGCGCCTTAATTTGCTGATATATTTTTTGCAAGAAAAAAGCAGGACTCCATAAGCAAGTATGCTCACAAAACCCTGCAGGTAATACTATGCGTCAACCTCTGTCTCTGAGTCGGGATCACAAATTACAAGTTCAACTGATTTGGTAAGTACGTCAGCGTAACTGTATGATACACGTCTTTCAACGGGAGAGTAATTATCCTGGTTGTCAAGTTTTACGATAAAGATGCTCGGATATGTGTTTTCGATAACACCTTCACGTACAATAAACTGCTTTCTGCCGTGCTTTGAACGCAGTCTGACCCTGCTTCCGACATTGTCGGACAAGTCGGACTTGATTTTCACCAATTCCTTCTGGATATACAATTTTACAACACCTCTTTTTTCATTAGTCTCATTATATCACAAATCAATCTTTTTGTAAAGAGAAAAGCACAAATATTTTACAATTTTTTTACAAAACTGTTACAAGGCCCATTTCTTGACATTTTTGGGTGTTTGCGCTATACTTAAGATGCTTAAAACGTGGAAGAATGTAAAAATTTAGGCATTGAGAGGAGGGGCAGTTATGTCCGAAAATACACATAAGAGGAAAACCGATATTGTGTTTTTAAATATCTTATTTTGTATGCTTGTTATGTTTATTCACGTGGCATCAGAAATCGTAACCAAAATGCCAAGGGATACTTATTTTTTCAGGACTGTTTTTTCTGCTCACAGGCTTTCATCCTTTGTTGTTCAGGGGTTTATTCTTCTCAGCGGAGTCAAACTTTTTCTTCATAAGAGAAACGGCGTAAATTATTTTAAATATTATTCCTCGAGATTCTTCAGGGTTGTGATTCCATATATAATCTGGGTAATTATTTATTACATATATTTTTGCTCTAATGATTACTTTAACTTTTCTGTCTCTGACCTTATGTATCATATTATCAGAGGAGATTTATCGGCGCATTTTTATTTTGTTATAATTTTAGTTCAGTTTGATATTTTAGCCCCCTTGTGGATGGCGCTGTTCAAAAGAGGAAACGCCGCAGTTCATATTGCGTTTTCTCTTATCCTGACGGTTATTGCAAGTCAGTATCTTATGCCGATACTTACAACTCTTTTTCCGTTGATGCCAAATATCAATCTTGACAACTGCTTTTTAAGATATCAGATATACTGGACGGCAGGTTGTATGATTGGTATGCATTACGGAGAGTTTCAGAATTATTTAAAGAGCAATAAGATATATATAATAATCGCCTTTCTGTTATGTGCCGTGGCAAATGTCTCTCTTACACTTGTAACGGTCGGGCATTTCCCCGTGTGGCTTGACTTTATACACATAATGTATTGCATAGCGGCAATACTCTTCTTCTATATGATATCTCAGTTGTTTGCAGGTGCGGGAGGCAAAATCCTTAAACCGTTGTCTTTTGTAGACAAATCAAGTTACAGTATATATCTTATGCATTGCCTTATTCTTGTAATGACTGACTTTGCTATGACCGATTACGGCATAACATCACTGACTGCAAGATTTGGCATAAGGGCAGCAGCGGTGTACGGCATAAGCATAGCGGTGTGCCTGATATGGCAACTTATTAAATATCCGTTTGCAAAAATGATAAGAAAATCGTAAAGGACGGATGGAAAATATTCGCCCCAGCAATGATAAGAACCAGGGAACAGAAATGATTTACAATTATTTTTGCTAAATAAAAATTTTCACGAAAGGCAGAATATATATGAAACTCAGCAACCCATCAGAACTCAAAGCACTGCTTGAGAGACACGGATTTTCTTTTTCCAAATCACTTGGGCAGAATTTTCTGATTGATGACAATGTGCTAAGCAAGATTGTATCAGCAACCGAACTTACATGTAATGATTGCGTGCTTGAAATCGGCCCGGGAGCAGGGACTCTTACGCAGCTTCTGGCACAAAGCGGTGCAAAATGTGTTGCGGTTGAAATCGACAAAGCACTTGTGCCTATACTGACAGAGACAATGGGAGAGTTTGAGAATTTTAAACTTATAAACAATGACATTCTCAAAGTGGATTTAAAAAAACTTGTGGAAGAGGAATTTGACAACAAAACTTTCCACGTTATTGCAAATCTGCCATATTATATTACAACGCCGATAGTTATGGCTCTTCTGGAAAATCATCTGCCCGTTGCTTCTATGACGCTTATGGTGCAGAAAGAGGTGGCAGACAGAATGTGTGCTGCCTGCGGCGGCAAGGACTATGGTGCGTTGTCGGTGGCGGTGCAGTATTATGCAGAACCAAAAGTGATATGCAAGGCAGAGCCGCATTGTTTTATTCCTCAGCCAAAGGTGGCATCCAGCGTTGTTCATCTCAGGGTTGGAGAAAAGCCTACTGTATTGGTAGGCAATGAGAAGATGTTCTTTGCTCTTGTCAAGTCTGCGTTTGGACAGAGAAGAAAAACTCTTGTAAATGCTCTGTCTAAAAGTCCTTATTTGTCGGTTGAAAAGAAAAATGTTATTTCTGCTCTTGGCAGTATAGGTTTATCTGCCGATATCAGGGGCGAAAAACTGAGCATTGAACAGTTTGCAAAACTCTCAGATATATTATTTCAGGGGTGAGGGTATGTATTGTCCAAAATGTAAGTATGAATACAGGGACGGAATAGAACTGTGCCCTGACTGTGGATGCAAACTGACAGAAAAAGAGAATGACAGAAAAAAGATAATAGACTATAAATCAAAACTTTGCAGAATATATACAGCGGCGGATGATTTTGAGGCAGATATAATAATTTCAAAATTGGAGTCCGAGGGAATTTTTGCTATGAAGAAGTACAAAAGTACAGACGGATATAATAAAATTCTGCTTGGCAGGACAATCCTCGGTGTGGAAGTTTTTGTTGCAGACTTTGATGAAGAAGAGGCACTTTTGGTGATAAAAAGTTAAATTAAACAAACCAAAATATGACTATGTTAAAAAATTGTCTAATTTACATATTGAATTTTTTCTCTTTTTAAGGTATAGTATAATTGGAATAGTTTTGATATATAATTAAAAGTTTATTATAAATCCAGGAGGAATTAAAATGACAGAGAACAAGTTCGTTTTAGATTGGCTTGAAGAAATGAAAGCTCTTTGCAAGCCTGGCAAAGTAGTTTGGATTGACGGCTCAAGAGAGCAGGTTGAGGCGCTTCGTGCAGAGGCTGTTGAAACAGGTGAGATGATAAAACTCAATCAGGAAAAACTTCCCGGTTGCTATTATCACAGAACAGCCGTAAATGACGTAGCAAGAGTAGAGGACAGAACCTTTATCTGTACTCCAACTGAAGAAGAAGCAGGTCCTATCAATAACTGGATGGCTCCTGATGAAATGTATGCAAAACTCAATGCTTTGTATGACGGTTCAATGGTTGGCAGAACAATGTATGTTATTCCTTACTCAATGGGCCCTGTTGGTTCACCTTTCTCTAAGATTGGTATTGAACTTACAGACAGTATCTACGTTGTACTCAACATGGATATTATGACAAGAGTAGGCAAAGAAGTTCTTGGCCAGATTAAAGATGGCGACTTTACAAAGTGTCTCCACGCTAAGAAGGATGTAAATCCTGATGAGAGATACATTGTTCACTTCCCACAGGACAACACAATTATGTCAGTAAACTCTGCTTACGGCGGTAACGTTCTTCTCGGTAAAAAGTGTTTTGCGCTCAGAATCGCCTCTTACCTTGGTAAGCAGGAAGGCTGGATGGCAGAGCATATGCTTATCCTCGGCCTTGAGAATCCACAGGGCGAAGTTAAGTACATTGCAGCCGCTTTCCCAAGTGCCTGCGGTAAGACGAACCTTGCTATGCTTATCCCTCCTGAATATCTTAAGGAAAAGGGCTACAAGGTATGGACAATCGGTGATGACATTGCATGGCTCAGAATAGGCGATGACGGCAGACTTTATGCTATCAACCCTGAGGCCGGTTTCTTCGGTGTTGCTCCAGGTACAAGCGAGAAGACAAACTTCAATGCCCTTGAATCAACAAAGAAGAACACAATCTTTACAAACGTTGCAATTAACAATGATGATATGACAGTCTGGTGGGAAGGTCTTGATAAGAATCCTCCCGAAAACTGCACAGAGTGGACAGGCAAGCAGGTTAATGGCAAGACATTTGAAGGCAACCTTGCAAACCCCAATTCAAGATTTACTGCTCCTGCAATTAACTGCCCCTGCATCTCTTCTGAGTTTGAGAACCCACAGGGCGTTCCGATTTCTGCTATTGTATTTGGTGGCAGACGTGCAAAGACTGCTCCGCTGGTATATCAGGCAAGAGATTGGGAACACGGTGTATTCGTTGGTGCTACAATGGCATCTGAGACAACTGCTGCAGCAACAGGCGCAGTCGGTATTGTAAGACGCGACCCGATGGCTATGAAGCCATTCGTTGGTTACAATATGGCTGACTACTTTGGCCACTGGATTGAAATGGGTAAGAAGATGGACGCTGATAAGGCTCCTAAGATCTTCCACGTTAACTGGTTCAGAAAGGATGAGGACGGCAAATTCCTCTGGCCCGGATTTGGTGACAATATGAGAGTTCTCCTCTGGATACTCGACCGTTGTGCAGGCAAGGCTGATGCAGTTGACAGCGAAATCGGTCTCCTCCCGACGGACGGCGCTATTGATACAACAAACCTTGACATTACTGCAGAACAGCTTAAAGAGCTTCTCAGTGTTGACAAGGAAGTATGGATGGAAGACGTTGAAAATCAGGAAGAATACTTCGCACAGTTTGGCGACAGACTCCCTGCAGAAATCAGGAAGCAGCTTGAAATCTTAAAGAACAATCTTAAATAAGATTTAAAAAGGGCAATGAAAAAAGAGCCTCCCGTACGGGAGGCTCTTTTATTCTGTTTTTTTCATAAAACAATACACCGAAATTGCGCCGATAATAACGATAATTATATCCGTTATAAGATGCCAGCCTGACCGTAGTCCCGGAAAGACCGCAATCATTGATGAGATCAGAAATCCTAGAGCCGCAAAGTATGCATACCCGTGAAACTTTTTAAAAGCAGTGTTTATCAGTTTGACCGTGGCAAGGGACACAATTATAAATCCCAGTGCAACCCAGAAAATAAAGTACAAATCAAACGAGAGAAGAGCATTTATAATTTTCTCATAGACTCCCATTTCCAAAAGCAAAAAGGAAGAACTTATACCCGGCACAACCATACCGAGAGACAACACGCCGCCGCTTATCAGCAGGATAAAGGGTGTAAGTCCGGAGTTTTTAATGTTTGAATCAACAGTACCTGCCAGAATCATACCTGTCGCAAATGTTAAAAGAAAGGGAATCAGGTATGAAATCCTGAAACCGTTACAGGAAGCCTTTTTAATAACAGATGGCATACTTCCGATAACAAGCCCCATAAAGAGGTATATGATGCTTGTCTCATAGTTCTCAAGCAGAGGCTTCATTATTATACCAAAAATCAGAAGTCCTGCAGCTGCGCCTATTGCAAGCGGCATCAAAAACAGAAAACTCTTTTTAAAATCTCTTCTCAACTTTGTGACAGCATCAAGAGTCGGAGCATAAAGACCAAGTGCAATTGCAAGAATTCCGCCACTGAGCCCCGGTGTAATCGAGGCAACGCCTATGATCAGACCTGATAACAAAAGACTAAAAAAAAATTTTTTATCAGATTGACTCACAGACATTCACCTCGCTTTTTGTATTTGTTTTATTAGTTGTCGCCCTTTTTATCTGTAACTTTGTTTAAAAACATAGTGATTAAGATTATAACACCGATAACCACTATTATACCAAGCATTCCAAGGCCCATATATTTTAAGTTATATACAAAATTCATAATATCTATATTCATTTGATTGTCCTCCTACATATTGATAAAGAAGTTAAGGATAAGACCGCCTGCAATAACAGATGCAATCTGACCCGAAACGTTTACGCCCATAGAGTGCATAAGCAGGAAGTTCTGAGGATCTTCTGCAAGGCCCATTTTATGAACAACTCTGCCTGACATCGGAAAAGCAGAAATACCTGCCGCACCAATCATCGGGTTTATCTTCTTTTTTGAGAAGAGGTTTAAGATTTTAGCAAAGATTACGCCGCCTGCAGTATCAAATATAAAGGCAAAGAGACCAAGACCGAGAATTAAGAGTGTGTCGGGCTGTAAGAACTCGCTTGCCTGCATACGAAGAGCAATTGTGATTCCAAGGAATATTGTGATAAGGTTTGCAAGTACCTTTTGTGCAGTTTCAGAGAGGGAGTTGAGAACGCCGCATTCTCTGATTAAGTTACCAAACATCAAAAAGCCTACAAGAGCAACCGAATCCGGCGCAACCAGACCTGCGATAACTGTAATAATAATCGGGAAGAGAATTCTTGTGGTCTTAGAAACGTTCTTCTGGACATAGTCCATTCTTATCATACGTTCTTTTTTGGTTGTTAAAAGTTTTATAACAGGTGGCTGAATAATAGGTACAAGCGCCATATAAGAATAAGCCGCAACCATTATCGCGCCAAGATATTTTGAGTCAAGTGCCTGAGCAACAACGATAGAGGTCGGACCGTCTGCCGCACCGATAATACCGATTGATGCCGCATCCTTAATATCAAAGAAAATGGATGCAAGGCAAAGGGTAAAGAATATACCAAACTGTGCCGCTGCGCCAAAAATCATAAGTTTCGGATTGGAGAGCAGAGGGCCAAAATCAATCATCGCACCAATACCTATAAATAGTATGAGTGGGAACAACTCATTTGCAATACCTGCATTAAAGAGTGTTTCAAGTGTGTGGATAGCGCCGGACATAGGCAGGTTTACCAATATGGCACCAAAGCCCATAGGGAGAAGAAGCGTAGGCTCCATATCCTTTTTTATGGCAAGATATATTAAAATTCCGCCGATTATCCACATAACAATCTGTTGCCATTGAAGATTTAAAATGTTTTCGTACAATGTTTGCATAAAAATCACCTTTACTATAAATTTTAATGATGTAAGTATATCAAAAACAGAGAATATTGGCAATACATATACAGGATTTGTAATAATAATTTTATAAAACTATCGTTTTGAATAAATACATCCGCAATAATCCTGCCGATATAAGTCAAATTCTCTGGATAACTCAATAGAGCGCTTATACCCCTCGCGCTTTTTAAAATCCGATGGAAGATACTTTATATCATACTGCTTTGACAGGCTTTCTCCGATTTCGTTTAAAAGGGCAGCGTTTTTAAGCGGGCTTATGCTGAGAGTTGTGACAAAATAATCAAAATTATTTGCCCTTGCAGTTTCTGCAGTCTTTGAAAGTCTTATATCAAAGCAGACTTTGCAACGGGCGCCGCCTTCTTTTTCGTTTTCAAGCCCTTTGATGGCATTCTCATACACGTCGCTTCCCCAATCGCAGTCCATAAAGTTTACGGGGTTTGTCCACTTTTTCTGCTTTATAAGCCTGATTTGCTCTGTCTTGCGATATTCATATTCTTCTTTTGGGGAAATATTCGGATTATAATAAAGGACGGTAATGTCAAAATATTCACTCAGATATTCAAGAACATAACTGCTGCAGGGTGCGCAACAACTGTGCACCAAAAGTTTTGGAACCGTTCCTGATTTCTGTAATTCAAGGAGCAGGGTATCAAGTTCCTTCTGATAGTTTCTCTTATTCATAGATAATACCTCTATTTAAAATACGGAGATGCAGAGCACCTCCGTATTTTTGCAATTATTCTTCTGTAAATTCATCCTTGCTTACGCCGCAAAGAGGACAGAGATAATCCTCAGGAACATCTTCCCACTTTGTGCCGGGCCCAATTCCGTTTTCTATATCACCGATTTCCTCGTCGTAAACGTATCCGCAAACTTCACAAATGTACTTTTTCATATGTTTTTCTCCTTTATCTTATATAGTTTGTTTTTATTTTCGGTTCTGCCACAGGGTGTGGCACACCGTTATCTTTTGCTATGTCAATTGCCTTTACAAGCCATGCCATATTTCTGCCCAGAACCCGCATTGTCTGCACGCCCTCTTCATCCTGCATGACATCTTCAGGAGTGCCGCCGTGCACCATATTCCAGTAGTTTGATGATACAATCGGCATATTAAGAATGGTAAAATACTTGTTAAGCTGGTCAAAGGTTGCGCTTGCACCGCCACGACGGCAACTTGCAACTGCGGCAGCAGGTTTAAATGCAAGATTTGCACTGCCTGCATAGCATACTCTGTCCATAAAAGAGGTCACAGCACCGGAAGCCGCTGCATAATGTACGGGCGAGCCTACGATAAGACCGTCTGCAGACTTCATCTTTTCGATAAAGTCATTTACACCGTCGCTGCCGAAGGCGCACTTGCCGTCACCGCGCTTTGCGCAACTGCCACAACTGATACAGCCGCGTATGGGCTCTGCACCAATGTTTACAATTTCCGTCTCTATTCCATTTTCGTTTAGTTCATCAGCAGCAATTTTAAGTGCAGTATATGTGCACTTTTCGCCTCTGGGGCTTCCGTTGAGTAAAAGCACTTTCATATTATTACCTTCCAATCATTTTGTATTCATATTAAATATATCGGTTAAACATCTTTTAATGATTATTATTTTATATTCCGTAAAAAGATTTGTCAATAGGATTAAAGATTCTTTAGTTCGACAGAGATTGCATCGCCTTTTATTGTCAGTATTCCATATCCGTTTTTTGCAGGGCCCGAATTGACTACCCATAGTCCGTCAACGTTTTCAAAATACGACACATGGGTGTGTCCAAAAATGCAGACATCTGCCCCGCGGCGTTTTGCCTCGGAGATTACTCTGTGGGGCGAGACCTTGACGGCATAGTTGTGACCGTGAGTTAAAAAGATTTTCTTGCCGCCAAACTCAAAAAATCTGTCAAAGGGGACGCCGTTTACATAAAAATCGTTGTTGCCAAGTACACAGGCACAAGGCAGATGAGGGTAGTCTATCTCTATCCCGTCTATGTCTTTTTGCACATCCCCTGCGTGAATTATAAGACTGACGTCAGGATGAGAAGCAATTACCTCGTCAATACTGCTGTAATGTCTGTGGCTGTCGCTGAAAATCAATGCTTTCATATATGGTCTCCTTTGCGGTTACAGTATTCGTCGCAATGGATTGTTTTAAATAATCGCCGTCCCCCGGTTCCGCCGTGCCTATCCGCGGCGGTAAGGAAACAATCCATTGCTGTTGCCATTTCTCCTTATATCATAACATATTTTGTTAAAATTGTCACTAAATTTATTGGCTCTGCATAAATTATAAGTAGCAGGGCAAGTGCACTGGTTTTGTGCGCTCAAAATAAGGGAGGAGAACTGGTATGAATCTAGAAGAAATGCTTAAAAATATGAATCCGCAGATGTTGTCAAATGCATTGGGCAAAATGAGTTCAATATTATCCCCCGACCAGATGAGGCAGGTCGAAAACGCAATAAAGGGCAGTGACAAGGGAGAGTTAAATCAAAAACTGAACAACCTGACAACCTCGGATTTGCAGAGGGAACTTAAAAATAATCCCGATATTGCAGGGAAGCTTGTAAACAATCCGGAACTGATGAAAAAGATAAATGAAATCTTTAAAAAATAGGACAGAGAGGTGGCTCAGATATGTCTGAAGATATGGATTTCTCAAACCTTGCGGAGATGGTCGGGGAGTTTATGAGTGACAGTTCAAACAGAGAACAGATACAAAATATTTTGTCTGCGCTTGGTGGAGATAATAAAGAAGAGCCTGCCCCCGGGCCGGCAACAGGAGGAATAAACCCTGACAACATTGGGCTTTTTCTGAAACTTCAGCAAGTAATGTCACAGATGAACAGCCCTGAATCGGGACGGCAGACGGCGCTTTTGATGGCACTTAAACCGCTTTTGCGACCCGAAAAGCGCGAGAAGGTAGACAACGCAGTAAAGTTTTTAGGTATAGGCAGAGCAATTGAGGTTTTCAGGAAGATTGAAGGAGTGTAGAGAATGTACAGACGCTACGAGCCAATGCAAAACAACAACCGTCCTGTGCAAAACACGGGCGGTCAGCAAAGGAACGGACAAACACAGTCGCCCCAGGTTAGAGCACAGCAGAGCAGACAAAACGTAAATGTAAACAGGGGCAACGGTCAAAACAGACCGGCAGAAAAGACGACTCAGACGCAAGGCCAGACCAAAGCACCAAAGGAGCAAGCGCCCAAAGGCAAGGTTCATCCTGTCACAAAGTTTATTCCTCAATCTGTGTATAATCCCGAAACGGGAAAGATTTTTGGGTTTTTATCGGCAGAAGATTTGCTTATAATTGCACTCATAATAATCCTGCTGGATAGTGGGGGCGATGATTGTAAAGAGGATAATTCAATATTGATATATGCTCTGATATATATTCTTCTGTCCGAGCATATAAAACTGCCGATATAAGGGCATAAAGGATTAGATGTATCTTTTATGCCCTGATTTTTTAAAGATACAGTATAAAAATCAGATATTTTAAAATAAATAAGAAAAAGCCCTTGACAAAAGGACAAGTTTATGATATTATATCAAAGTTGCAAGTTTTAATTTAATATTTGGAGGGGTTCCCGAGTGGCCAAAGGGGGCAGACTGTAAATCTGTTGCTTCTTGCTTCGATGGTTCGAATCCATCTCCCTCCACCAGAAATCCGTACACTAATGTGTGCGGATTTTTACTTATTGTTTTTTTCATATTCAATATTTATTTTGGAACTATGGGTAATAGTAGATAAGGAATGTGCAAACATGCAAAAGAGAGGCTGGATAAATAAAAGCGCTTCAAAAGCCTTGTTTGGCAGATATGCAGATGTTTGAACTCTGGCGCCGGTGTTGCCGACCTACCGCATTTCGAGCTCCTAGACACTCTTTTTAGATAGAGTAAATAAGCGGAAGTTAAAGGAACTTAAAAAGCGATAAAAACCGCATAAAACAAGGGCTTTGAGGGGTTAAAAACCTTCAAAGCCTTTGCTGTTCTATGAATTTTCGTATTGCCACTTTTTGATGCTTTTTTGGGTTTTCGCTAGAAAAGTGCTAGAAAAATGTTAGATAAAATATATGAAACGATAAAACAGTTTTGCAGAATAACTTTACCTTAAAAACAAATAATAAAAAAGGGAAAACCTACTTAAAGCATTGACAATTCCCTTAATATGTGATAATATTTAAGGGAAAGA
>JAZSBQ010000029.1:0-8684 GCA_045602485.1 Clostridia bacterium
CAAATTGCAAAGAGACTGTGGTTGGAACCTTTCGAGAACCATCGAATGGTAGGATGAGATAACCAATCCACAGCATCTAAACAATTATATCATAGTTCTTGGAGAGGAACTCTAAAAACTACTACATTTATTATACGAGGATTTGATTATATATGGAAATTTACCTTGACAACAGTGCTACCACCCGTCCGTACAAACGGGTGTGTGATAAGGTTTTAGAGGTTATGCAAAACATTTACGGCAATCCGTCGTCTCTTCACAGACTTGGCATTTCGGCAGAAAAAGAGATAAAGACTGCAAGAGAATCAATTGCTGATACCCTTGGTGTGAGACCTGATGAGATATATTTTACTTCAGGCGGTACAGAGGCTAACAATCTTGCAATTATGGGTGTGTGTAATGCTTCAAGAGGCGGACATATAATCAGCACCCCTGTTGAACATCCTGCAACACTTAACACACTGAATTCGCTTGAAAAAAAGGGCAAGCGCATAGATTATATTCCCGTTGACGGTGACGGAATCGTTAAACTTGCAGAATTCGAAGAGATGATTACGCCTGACACCTGTCTTGTCAGCGTGATGCTTGTAAATAACGAAATCGGTGCAGTTCAGCCCATTGAAAAAATAGCGAGCATATTAAAGAAACGAAACCCGAATGCATATCTCCACGTAGATGCAGTACAGGGATATTGCAAGATACCTTTCCGTCAGAAGGATCTTGGGGTTGACCTGATAAGTATAAGCGGCCATAAAATTCACGGGCCTAAAGGCATAGGTGCCCTCTATATCAAAAAGGGAACAAAACTTGCCCCGATTATATTCGGCGGCGGTCAGCAAAACGGTGTCCGTCCGGGGACGGAAAACGTACCTGCCATTGCAGGTCTTGGGGTTGCGGCAAAGCATTGCAACTCAAAAATGACAGATGCAATCTCGCAAATGATTTCACTGAGGGAAAGATTGAAAAAAGGTATATGCGAAAAGATAGATAATGTGGTTGTAAATACCCCGCAACAATGTGCGCCGCATATACTGAACATTTCTTTTGGCGGCGTCAAGTCGGAGGTAATCCTCCACACACTTGAAAATGAGGGGATATATGTATCAAGCGGTTCTGCCTGCTCAAGTCACAAGAGAGAGCCAAGTTATGTGCTGACATCTATCGGACTTGACAGAAGTATGATTGACGGTAGCATTCGTTTCAGTTTGTCAGAGTTTAACACCAAAGAAGAAATCGACAAGGTTGTATCTGTTCTGGCGGCGGTTATACCAAGACTTAGAAAATTAAACAGATAAAAAGGGGCGTACAGCCCCTTGAAAATATAAATTTGCAGGGGACGGCGTCCACGACGTCCGAATATGAACTGGCAAAATTTAAATAATTGAGATACATTGATGATAAGGAGATAAACAAATGAAAGCAGATATAATTCTTTTAAAGTACGGCGAGATTGCTCTTAAGGGTCTTAACAGACCTGTTTTTGAGAAAAAACTTGTAGACAATGTAGCAAGTGCGGTTTCGTCACTTGGTAAGTTTTCGGTAAGACGCGCTCAGTCTACCATATATGTAGAGCCTCTTGAAGATGGAATCGATATGGAGGCTGTAGCAGACAGACTCTCAAAAGTTTTTGGTATAGTCAACATATGCCCTGCTGTGAAGTGTGAAAAGACTATGGAGGCAATCGAAAAAACTACCGTAGAATGTCTTAATCAAATGGACTTAAAGGGTAAGACCTTTAAAGTTGAAGCAAAGCGAGAGGACAAGCAGTTTCCTATGAACTCTCCGCAGATTTGCAGACATATGGGCGGCGTGATACTCAAAAATACAGAGGGGTTATCGGTAGATGTACATAACCCTGATATACTTGTGCAGATAGAGATAAGAAATCAGGCGTTTATATTTACTCAGAAAATTAACGGTGCAGGCGGTATGCCTGTCGGAACTGCAGGCAGGGCGGCGCTTTTGCTCAGCGGCGGTATAGACAGCCCTGTTGCGGGATGGATGATTTCAAAGCGTGGTGTTACCCTTGATGCGGTATACTTCCACAGTCACCCTTATACATCTGACCGGGCAAAAGAAAAGGTAATAGACCTTGCAAAAATTATTTCCGTATATACAGGTCCGATAAACCTGCATATAGTTCCGTTTACGGATATTCAACTAGACATTATAGAAAAGTGCCCAAAAGAATACCTTACGATTATTATGCGCCGTCTTATGATGCAGATTGCAGAGAGGATTGCAAAATCCCGCGGTACAAAGGCGCTCATTACAGGCGAGAGTATAGGTCAGGTTGCAAGCCAGACTATGGAGAGTTTGTCGGTTACCGATAATGCGGTAGATATGCCTGTCTTCCGTCCCTGTATCGGAATGGACAAAGAGGAGATAGTTAAGATTTCAAAAAAGATAGATACCTACGAAACATCAATATTGCCATATGAGGATTGCTGCACAATCTTTGTGCCAAAGCACCCTAAAACTAAGCCCAACCTTGATGAGATTGTTGAGGCAGAAAAACTCCTCACCGACCCTGAGGGAATGATGGCAAAGGCAATAGAAGAAACCGAGGTAGTTGTAGCAAAATTTAACTAATAAACAGCCGCACGGTGGGAATATTATAACAAAAACCGATTATAAGAGGGCGACGATATGAATTTTGAAATTATATCAATAGGAACAGAACTTCTGCTTGGGCAGATAGTAAACACCAATGCAAGGGATATAAGTCAGATGCTTGGTGAACTAGGGATGAATGTCTACTATACAACGGTTGTAGGTGACAATCCCCAAAGGCTTAAAGAAGCCCTTGAGATTGCCGCAAATCGTGCAGACGGAATAATTACTACGGGAGGCCTTGGCCCAACCTGTGACGATTTGAGTAAGGAGACAATTGCCGAATTCTGCGGTGTCAAGTGTGTGCTCCACGAGGAGAGCCGCCGCAGACTTGAAGAGAGATTTACAAAGCAGAACAGATATATGCCTAAAAACAACCTTAAACAGGCAGATATGCCCGAGGGGTGTATAGTTCTTGATAACGATTACGGCACTGCGCCAGGGGCGGTAATTGAGAACGAAAAGGCAACTATAATAATGCTTCCAGGTCCTCCTTTTGAGATGAAGAGGATGCTCAACGAAAAGGTTCGCCCTTATCTTGAGAAAAAGGCTGACGGCGTAATACGTTCAAAAGTTTTAAAGGTCTTTGGCGTTGGCGAGTCGGCGGCGGATGAAAAGTTGTCAGAACTGATGCAGCAGAGCAACCCGACCATTGCCCCTTATGCAAAGACGGGCGAGATGGAACTTCGACTTACTGCAAAGGCAGAAGAGGCTGAAAAAGCAGAAGAAATGATTTTGCCACTCGAAGAAAAAGTCAGAGAAATTCTCGGAGACTATATATATGCAGAGGGCGAGGATGAGACCTTGCAGAGCACGGTTGTAAAATTGCTTATCGAAAAGGGTAAAAAGGTGTCATTTGCAGAGAGTTGTACGGGTGGACTTTTGTCAAAGAAGATAACCGAAATCCCCGGCTCGTCGGCGTGTATGGATTGTGGTTTTGTCACATATTCAAATGAGCAGAAAACAAAACTTCTCGGTGTAAAAGAGGAAACTCTTAATGAGTATGGTGCAGTATCTCAGCAGACAGCTCTTGAAATGTGCAAAGGTGCAAAAGAGAAAAGCGGAGCGGATATCGGAGTTGGAATCACGGGCATAGCAGGGCCTGGTGGCGGAAGCGAAGAAAAGCCCGTCGGCCTTGTGTATATTGGTATCTGCACAGATGATATATGGGCGACGGTAAGACTTAAACTTGCAGGTGGCAGAGGCATGGTAAGAGAAAGAGCAAGCCTTTATGCCCTTGACCTTGTACGCCGCAGTTTGCTTGGAATTTTAAAAGCACCGTCAGACGGAGATAAATATCTTGATATCGACTATATCTGGTAATGTGTCGAATTTTATAATTTAATGCTTGACACTGTAAAATCGGTAAATTATAATATTATAGACAGGTGTTTTTCAAGACGAAAATACTGTCAGAGGAATATGAGAAAGGATTGGATTTTGGTATGAACGAAGAAAAAAGAAAAGCGCTGGAGAGCGTTTTTGGAAACATAGAAAAACAGTTTGGTCATGGGGCTGTAATGCGCCTTGGCGAAAAGGCTGATATAAAGATTGATGCAATCCCGACAGGCTCTATGGCACTCGATATTGCCCTTGGTATCGGCGGTGTGCCAAGAGGCAGAATTATAGAGATTTACGGTCCTGAATCATCAGGTAAAACAACCGTTGCACTTCACATTGTTGCAGAGGCACAGAAACTCGGCGGCGAGGCGGCATTTATTGATGCAGAGCACGCCCTTGACCCTGTTTATGCAAGAAATCTTGGCGTAAACATTGATGACCTTATTGTGTCTCAGCCTGACACAGGCGAGCAGGCTCTTGAAATCACAGAGCAGTTGGTGCGCAGTGGTGCAATCGATGTTGTAGTTGTTGACTCTGTTGCGGCACTTGTACCCAAGCAGGAGATAGAGGGTCTTATGGGTGATTCCCACGTTGGTCTGCAGGCAAGACTTATGTCTCAGGCATTGAGAAAACTTGCAAGCGTTGTTAACCGCTCAAACACAATTGCTATATTTATCAACCAGCTCCGTGAGAAGGTTGGTGTAATGTATGGTAACCCCGAAACAACCCCCGGCGCCCGTGCACTTAAGTTCTATTCATCGGCTCGTCTTGTTGTTCGCCGCTCTGAGACAATCAAAACAGACGGTGGATTAGTGGGTAACAGAACAAAAGTTAAGGTTGTAAAGAACAAGGTTGCTCCGCCATTTAAAGAAGCAGAGTTTGACATTATGTACGGCGAGGGTATTTCCAAGATAGGAAACATCCTTGATGTCGGTGTTGATTTTGACGTAATAGAAAAGAGCGGTTCGTGGTTCTCTTATGAAGGAACAAGACTTGGTCAGGGAAGAGAGAGTGCAAAAAAGGTGCTTGAAGATAATCCTGAACTCTGTGCAGAGATTGAGGCAAAGATTCGTGCTGCGGCTGACCTTCCTGAAGTTTCTGCAGGCGGAGATGTTGAGGCAACTCCGTTGATTCCGGTTAGTAAGCCGCCTAAGAAGAAATAAATATGTCTACATACGAAAAGGCGAAAAAAATTGCGGCAGGACTTGTCGCAAGCAGAATGTATACCTGCCACGAGATAGAGGACAGGCTTAAAAGACGGAAGATAGACAGAGAGGTTGCAGAGCAGATTATTTCTGAATTTGCAGCGGCAGGAATCTTGGATGACCGTGCCTATGCAGAGGCTTATGTGACACAATCTGTGCGTCTTGGCGGCAAAGGAATGTATCGTATCAGACAGGAACTTTACAGTAAAGGCATTGCAAAGAGTATAATTGATTCTGTCTGCAGCGAGAGTGAGGAAGATACCCTCGCCGCTGTATGCGAATATGTAGAAAGCCGCAGACTATATGAGGGGATAACTACAAGGCGTGATTTAGTGCGGCTTAAAGCCCGTCTTGCCCGTCGTGGATTTTCGCCCTCTGAGGTCAGGGAGTGCCTGTCAAACTATGATTTTAAGTTTGAGGACGAATATTAGGCTTTATAATTCATACATAAAATAATAGAATGGAAGATAATATTGATAAATAAAATTTCACTTGCATCCCTTGGATGCTCAAAAAATTTGGTAGATGCCGAGTATATGCTTGGACTTCTTGTTGACAATGGCTTCGAAATAGTAGATAACGAAGAAGATGCAGATGCGATAATTGTCAACACGTGCACATTTATTGAGGATGCAAAGACAGAATCAATAGAGTGTATACTTGAACTGTATCAGTATAAGACGGAGGGTAACTGCAGGGCGCTTATTGTCACCGGATGTATGGCGCAGAGATATAAGGAACAGATTTTGTCTGAAATCCCTGAGGTTGATGCAGTTGTCGGCACAAACGAGTATGACAAAATTGCAGATATTATAAAGCAACTTGACAATGAAGAGAAGGGAATTATTTGTTGCGGTGATACATATGTATGTGATGATAATCTGCCGAGACTTCGCACTACTCCGGCCTATACTGCATTTTTGAAAATTGCAGAGGGTTGTGACAATCACTGCACATATTGTGTGATTCCGTCGATTCGCGGTAAGTACAGAAGCCGCGATATGGAGAGCATAGTAAAAGAAGCAGAGGCAATGGCAGAAGAAGGTGTGCGCGAGATAGTTGTTATTGCTCAGGACACTACAAGATACGGCAAGGATTTGTATGGCGAGTATCGTCTGCCGCATCTTCTGGAGAAACTTTGCAGAATAGATAAAATTGATTGGGTAAGGGTTCATTATTGCTACCCTGAACTTTTAACAGATGAACTCATATCTGTCTTTGCAAAAGAAGAAAAACTCTGCAATTATTTTGATATACCCATTCAGCATTGCAATGATGCGGTGCTCAAGAGAATGGGCAGAAGAACAAACAAAGAGCAGATAAGAGAACTTATCAGCAAAATAAGAAAAGAAATCCCTGATGCGGTAATCAGAACATCCCTTATTGTCGGCTTCCCCGGTGAGACAGAAGAGCAGTTTGAAGAACTTTGTGACTTTGTAAGGGAAATCAAGTTTGAAAGACTCGGCGTTTTTGCATACTCGCGTGAGGAGGATACTCCTGCATATAATCTTGACGGACAGGTTGATGAAGAAGAAAAACTCCGCCGTCGGGATTTGGTTATGTTGATTCAGTCAGAAATATCTGAGGAACAGAATGCAAAAAAAATCGGTACGGTTGTACGCGTTCTTGTCGAAGAAAAGGACGAGATTATAAAGAGTTATTATGGCAGAACCTACGCAGATTCAGAAGAGATTGACGGAAAGGTCTTCTTTAAATCTGACAGAAAGATAGAAAGCGGAGAATTTGCAGATGTGCTTGTGGAACAATCAATGGAATATGATTTGTTCGGCACAGAAAAATGCTGATAAACCGCTTTTGAAAGGATAGTGATAGTATGAACACCCCTAATAAACTTACAATTATAAGAGTTGTTTTGATACCTGTTTTTATGGCGTTTTATCTTATGGAGGGTATGGGCTGGTTTCTTGCGGCATTTGCTGTCTTCCTTGCGGCAGCCATCACCGACCACTTTGACGGTAAACTTGCAAGACAATATAATCAGGTAACAACCTTTGGCAAACTGATGGACCCGATTGCGGATAAATTACTTATATTTGGCGCGTTTCTTTGCTTTATGCAAAGAGGACAGGGGCATATAAACGCATGGATTATAATGATTGTTTTACTGCGGGAGTTTTTGGTTACAGGTGTCAGAATGCTTGCAATGGGCGAGAATAACGTTATTGCCGCAAGTATATGGGGCAAAGCAAAAACTGTGTCACAGTTTGTCCTTGTAATTGCAGTGATGGTGTTTGAATTTATCACTATGTGCTTTAAGTTTATGCCGTTTTCTACAGATTTTATTGCAGGTATTATGGATGTGCTTATATATATAATGATTGCGGTTTCGGTTATCCTGACGATTTTTTCAGGTTGGGATTATGTCTGGAAAAACAGAGGTATTTTGACATTTAAATAAGGAGAAAATATGAAGATTATAGTAGATGCTATGGGCGGCGATAATGCCCCAAAGGAAATAGTAAAAGGTAGTGTTGAGGCAGTAGAGAAACTTGGCGTTGAGGTTGTTCTTGTCGGTAGAGAAGAAGCCGTAAAGGCAGAACTTGCAGAGTGTGGATACAACGGAGAGGCAATAACTGTACATAATGCAGAAGAAGTTATATCAAACGATGATGACCCGATTGCCGCAATCCGTCATAAGAAGGATTCCTCTATGAGAGTTGGTCTCTCTCTCCTTGCAAAAGGTGAGGGCGATGCATTTGTAAGTGCGGGCAGTACAGGCGCGCTCATATCGGGTGCAACATTGATTGTTAAAAGAATTAAGGGTATCCGCCGTGCGGCGCTTGCACCTGTTTTGCCGTCAGTTAACGGAAACTATCTGTTGATAGATTCAGGTGCAACGGCTGAGTGCACGCCAGGCTTTTTAAAGCAGTTTGGTATAATGGGCTCTGTCTATATGAAAAAAGTTATGGGAATCGAAAACCCAAGAGTAGGACTTGTTAATATCGGCACAGAAGAAGAAAAGGGTACTGAGGTTATAAGACAGGCGAACAAACTCTTAAAAGAGGTGCCAATCAACTATATCGGTTATGTAGAGTCAAGAGAGGTTCCCCTCGGCGGAGCGGATGTTGTTGTCTGTGACGGATTTACGGGCAATGTTATCCTTAAGTTTATGGAAGGTATGGGAAGCGCCTTTTCTAAAATGCTCAAAGGTGTATTTTTTAAGAACGCTATGAGTAAGGTTGCTGCCTTGATTGTAAAGAGCGGAATTAAAGAGATAAAGGCAAGTATGGACTATACAGAACATGGCGGCGCACCTGTTCTTGGCGTTAGAGGCCCTGTTGTAAAGGCTCACGGAAGTTCCAATGCCAAGGCTTTTTATAACGCAATAAGACAGTGCAAAAAGATTGTCGACGGCAATCTTGTCGGGGATATAACAGATGGTATTGCAGAATACGGCCTTGAAGAGGACGAAGCAGAATAAGAGTCGTACGCTTAATAAAATATTACAGAAATATAACAGGTATTGACGAGATGTCTGTTGTATGATATATTAGATTTAATATT
>JAZSBQ010000030.1:0-6315 GCA_045602485.1 Clostridia bacterium
ATAATATTGCAATGAATATAGCACAAAAGATTAAGTATAAATTATATTTTGATAATCTTTTTCTTTGTTTAATTAATGTGCCTGAGTTATTATATCTGTACTTGTTAATTGATATGTTCAGTTGTAAAACAGAAAAAATAAGCAGAGAGGGAAGCAGTAGTATGTTTTGGATAACCAGAGATAACAGTGAAATCGCAAAACCTCTGATACCACATGACAACGACAGGTAAGAAATTGTATATCCAAGCCCGAATCCTTTTGACGAAACTTCAATGAAGTTAAGGGGTGTAAGATATATGTGTCTGCCAGATAGCCATATAATAAAAAATGGCCTTAGATTTTTGATTAAAGCAGTTATAAACAAACTATACATATGTATGTCTGAAGTTTCGTTATCAAATAATAAAGCAGTATTTTCTGTTATTAAATATTTTTTTGTGGCAAGCAATGTGCCTGCGATTAATCCGGCAATAAGAATGAATAGTGTAATTATGTATTTAAATCTGTTTGTCCGAATATGAGAAAAAATCAGTGAATTAAGATTTACTTTCATTTGTGTCTCCTTTTGTATATTTGTTTTATAAAAATATATTTTGACAGGATGATAAAAAGAACAGTAAATTCAATATTTAAGTTTTTATCAGTAAAATCACTAATCCAATGATTTATTGCATTATTTATTGATTGACAGAAAGTATATATTTTGGTAACATATAAAAGTATTAGTAGTAAAATGAACAATTATATCGAAAAATGCCGCAAGGAGGTACATAATATGAAGATTGTCATCCTGGACAGAACTACTCTTGGCAAAGATTTAAATATGTCAAAAGCGGATAATTATGGTACTGTTGTAAGTTTTGACAGTACATCTCCTGATGAGGCAGAAAATCATATAGGTGATGCAGATGTTGTGTTTGTAAACAAGGTAAAACTCAATGAGACAAATTTAAAAAATGCAACTAATCTTAAACTTATATGTGAAGCCGCGACGGGATATGATAATATTGATACCGAATATTGCAGGAAACACAATATTGCTGTCTGTAATGTACCCGGATACTCTGTTTACAGTGTTGCACAGGTTACTGTGTCGATGGTGCTCAGCCTTGTTAATCACTTAAAAGAATATACACGTTTTACTGCTGACGGAACATATACAAATGGAGGAAGCGCAAATATTTTATCTCCTGTTTATCACGAATTATATGGTAAAACATGGGGAATTATAGGTTATGGCGGTATTGGAAGCAAAGTCGGAGAGGTTGCCAAAGCCCTTGGATGTAATGTTCTGGCATTTAAACGTACTCCGGTGGAAGATGTAGAATGTGTTGATATTGACACTCTTATAGAAAACAGCGATATAATTACAATTCACATCCCCCTATCAGAAAGAACAAGAGGTTTAATCAGCAAAGAGAGAATTGATAAGATGAAATTCGACGCAATTATTGTAAATACTGCAAGAGGTGCGGTAACTGATGAAAAAGCCCTTTGTGATGCAGTCATGGAAAACAAAATTGCCGGTCTTGGTCTTGATGTATATTCAACAGAGCCTTTTAGCGAGGACAGTCCGTTTTATTCTATAAAGAATTTAGATAACGTATGTTTGACACCCCATATGGCTTGGGGGACAATAGAGGCAAGAGAAAGATGCTTTAGTGAAATGCTTGCAAATATGGATGCGTTTTTTAATGGCGAGATACGAAACAGAGTAGATTAAAACTAAGGGGATTTGTTATATATGGCAAATTTTAAAACGAATGCAATGCGGATACTTGAAACTGCAAAAATTAAATATAACACCTACACATATGAAAGTAATGGTGATTTTGACGGTCAGTCTGTTGCCTCTAAAATCGGAAAAGATCCTAATATGGTATATAAAACATTAGTAACGGTTGCGCAGTCAAAAAATTATTATGTGTTTGTAATACCTGTTAATTGTGAACTTGATTTAAAGTCGGCGGCAAAATCTGTTGGCGAGAAGGCTGTTGAGATGATTGCAGTTAAAGATATCAATAAAATTACGGGGTATATTCGCGGTGGGTGCTCACCTATCGGTATGAAAAAGCAGTATATAACTGTTATAGATGAATTGTGTATGCAACTAGACACTATGGTGTTCAGCGCCGGAAAAATTGGATATCAGGTTGAGATTGCACCGGATGAATTGTTATCATTAATAGGGGCAAAAACAGGTAAAATTGCCAGATAGCAGGAGATGTTATGAAAACTATTTTTGTTGTTAACCCAAAAGCGGGACAAGGTGAAAACATAAAGAGTATCATTGATTCTATTAATAAATCCATTGATTGTTTATATCCTGATGCCCGGATATATTTAACAAAGTCTGTGGGAGATGCCAGAGTTTTTGTCGAGGATTACTGCAAAAATTACGGTCCGGCAAGATTTATAGCATGTGGCGGAGACGGTACTTTAAGTGAGGTATTAAACGGAATAATTGATTGCAAAGATGCAGAAGTTGGTATTATACCAAACGGTACCGGAAATGATTTTTGCCGTAATTTTAAAAACAACTGTGATTTTAAAGACATATCTGCTCAATTATGCGGCAAAACAATTAAATGCGATGTTATTAAATACACAACGGTTTATAACAAAACAGTAAAGACAGGCTATTGTATGAATATGTTCAATATCGGTTTTGATTGTGATGTTGCTGACCTGACTTCTTCATTGAAGAAAAAGCCTTTAATATCAGGGCCGTTTGCTTATTTTTTATCAATTTTACTTTCTTTAATAAAAAAGAAGGGTGCTGATTTGTGTATTGAACTTGATGGAAAAGTAAGACATAATGGAAAACTTCTTTTAACATCGGTGGCAAACGGAAGTTACTGCGGGGGCGGAATAAAAAGTAACCCCCTTGCAGAAACAACGGACGGGCTTATCAATATTAATATTATCAAAAATGTATCAAGATGCAGGTTTATCACACTTTTGCCACATTATATGAAGGGTACATTTCTTCAACTTCCTGATATTGAAAGATATATTTCCTCAGAAAAATGCCGTTACATAACAATTACCCCTAATAATGGACATATACGGCTTTGCATTGATGGTGAAATAATTGATGCAGGAAAAACGCATTTTGAAGTTATACATGAAGCAGTTAATTTTGTTCTGCCGTGCAGTAAAGTGTGTCAACCCTATATGGTTGGATGTTAATGTGAATTTTGTAATAAAAGGACAGATAATTTATGCAACAAGAAAAGAAGATAGTTGAAATGCCAGAACTAGATAAAATTAAATATAGGTTATCAGAACTTACCTCCCTGGTTGGAATCAGTTCAAAAGAGGGGGGTGTGTCTTCATATCTTAATGATGTTTTAACCGATTTATGTGATGATGTTACAACAGATAAAAGCGGCAATGTCATTGGTAGAATATATTCTCAGGATGAAAAAGCAAAAACAATTATACTGGAGGCCCACATGGACAGAGTCGGGCTTATGGTTTCCGGAATTAACGAAGATGGATATATTAAATTTACTAATGTCGGTGGTATGGACGAGAGAGTTTTGCTTTTTTCGGAAGTGGTTATATGCGGGAAGAAAAGTATCCCGGGGATAATCTTTTCTGATAATAGCGACACAGATAAAAACCCTAAAATAGAGGATGTGCTGATTGATACCGGATTTACCGCAGAGTTTGTTAAAGAAAATATTTCTGTAGGCGATCTTATTTGCGTAAAATCAGAATTATCATCCCTTTGTGGAACTGTTGCATCTGCTGCGGCTATGGATAATCGTGCAGGGATAGTATGTATATTGAATGCTATCGGTAAAATTGACCGGTCTAAACTGAAGTTTAATATTAATATTTTATTTGCGGTTCAGGAGGAACTCGGTCTCCACGGTGCGTACACAGGTGTGAATTCATTGGATGCAGACGCAGCAGTTGTAATTGATGTTACACATGGCAGTACCCCTGACGCAAAGGATATGACAGGAGTGTTTAAACTTGGAAGCGGTGCGGTAATATGCCGCGGACCAAACTTTCACTATTCGTATACAAATCAGTTGATTAATCTTGCCGAAAAAATATCTGTCCCGTATGAAATAGAAGTTGCATCAGGCCCAAGCGGAACCGATGCGTGGGCGTTGCAGATAAACGGTAATGGTGTGCCTTCTATGCTTATTTCAATTCCTCTCAGGTATATGCATACCAATGTTGAGACGCTGGATTTACGCGATGTGATGACTATTTCAGAACTTATAGTTGCGGCTCTTGAGGGAGGGATAACTCTTGCTTAAATCTTTATCTGATATATTCTGCATAGCCGGAGCAGAAGATGAACTCATAAAATATATAATTGATAAAATATCCTGTAATGATGTAGATGTGAAAATTGACGGCATGAATAATCTTGTTGTAAGTTGTATGCGCGATAAGAGTTTACCAACGGTTATTTTGTCTGCTCATATGGATGAACCCGGATTTATAGTGACAGATATAACTGGCGAGGGGTACTTTAAATTTGAAATAATTGGGGAAATTAAACCATCGGATATAATATCAAAAAAGGTTAAAATAAATGATGTTACAGGAATAATTTCGTTAAAAGCGATTCATTTGACAACAAAAGAAGAGCGAGAAAAGCCCGTTAAAATATCTGACTTGTTTATAGATGTTGGTGCAAAAACAAAGGAAGATGCACATAAAGTTGCCAGACCGGGAGATTATTGTTATTTTTTGTCTGTGTTTTCTGAGTTTGGCGAAAGTCTTGTTAAAGGCAAGGCGCTTTCTTCGCGCGTTGGATGCAAAACCCTTATTGATATTATAAATAATAATGAATTTTCAGGCTTAAATCTTATTTGTATGTTTACAACTCAAAAAGAAATATCATCAAGAGGTGCTCTTGTTGCTTTAAATGATATTTGTAATGCTGATTTTTCAATTATTATTGATTCGGTTGATGTAGCAGAAAACGTTAAACTGTCAAAAGGTGTTGCGATAGGATACCGAACAGATGATAATGTATTAACGCGTGGCCTGATTAAATTAATTAAAAATACAGGTTTGAAAAACGGGCTTTCGATACAAAAGATGTGCTGTGATAAAGTAAAATTAGATTTAAACTCTTTTAAATCGAGCAGGGCAGATATACCGTCATCCATACTTGCTTTGCCTTGCAAATACAAAAATACAGCCACAGAGGTTATGTCTGAAAGTGATATTAGTACGTTATATGAGTCATTATATAGCATTTTGTCGGAGGTAAACAATGGAACTATATTATAAACTGGCGCAGGAAACAGATGTATTTAAAATCAGGGACATAATATGTGAAGAAGTATCAAATGCGTCTGTTGATATTAATGTTGATAGTGCTGGTAATATTGTCGTACACAAAAAAGGCGCGGGTAAAAAAATAATGGTTTCGGCGGTTATAAACTATGCCAAACTATGTATAAAAAATATTAAACCGGATAATATTGCAGAGGTTGATTTATCAGATAAATTTAACTTGTCTGCAATCTGTGGCAAAGAAGCCGTACGCAACGGCGAATCTTTAGGAATTATCCGTTGTGACGGACATAGAGAGAAATCTTCCGAAAAGGATATGTCGTGCAATATTGAATTATGGGATGAAAATTCAATTGATATTGGTGATATATGTTATATAAGTTCAAAGGTAAACTATAAAGGTGATATGCTTTACGGATTTAATATTTCTGCTGTAACTATAACAAAAATCATTATTTCTGTAATAAATAACTTTTCTGAAACTGTAAATGATATTTACTTTACACTATCTTTTGCTGATTTTGGACTTGTTTCTGCGGTGAAGAATATTAATCCTGATGTTTTGCATTGTATATATGAGGTTGATGCAAATAAAGAAATCAGGATATCAAATGGCTGCGGAATTGTTTACAAAGACGGTAATGCTATTATATCGGATGATATAATAAAAATTGAAACCGAAAACGCAAAAAACAATAATATAGTTGTACAGCCTTTTGTCGGTAAACAAAACAAACTTATAGAAACACTTGGTATAACAGGAGAATTAAATGATATTGGTGCTATTTGTATACCTGTAAAACACCTGAGAAGCAGTTGTGAGGTTATTGATATTGGTGATGTTGAGTCAGCGGAAAAGTTAATAACTAATATACTGTGCAAATAATAATTTGGTTTAGAGAGGTATTAACGTGAAAGAATTAAAAACAATAAACAAAGAAAAATCCCCATAACAAATAAACCTTGCAATAGAGATATTTTGCAAGGCAGAAATAAAGATACAGCTAACTGACTAAATACCCTCTTTTTTCGAGGAATTTG
>JAZSBQ010000031.1:0-17801 GCA_045602485.1 Clostridia bacterium
TGAAAGATTCCCGAATGTCTTAATGATTGCAGAAGAGTCCACCGCGTGGGGCGGCGTTACCGCCCCTGCAGACACAGGCGGACTTGGGTTTAACTTTAAATGGAATATGGGCTGGATGCACGACATTTTAGATTATATGCAGTGTGACCCCCTCTTCCGCAAAGGCAATCATAACAAACTGACATTTTCTATGATGTACGCTTTTTCCGAAAACTATATTCTCGCCCTGTCTCATGATGAGGTTGTTCACGGCAAGCGTTCGCTCCTTGACAAAATGTGGGGCAGTTACGAAGAAAAATTTGCTCAACTTCGGCTTTTATATGCCTATATGTACGCACATCCGGGCAAAAAACTTTTGTTTATGGGCGGCGAGTTTGGTCAGTTTGTAGAATGGCGGTTTGCCGAGCAACTTGACTGGGTACTTGATGATTATGAACTGCATTCAAAGATGCGTGCATACTGTTCAAAACTCAATGACTTTTACAAAAACCACAGTTCTTTTTATGAAATCGAGCGTGAAGGCGGAGACTGGCGCGGCTTTAAGTGGTTGTGTGCAGACGATTCTTCAAACAGCGTCCTGTCCTTTATGCGTGCAAACGATAAAGGAGACGAAAAAATTGCAGTTGTAATAAACTTTACCCCCATTCAGCGCCCCGAATACATTATCGGCGTTCCCGAATATGGAGAGTTTGAAGTTGTAATGTCATCAAACGCAAAGGCATATGGCGGAGACGGCAAAGGCTCCCGCAAAATTAAGACAAAAACTAAGCCCCATAATGGCTTTGACTATTCTATAAACTTAAATCTGCCTCCCCTTACGGCGGTATATTTAAAATTTAATCCTCTCCCAGAAAAATCAAAAGAGAGCAAAAAAAAAGCATAACATTGTACAAAAACTTTTGTTGGCGCTCACAAACAGAAGCAGATAAAATATTCAGTGAGCAGAAAGGTCAAAAGGATAACAATATGAAATCAAAAGAATGTGTAACTATGATTCTCGCCGGCGGACAAGGCAGCCGACTTGGTATTCTGACACGAAACGTTGCAAAGCCTGCAGTTCCTTTTGGAGGAAAGTACAGAATTATTGACTTCCCTCTGAGCAACTGTACTCATTCAGGAATCGACACAGTTGGCGTACTTACACAGTATCAGCCCCTTGAACTTAACACCTATATTGCAAGCGGACAGTCCTGGGACCTTGACCGTTCAAACGGCGGCGTCTACGTCCTGCCCCCTTATACCTCAGCAGACAAGGGTGAGTGGTACAAAGGCACAGCAAATGCTATATATCAGAACTTAAGTTTTATAGCTCAGTTTAACCCCAAGTATGTGATTATCCTTTCGGGCGACCACATATATAAGATGGATTACAACAAAATGGTGCGTCAGCACAGAAAATCAGGTGCAGATGCAACAATTGCAGTTATAGAAGTCCCCTGGGAAGAGGCACCACGATTCGGAATAATGAATACCGACGGTGACTCTAATATAATTGAGTTTGAAGAAAAGCCCCAAAAACCCAAAAGCAACCTCGCCTCAATGGGGGTATACTGCTTTAGTTGGGATGTTCTCCGCAAGTATCTGACAGAAGACGAGAGCGACCCCAACTCAGATAATGACTTCGGCAAAAATATTATTCCCAAAATGCTTGAGTCGGGTTTAAAACTTGTTGCCCACCGTTTTGACGGCTACTGGAAGGACGTTGGTACAATCCAGAGTCTTTGGGAAGCAAATATGGAACTTCTCGATGACAACGAAGGCCTGACTCTTGACGATGACAGTTGGAGAATCTACAGTAAGGCACCTAACAAGCCTCCTCACTATATTTCCTCCGACGCCAGACTTCGTAACTGTTATGTGACCGAAGGATGCGAGATTTACGGAGAGATAAATCACTCTGTTGTTTTTGAAGGAGTAACCGTAGAAGAAGGCGCAAAGATAGAAGACTCTATCATCTTCCCCGGAGCGGTTATCAAAAAAGGTGCAACTGTTTACAAATCTCTTATCGGCTCAGGTGCGGTAATTGGCAAAGATGCCCGCATCGGCTCTGATGATAAGAGTGCAAACACCGATTGGATTAATGAAAAAATCTGTTCCGACAGCATCTCCCTTATTGCCCCCGAAGTACAAATCGGAGACGGCGTAAAGGTAGCACAAAACTCTATGGTTGTCGATAACATCTAAAAATAAGGTGCATCAACACAGAAAGGATACAAGGATATGAAAAACGATTTAATGGGCCTTATCTTTGCAGCAAACCCCGAAGCCGCTATGGGAGAACTGACAAGTGTTCGTTCTCTTGCCGCTATCCCCTTTGGCGGAAGATACAGAATTATAGATTTTATGCTCTCAAATATGGTCAATTCTTCAATAATAAACGTGGGTATTACTACCCCTTATAACTACCGCTCCCTCTCAGACCACCTTGGCACAGGAAAGGACTGGGACCTTGACAGAAAGGGCAATGGCCTCTTTATTCTCCCACCCAGAGAAGCAGTAGATATCTCGGATGTAAAAAGCGGAATCGATGTAATCCACGATGTATCATATTTCCTCACCAAAAGCCGCAAAGACTATGTTTTAGTTGCAAACTGCAACACTATATGCAACATAAACTATTCCGAGGTTTTAAAGTTTCATTTAGAGCACGAGGCTGATATTACACTAATATATAACGAGGTAAATAAACTCAGTTCAAAGGAACTGACCACGAGAATTCTCCTTGATGTGGACAAAGACGATATAGTCAGGGATATTCAGGTATATCCCGTGCAACAAAGTTCCAACCTCTCTTATATGCATATGTTTATTATAAGAAAGAATCTGCTTTTAGAACTTGTAGGAGATGCAGTTGCACACAACAAGCACTTAATATCAAAAGATTTGCTTCTTCCTGCTCTTGACCGATTCAAGGTGTACGGATACAAGCACGAGGGCTACACAAGACAGATTGACAATGTAAAGTCGTTCTTCTCGGTAAATCTTGAACTTTTAAACAAAGACGTCCGCGATGAACTTTTTGGTCTGAAATCCGATATGCCCATCTACACAAAAATCAAGGACTCTGTCCCAACAAGATATTGTCACGGAGCAGATGTCAGCAACTCAATAGTTGCCGACGGTTGTATAATCGAAGGTACCGTCAGAAACAGTATTTTGTTCAGAGGTGTTCATGTAGGCAAGGGTGCAACGGTTGAAAACTGTATTATAATGCAAAAATCCGATATTATGGATAACTGTCTTTTAGAAAATGTAATCTTTGACAAAGAGGTAGTCCTCAGAAGCGGCAAAAAACTTGTAGGGCAGGCTACTTATCCTATGGTTATCGGCAAAAAAACCGTTATCTAAAGCAACATAAGGGACCTATCCCTTAACCTTAAACCAACTTAAGAAAGGGTGTATAATATGAGCAAAATTTTAATGTGTTCTTCAGAGGTTGCCCCCTTTGCAAAAACAGGCGGGCTCGGCGATGTTTTAGGCTCTCTTCCGCAGGCACTTGCAGCCCTTGGTCACGATGTCAGGGTTATTATGCCCAAATACGGATGTATCCCCGAAGAATTCCGCAATAATATGGAATTTTTATTCTTCACATATGTTCCGCTTGGCTGGCGCAGAAAATACTGCGGCATCTTTAAACTTGAGCAAAATGGTGTTACCTATTACTTTGTAGATAACGAATACTACTTCAGCGACCCATATCTTTATAAGTGGAACGACCTTGAGAGATTTGCCTTTTACGACAAAGCGTGTCTTGAGGCAATTAAAATTCTGGAGTTTAAGCCCGATGTAATCCACTGCCATGACTGGCAGGCAGGTATGATACCTGTGCTTCTCAACGCCTACTACGTAAAAGATGATTTTTACAGCGGAATAAAGACTATGTTTACAATTCATAACCTGAGATATCAGGGTATATACTCAATAGACATTGTGGCTGACTTTTACTCCATCGGCCCTGAATTTTTCACCAACGACAAGCTTGAGTTTCACGGATGTGCCAACCTTTTAAAGGGCGGCATTGTATACTCAGACTACGTTACAACAGTCAGCCCCACCTATGCAGAGGAAATCAAAACACCCCTTGGCGGCGAAAAACTTGACGGTCTTTTGTTTGCAAGGTCAAATTCTCTGGCGGGAATAATCAACGGCATAGACTACTCAGTATATAACCCCCATACAGACCCATATCTTTATGAAAACTATACCATACGGTCGGTTGGTACAAGAAAAAAATTAAACAAAATGAAGTTACAGGAGCAACTTGGCCTGCCTGTCGATGGTGAAAAAGCGATGGTTGCAATTATATCAAGACTTGTTGACCAGAAAGGCTTTGACTTAATCGCAGAGGCTATGGGTGATTTAATGAACCTTGATATGCAATTTGTGGTAATCGGCACAGGCGAAGCAAGATACGAGGAAATGCTGCGAAACGCAGCATGGTGCAACCCTACCAAGGTTTCGGCAAATATTATGTTCTCAAACGATTTGGCACATAAACTGTATGCTGCAGCGGATTTGTTCCTGATGCCGTCACTCTTTGAGCCCTGCGGTCTCAGTCAATTAATCTCCTTTGCCTACGGCACTATTCCCGTAGTGCGCGAGACAGGCGGTCTCAAAGATACTGTTGCACCCTACAACAAGTACACAGGCGAGGGAAACGGCTTCAGTTTTGGTCCGTACAACGCCCACGATATGGTACACACGCTTCATATGGCGCTTGAGCATTTTGGTGACAAAGAGGTTTGGAATAACCTTGTAAAAACCGCAATGGGACAAAAATTCTCCTGGGAGGGCTCTGCCAGAGAATACGAAAACATATACAATTTATTAATTGGATAAAATAATATAAAGCCGATATTTCCACACGGTTGGAAATATCGGCTTTTTTATTTTATTTCCTGTTCTAACTCATTAAATAATTCCGACTTGAAAAATTCCTGAATAGATATATTTAAACCATCACAGATTTTTTTAATCGTTGATATTGTTGCACTATTGTTTCTGCCACCAACTATATTGCTTAATGTAGATTGTGTTATTCCGCTTACTGTCGCAAGTTTATTCACGGTAATTTCGTTTTCCCTGCATAGTTCAAGTATTCTTAATTTTGTCGCCTCTCCTATATTCACTTATATCACCTCAAAAGTATTTTAACTTTTTTGAGTTAAAATACTTACCTCTTTTGAGTTGACTACTAGGAAATAATGTGGTATAATAACCAATGAAATCTAAACTTTTATACCCGCAGATGATAACTTGGAGGTGGCAAACATGGTCTTTTAATATGTTGTCAATATAATATATATTATTATTAGTAAAAACTAAAGACAGAAAGGTGAGTGGTTTTATGCGTAAAATAATATGTTTACTTCTATGTTTGACACTATGTTCTGCTACAGCGATTGCGCAAAGCTATGGATATTCTGATAATGAGGAGTATTTTCAATCTCAGGAGTATTATGACAGTCACATTGATATACCCCATGGCAAAGTTAAGGATTTAGCTTATAATGAGGATGACAGTACCATCTCCTTTAAGATTGATTATTTCTTTGATGGTTTGCAGGTCAACAAAGATGTAACCTTTTTAATAGACAAAAATACATATATACCCAAATACGAAGAAGGTATTTCACCTGATATTGATGCCTTTATATCGGGTGAGCATAAGTGGATTAGTTTTTTCATAGCTCCTGAGGATGATGAGAAAATTATCAATATGTCTCAGGATGAGAGCACTATAGTCCACGTAGACCGAATATGGGATATATGCAAAAGCGTATCAATCTACCCCTCTCCTCAGGAAACACAGAGGAACGAACGCCTTAAAAACTACGGAATTATGGTAGGCGATGAAAATGGAAACTTTAACCCATATCAATGTCTTACAAGAGCAGAACTTACAAAAATCATGGTTGTAATGAGCAATCCGGACTTTGAGTCAAGCAGCATTTATACAGAGCAGAGTTTTTCTGACGTAAGTTCTGAGCATTGGGCATATCCCTACATAGAGTATGCTAAAGCAAACGGAATTATAGACGGATACGGGGACGGAACGTTTAAACCCGAGAATGATGTAACAATTGAAGAACTACTTAAAATGACTGTCTGCCTGCTAGGCTACGAGCCCATGGCAGAAACGACGGGCGGATACCCCGCCGGATATATAAAAACCGCCAAAAGGCTTGGGCTTGATGATTTTATTAATGTTGACTATGGTTCATACGCAATAAGAACCGAAACTGCTGATGTCATCAATAAGGCACTTGATGTTCCCCTTATGGCCCAATCCGAATCAGGTGATTATATAATTTATGATGGTTTAAATATATATCCTTTATCTACTATAGCAATTAAGCACTTTGACAAATAATATAAGCCAATATTTCCACGTAATTGGAAATATTGGCTTTTTTACTCCGTCATTTTAACCAAAAATGAAAAAAACACTTGAAAAAATGCTTAAAATGAGGTAAAATTATTAGGACTGTTTGTTTGCCTTGGTTGTGCTTGTCAAAGCAGATAAATCAGGAACAGATTATCAGGAAAGGTATGGTTTATTCAATGAAAAAAGTAGCATCAAACTCTTCCGAATACAAAAAGCGAAAAGAGTTTATAAAAAGCGAAATCATCGGCAAGGTTCGCAGATACTTTGGTAAAACTGTTGAACAAGCCACTTCAAAAGAGATATACAATGCAGTTTCATTTACCATCCGTGACGAAATTATGGAAAAATGGATTGCATATAAAGAACAATCAGACAAAAGGCCTCAGAAAGAGCTTTACTATCTTTCTTTTGAATTTTTAATGGGACGTGCAATGGGCAACAACCTTATGAACATTGCAGAGACAGAACTTTACCGCGACGCACTCGCAGAACTAAACATCTCCCTTGACGAGATTGAAGAGCAGGAGAATGACGCAGGTCTCGGAAACGGCGGTCTTGGCAGGCTTGCTGCCTGTTTCTTAGACTCCCTCACAAATCTTGAACTCCCTGCCTACGGCTGCGGTATCCGCTATGAGTATGGTCTCTTCCGCCAGAAGATAGTTGACGGATACCAGATAGAAATGCCCGACCCCTGGCTTCAGGGCGGCAACGTATGGGATATTGCAAGGCCCGAGGATACCAAAGAAATCCACTTTGGCGGTAAAATCGAAGAATATTTCGAGGATGGCAGAATGAAGTTCCGCCACGTGGACTATAACACAGTTTTAGCAGAGCCTTTTGATATGCCAATCACAGGTTTTAACAGCAAAACTATAAACACCCTCCGTCTCTGGAAGGCACAGTCCCCAGAGATAATCGATATGAGTGAGTTTAACCGCGGCGATTATGCCAAGGCAAGCGAGAACAAAGAACTTGCCGAGGTTATCTCAAAGGTACTCTACCCTGAGGATAATCACTACGAAGGTAAACTTCTCAGACTTAAGCAGCAGTACTTCTTTGTATCTGCCACAATACAGTGGATTCTTGACAAACACAAGAAAAAGAATCTGACTATGCAGCAGATACCTAACTATATTCAGATTCATATCAATGATACTCACCCGACAATTGCAATCCCTGAACTTATGCGCATCCTTATGGACGAAGAGGGTCTCGGATGGGATGAAGCATGGGACATCGTAGGCAAAACATTTGCCTACACCAACCACACAATTTTGTGCGAGGCTCTTGAGAAATGGCCTATGGAGATGGTCGATACTCTTCTGCCAAGACTTGGACAGATTATCCACGAGATTGACCGCCGCCAAAGAGAAACCCTTTGGGAGCGTTTCCCCGGGGACTTGGGCAAGGTTGAATATATGGCAGTAATCTCACACGGCCATGTAAGTATGGCAAACCTCTGCCTCACCGCCTGCCACAGTGTAAACGGCGTTGCGGCACTTCACACAGAGATATTAAAGCAGGAAACTTTTAAGGATTACTACAGCATCTATCCTTACAAGTTCAAAAATATGACCAACGGTGTTACCTTCCGCAGATGGCTCTATAAAGCAAACCCAAAACTCTCAGGTCTTATCAGCGAGTCAATCGGCGACGGCTGGATAAAGGACTATCGTCAACTTGACAAGTTGACACCATTTGCAGATGACAGCGCATTATGCGAAAAGTTTGCAAAAATCAAGCACGAAAACAAAGAGAGACTTGCCAAGTATATTCAGAACACTAGCGGAATCATTGTAAACCCCGACTCTCTCTTTGATGTCCAGATTAAACGACTTCACGAGTATAAGAGACAACTTCTTAAGGCAATGCATATCATCTACAGATATCAAAAGATCACCGACGGGGATGTTTCGGCAAACCTTCAGCCAACCACCTTTATCTTTGGCGCAAAGGCGGCGCCCGGCTATCATATGGCAAAACTGATTATTAAATTTATAAATGACGTTGCACAGGTAGTAAACAACGACCCGAGAACAAAAGATATAATGAAAGTTGTGTTTATGGAAAACTACAGCGTTTCAAGTGCAGAGCGTATAGTTGCCGCAGCAGACCTGAGTGAGCAGATTTCCACCGCTTCTAAAGAGGCATCAGGCACAGGCAATATGAAACTTATGCTTAACGGTGCGCTTACCATCGGTACAATGGATGGTGCAAATGTAGAAATCCGCGAGCAGGTAGGCGATGACAATATGTTTATCTTCGGCCTCTCCTCTCAGGAAGTTTTGAACATCTACGCAAGCGGCAAGTCACCAAGTTCTGAGATATATGCAACCAACCCTGTAATCAAGAGGGTTATAGATACAATGATTGACGGCACATTCAACAAGGACAACATCTACTATGATTTGTACAAATCCCTCGTTATAGGCAACGGTGGTTTTGCAGACAACTATCTGCTTCTTGCAGACTTCGAGTCTTATCTCAGTGCAAATGTGGCTGTAAAAGAGAAGTATCTTGACAAAAAGGCGTGGAACCGCTCTGCGGTTATCAACACTGCAAAGGCTGGGTTCTTCTCAAGCGACAGAACTATCGAGGATTATAACAGAGAAATCTGGCGCCTGAAATAGTTGCCTTTGTGTTGTAGAGGCCGGCGTCCCGACGGCCCGATGAGAGATTGTTTATTCTCCCTCAACTCAAATGAAAAAATAAAATAAATATAATACACAAAAGTGAAAGGATGTATTAAAAATGAAAAAGTTTTTAGCATTAGTATTAACAGTGGTTCTCGCTATCTCTTTAGTAGCATGCGGAACAAACAACGCTGCAGACACAACTGCAGAGAGCGACCTTGCCTACGTTAAAGGCAACGGCAAGTTGGTAGTTGGTATTACCGACTTTGCACCAATGGACTACAAAGACGAAAACGGCGAATGGATTGGTTTTGACGCAGATATGGCAAAGGCTTTTGCAGAATATCTTGGCGTTGAGGTTGAGTTTACCGAAATCGAATGGTCAAACAAGGCTTTAGAACTCAGCGGTAAGTCTATCGACTGCGTATGGAACGGTATGACCCTTACAGAAGAAGTTCTCGCTGCAATGAGCTGTTCAGTTCCTTACTGCAACAATCAGCAGATTGTTATAGTTCCTAAAGAGAAGGAAGCAGACTATCAGACAGTTGAATCTTTAAAAGACCTCAACTTTGCAGTAGAAGAAGGTTCTGCAGGTCAGGAAATGGCAGAGGCTAACGCTCTTAACTTCACACCTGTTAAGGACCAGGCTACAGCAGTTATGGAAGTTGCATCAGGCACAAGCGATGCTGCTATCATCGACTCTCTTATGGCAGCAGCTATGGTAGGCGAGGGCACAGGTTATGAGGGCCTCACTTACACAGTTGGTCTCAGTGACGAAGAGTACGGCGTAGGTTTCCGTAAGGATTCTGACATTGTTGCAGAATTCAACAAGTTCTTAGAAGAAGCAAAAGCAAACGGATTGCTTGAAGAAACCGCAGTAAAATACGGTATCCAGGCAGCACTTATTAAATAATTAAAACTTAGAACTATTCAAGAGGGTGGCGTTACAAATTATGCAGTTTATTGACTCATTTACAAAACTAATCAAAACTATATATGAGCAGATGCCTGTTGTTTTCCCTGCACTTAACGTAGGGTTTATACAGACACTTAAGCTATTTGCAGTCACCCTCTTGGGCGCACTTCCGCTGGGGCTTATAATGTCTTTTGGCTCAATGTCAAAATTCAAGCCCCTCAGTGCGGTCACAAAAGTTATAGTATGGATTTTCAGGGGCTCTCCCCTGATGCTGCAACTTATGATAATTTATTATCTGCCGGGCCTAGTCGGCAAGAACATATGGGGCGGCGGTGAAAGCGGCAGATTTTTAGCAGCATGTATCGCATTTATATTAAACTACGCCTGCTATTTTTCAGAAATATACCGCGGCGGTATACAGGGTGTTCCCGTTGGGCAACACGAAGCAGGACAGGTTTTGGGTCTCACAAAAGCACAAGTCTTTTTTAAAGTAACCCTCTTGCAAATGGTAAAAAGAATTGTGCCACCTATGTCTAACGAGATTATAACTCTTGTTAAAGACACATCTCTTGCAAGAATAATTGCACTTCAGGAAATTATCTGGGCAGGCGGAGCGTTTATGAAGAGTTCCCACGGTATAAGCGGTCAGATATGGCCCCCCTTCTTTACCGGCATTTACTATTTAGTTTTCTGCGGTGTACTTACCATATTATTCGGATACATAGAAAAGAAACTTAATTATTTTGAGTAAGAAGGTGATATTGTGAGCATATTGGAAATCAAAAATCTAAAAAAACGATTTGGCAAAACAGAGGTTTTAAAAGGTGTAAACTTTTCTATGAACGAAGGCGAGGTTGTTTCTATAATCGGTTCCTCGGGCAGCGGAAAGACCACCCTCCTCCGTTGTATAAACTTTTTAGAGCGCGCGGATGAGGGCCAGATACTTCTCGACGGCGAGGTTCTCTTTGACGGACACAGTGAAAAAAGTGCCTCTGCCAAAGAAATCAGAGCAAAGCAACTTAACTTCGGCCTTGTTTTTCAGGACTTTAACTTATTCCCACAATACAATGTCATCGACAATGTAATGCTTGCTCCTAAACTTCTTGCTAAAGAGCATGCAGATTTTAAAACAAACAAAAAGGAAATATACGACGAAATCCGTCAGAATGCAGAGGATATCCTCGCACGTGTCGGACTTTCAGAAAAACTCGAAAATTACCCCTGCGAGCTCTCCGGCGGACAAAAGCAACGTGTTTCAATTGCACGTGCGCTTGCCCTTAAGCCCAGAATACTGTTCTTTGACGAACCGACTTCTGCGCTTGACCCTGAACTGACAAGCGAAATACTTAAAGTTATCCGCTCCCTCGCAGCAGAAAATATTACTATGGTTATAGTCACCCACGAGATTGATTTTGCCGCAAACGTCAGCGATAAAGTTATCTTTATGGCAGACGGTGTTGTAGTAGAGTCAGGCACACCCGAAGAGGTAATTGATAACCCTAAATGCGAACGCACACGTTTGTTTTTACACAAACTTAACGATAAATAGTTTTTATGATATTAAAAATATGTTAAATTTTTAACAAGTATTTTTAAAAAAGTACTTGTATATTTCTGCTTTATAAGGTAAAATATACTACGTAGGTTTTAATTTTGCAAAAGATAATTTCTAATTTATATATTTCAGGAGGTTTTTACTATGTCAGTAAAAGTTGCTATTAATGGTTTTGGACGTATCGGACGTTTGGCTTTCCGTCAGATGTTTGGTGCAGAAGGCTACGAGGTAGTTGCAATCAACGACCTTACAGATCCTAAGATGCTTGCTCATCTTCTCAAGTATGACTCTTCACAGGGCAGATACGATGGTCACACCGTAGAAGCTGCTGAGGGTGCTATCATTGTAGACGGCAAGAAGATTACAATCTACAGCGAGCCTAAGGCTGCTGATCTTCCTTGGGGAGAACTTGGCGTAGACGTTGTACTTGAGTGTACAGGTTTCTACTGCTCAAAAGAAAAGTCACAGGCACACATCGATGCAGGTGCTAAGAAGGTTGTTATTTCTGCTCCGGCAGGCAACGACCTTAAGACTATCGTTTTCAGCGTAAACGAAGATACTCTTACAGCTGATGATACTATCATCTCTGCTGCATCTTGTACAACAAACTGTCTTGCTCCTATGGCAAAGGCTCTTAACGATTACGCTCCTATTCAGACAGGTATCATGGCTACAATCCATGCATACACAGGCGACCAGATGATTCTTGACGGTCCTCACAGAAAGGGCGACCTCAGACGTGCAAGAGCAGGCGCTGTAAACATCGTTCCTAACTCAACAGGTGCTGCAAAGGCTATCGGCCTTGTTATCCCTGAACTCAACGGCAAACTCATCGGTGCTGCACAGAGAGTTCCTGTTCCTACAGGTTCTACAACAATCCTCACCGCTGTTGTTAAGGGCAAGGATGTTACAAAAGAAAGCATCAATGCTGCTATGAAGGCTGCAGCTTCTGAGTCATTTGGCTACAACGAAGACGAAATCGTATCTTCAGATATCGTTGGTATCAGATATGGTTCACTCTTTGATGCTACTCAGACAATGGTTGCTCAGATTTCTGATGACCTTTATGAGGTTCAGGTTGTTTCTTGGTATGACAACGAGAACAGCTACACCAGCCAGATGGTTAGAACAATCAAGTACTTCGCAGAACTCTAATCTCTGTATGAACTTAAAAAGCGGTGCCAATTGGCACCGCTTTTGTTTTTAATATTGCTTTATTGGAATCGGCTTCCTCAATAACCCGTAAAAGCGGGACGTCCGGGAGGCCGTCCCCTACAGTTATATATTCCGCAAATTTGTAAGGGCGGATATTATCCGCCCGAATTTCTTCTTCACACCCCAACCTTTGGGCAGATATGATTGATTAGGCATATATCGCATTTGGGGCCTCTTGCCATACAATACTTGCGTCCGTGATACACAAGGCAATGGCAAAACTGCGACCAGGCCTCAGGAGGTAATAGTTTTTGTAAATCAAGTTCTATCTTATAAGGGTCAGAATTTTTGCTAAGCCCCATTCTGTTAGATAATCTCGTTGCGTGAGTGTCCACTACAACTCCGGGTATACCATAAAAATCACCAAGCACAAGGTTTGCAGTTTTTCTTCCCACTCCCGGCAGTTTTAAAAGTTCTTCCATTGTTTTTGGCACTTCTCCGCCATATTCCTTAATCAGCATTTGGCAGCAGCCAATAATATTTTTTGCCTTGTTGCGATAAAATCCTGTTGAACGTATATCTTCTCGCAGTTCAAGTTCATCAGCGTTTGCAAAGGCATATACATCAGGATATTTGGCAAAAAGGGCAGGTGTCACCATATTTACCCTTGCATCTGTGCATTGCGCCGCAAGTTGGGTCGCGATAAGCAATTGCAGGGCGTTTTCGTATTCAAGTGTGCAGTCAGCATCACTGTATACCTCATTAAAAATTCTGTTTATTTCTTCGGCTCGCTTCTGCTTTGCCGCCATACTTTCTCTCATATTCTATCTTTCCTCTCAAATTTCTGTATATATACACAAACTTTTTAAATTACTATTGCAAAACTTTCTGTAATCAATTATAATATAAAATGAGGTAATTTGCAATAATCAAATATTATATATAAACGGAGGACAAACCATGTTTGAACTTGAAAACATCAAAAAATATGACCCTGAGGTAGCCGAGGCTATCAATAAGGAAACAAACAGACAAAGAAGCAAGATAGAACTGATTGCATCAGAAAACTTTGTCAGCCCTGCAGTTATGGAGGCTATGGGTACCCCTCTTACCAACAAGTATGCAGAGGGTTATCCCGGAAAGCGTTACTACGGTGGCTGTGAATACGTTGATATTGTTGAGGATTTGGCAAGAGAACGTGCTAAAGAACTCTTCGGTGCAGAATTTGCAAATGTTCAGCCACACTCAGGTGCGTCTGCAAACCTTGCAGTATTCTTTGCGGCAATGGAGCCCGGCGACACATACCTTGGTATGAACCTTGCACACGGCGGACATTTGAGTCATGGTTCACCTGTAAATATTTCAGGTAAATACTTCAACGTTGTTCCCTACGGCGTAAACAACGAAACTCATATGATAGACTATGACGAGGTAAGACGCCTTGCCCACGAGAACAAACCAAAACTTATTTTAGCAGGTGCAAGTGCTTATGCCCGCGAGATTGATTTTGCTAAATTCCGTGAAATCGCAGATGAAGTTGGTGCATATCTTATGGTTGATATGGCACACATCGCAGGTCTTGTTGCAGCAGGTCTCCATCAGAACCCTGTTCCTTATGCTGACTTTGTTACCACTACAACCCACAAAACACTGAGAGGTCCAAGAGGCGGCCTTATCCTCTGTAAAGAAGAATACGGCGCAATGATAAACAAGGCTGTATTTCCCGGATGTCAGGGTGGTCCTTTGATACACGTAATTGCCGGCAAAGCAGTATGTCTCAAAGAGGCTCTCTCACCTGAGTTCAAGGCATATCAGACTCAGGTTAAGGCAAATGCCGCAAAACTTGCATTAGAACTTATGGCAAGAGACATTGATATCGTATCAGGCGGCACAGACAACCACCTTATGCTTGTAAACCTCTTAAAGCAGGACAAGACAGGCAAAGAGGTTGAAGCAAACCTTGACAAAGTTGGTATCACCTGTAACAAAAACACTATCCCCAACGACCCCAAGAGTCCATTTGTTACCAGTGGCGTAAGACTTGGTACTCCTGCAGTTACAACCCGTGGCTTTATTGAGGAAGATATGACAGAGGTTGCCGACTTGATTTCTAAGGTAATTAAAGACTTTGACGGCACCTGTGACGAAGTAACAGAGCGCGTTGCGGCTCTGTGCAAAAAGCATCCGCTTTATGAATAAGCCGCTTGCTGACAGAATTCGCCCCACCTGCCTTGATGATGTTGCAGGGCAAAAACATATTCTTGGCAAAGGGCGGATTTTAAGAAATATAATAGAGAGTGGAAAAATTCCGTGTATGATTTTCTATGGTCCGTCAGGCACAGGCAAGACGACAGTTGCAAACATTGCAGCGGCCATCAGCAACCGTCCTCTTTATCGTCTCAACGCAACAAATGCGTCGGTTGCCGACATTAAGGCAATTGTAAAAGAGAGCGAGGGTCTCTTTGGTCAGGAGGGCGTACTGCTCTACCTTGACGAGATACAAAGCTTTAATAAAAAGCAGCAACAATCCCTGCTTGAATATACTGAAAACGGCAAAATAACCCTGATTGCAAGCACTACGGAAAACCCCTACTTCTATGTTTGTAACGCAATACTCAGCAGAAGTACGGTCTTTGAATTCCGCCCCCTTACCAACGCAGATATTTGCGATGTATTACGCCGTGCAATCAGAATTTTTCAGGAAGAAGACTTTCGCGATGACACTCTGCAGGCAGAAGAAGATTTTCTCTATGCCATTGCAGAAAAATCAGGCGGTGATGTAAGACGTGCGCTTAACTCTCTTGAACTTGCAGTATGCTATACCGCCCCTAACACAGATGGCAAAATTGTTCTGACCCCCGATGTTGCAGAACAATGCACGCAGAAAAAGGTCTTTCAGTATGACAAAATGGGCGACAGCCACTACGACATACTCAGCGCCTTTCAAAAATCTATCAGGGGCAGCGACCCCGATGCAGCAGTCCATTATCTCGCCCGTCTTGTGGCGGCAGATGATATTCAGTCTATCTGCAGACGGTTGATGGTTATTGCTTGTGAGGATATAGGCCTTGCCTACCCAACTGCAATAACGATTGTAAAATCCTGCGTAGACAGTGCACTTATGCTTGGCTTACCCGAGGCGAGAATTCCGCTTGCCCACGCAACAGTGTTACTTGCCACCGCTCCCAAGTCAAACTCTGCCTATATGGCCATCAACTCTGCTCTTTATGATATAGAGCATATTGATACAGGCTCAATCCCAAGACAACTGCAGAATATGCATCTTGATGGCGAGGGAGATTTGCCAAAAGGACAAAACTATCTCTATCCCCACGACTATCCAAATCACTATGTTGAGCAACAATACCTGCCCGACAAGATAAAAGACAAGGTATACTATACTGCCGGCAACAATAAGGCAGAGCAAAACGCAAAAGAATATTGGGATAAGATAAAGAAGAAATAAAGCCGACCTGTGGTCGGCTTTATTTCTTAGGTTGTAATCTTAACTTGTTTATTTTCTATTAGCCATTCGATATTTAAGCCAAGGGCTCTTGTCAGAGAGCCTAAGTCTATATATGTTCTGTCATTTTCTGCATAAGTCGAGTGTTCAAGCGTTATTGTTTCGCCGTTTACGATAGCGGTGTCTGTGCCAAGTATATGCGCAAACGTTTTATCACCAAGTGTTACGGCAATCAACTTTGTCTTATCGGTATAGCAAACCCTTGCGCCAAGACTCTCCATGGCAAATCGCAGCGGTATCATAGTCTGTCCGTCTGCTATCAAAGGTGCAATTTCTGTTTCACACGCCTCCCCATTAACTATCGCCGATTTTTCGCCTATTGTGAGCACTATTTCATCAGGAGTTTCTTCTTCCGATACCTCTATTATATAATTTCCGTCTGTGGTTTTTACAAGAATATTTTTATCAAATGTAAAGTACATAGCAGGATGCTTTTTTTCTCCTTTATCTCCATGTGGCTCTACAATGCAATTTTCAACCAAAACATTCCCGTTTGCATCAACAATCCTGTCGCCGACGCTTTCAAAGATTATGGTGTCATTATCTTTTAAAGCACCATATTCACCATCCAGAAATAAATGATAGTTGTTAAATGCGAAAAAATCGTATTCTGTAGGTATATATAAATTATCGAAGAAATAATAGTTTTTCTCCGCACCTCTTTTTTTTGCATACATTCTATTATATTCTATCAATTTCTCTATATCAGTCACTTCATAATCTGCCTTTTCAACTATATCAAGCTCATCATATCTGTTTCCCTGTTTATCTATATGATATATTTCGTTATCAGCCTCAACCTTGGCATATCCACATTTAAAATCATATGCCATATCGTATTGCGGTTCTATTATCATATTCCCCGCTAAATCCATATATCCCCACTTATCGCCTATACGCACCGCAACCGAATACTCGGAAATTTTATACAAATAGCTGTAATACCACCTATCTCCGTGACCTACATAGCGCATCTCATCCCATATTCGAATGTCAAAATCTCTTACAATATTTCCGTATACATCTACAAGTCCACAGTAAACCTTTTCGTGCTTCGGCAATCCGTCCGGTTCTATTGGGTCTAATTTAGCCGCAATGGCTACCCCATCCACATAATCGCTGATGATATCAATATCCTCTGCGTTAATTGAACTGCCGTCCTTTAAATCTACAAACCATACGGATGTATCATCTCTTACCAGATATATATTGCCCGAGTATTGCAAATAGTCATCATAAATAATTTCTCCTGATGAGTTAATAAGTCCGTATTCACCATCAAGACGTGATGTCATTAATCCATCAGGCATAAACTCACCACTTAAAGACTCGTAGATAACAGGAATTACAATTTCTCCGTATTTGTCTATGTATCCGTACTTGCCATTACGCGAGACATTATACGGTCCTCCGCTGCGCCTATATGAAGATAAATAATCATTTATATAATAATTCATATCGTATGAAAAAAACAAATCATACATACAAGGAACAACCTCGTTCAGCCGGCTATCAAAGAGCCCGTATAAAGAGTTCTCGCCTCTCACTACAATCAGCCCGCTATCCAGAACATCTTTAAATTCCTGACCCTCGGGGAGAGTATGCTCATTAAAATCTTTATCGATAAGCAT
>JAZSBQ010000032.1:0-5320 GCA_045602485.1 Clostridia bacterium
CCTCGGTCTGCCAAGACGCTTAAACTCCTCACAGGAATGAAAATCCGGCTGAGCAACTATACCCACAGTATAGCCAAGACTCTCCAAAAGTCTTGCAATCACCGCATGGGCGAAAGCATGATGGTCTACATAGGCATCGCCTGAAACATAAACAAAGTCGAGTTGATCTATGCCGCGTTCATTTAAATCATATTTACTTATTGGTAAAAAATCATTTATCTTTTTCATACATAATATGATACATTATTTTGCCTTAAATTGCAAGAGGGGTGTTCTACAAAAAAATAAAGGGGCAAATTGCCCCTTTCAGATCGCTGGCAAAGTGAAAGTCAGCGTTCTAAGAGTGTGACATACGTCACACTCTTTTTATTTTACATAATCAAACTCTACGCCGTAGATATGAACGGTGTCGCCCTCTTGTATGCCTGCTTTTTCAAGCATCTTTATAGCGCCACACTTAATCAACGCTCTCTGGAAGTACTGCATAGACTCGTAATCATCAAAATTGGTAGAGCCGACAATCTTGCGAATCCTGCTGCCGGTGACGATATATACTCCATCCTCTACTTCTACTGCAAGTTTTTCTTCTTCCTCGCGTATTTCTTCAAGGTCAAACACCTCAAAGTCATCCTCTTCCTCCGGGAGGGTAGACAAAAGTTCAAGGGTGTAATTAAGCACGTCTCTCACGCCCTGCTTTGTTGCGGCGGAGATGCGGAACACTTTGTATCCCCTGCTCTCCATCTCAGTACAAAAACTATCGAAATTATCTTCAAACTGCGGAATATCCGCCTTGTTGGCAATAACAATCTGCGGCTTTTCGGCAAGTTTTTCGCTATACAGTTTAAGTTCGTTATTTATAGTGTCAAAGTCCTCTATCGGGTCTCTGCCCTCTATACCCGACACATCTACAAGGTGCAAAAGAACCCTTGTCCTCTCCACGTGGCGCAAAAACTCGTGTCCGAGGCCTACACCCTCGTGGGCACCCTCGATAATTCCGGGGATGTCGGCTATAACAAATCCGCTGCTGTCACCTAAGTTTACAACGCCGAGGTTTGGCTCAAGAGTTGTAAAGTGGTAGTTTGCAATTTTAGGTCTTGCATCGCTGACCATTGACAAAAACGTAGACTTGCCTACATTAGGAAAACCAAGCAAACCAACATCTGCTATAAGTTTAAGTTCGAGAGAGATTTCTCTCTCGTCGCCCGGCATACCTGATTTTGCAAACTTTGGCGTCTGACGTGTGGCTGTAGCAAAATGCACATTGCCCCAGCCGCCGCTGCCACCCTTTGCAACAACTACGCTCTGTCCCTCGACTTTAAGGTCGCAGATTACCCTGTCTGATTTTATATCACGCATAACAGTTCCAACAGGAACTTTAATTATAAGGTCTGCACCGTTCTTTCCGTTTCGGTTGGCATCTCTGCCGCTGCCGCCGTTTTCGGCTGCGTACTTTCTTTTATAACGAAAGTCAATCAAAGTATTGACGCCTTTGTCAGCAACAAATACCACATTGCCGCCCCTGCCGCCGTCACCGCCGTCAGGGCCGCCGGCTGCAACGTACTTCTCTCGGTGAAAAGTCACCGCACCGTTACCGCCGTCACCTGCTTTTACAAAAATCTTTGCTACATCAGAAAACATATTTTTCCTCCTGAAACAAAATAAGGCGGACATAAAATGTCCGCCTTGTGTAAGTTCATCTTACTGAGCAATCTCGTATACAGAAACCTGCTTGTTGCTCTTGCCTTTACGCTCAAACTTAACCTTACCTTCGATCAATGCAAAGAGAGTGTCGTCACTGCCCTTACCAACATTGATACCCGGGTGGATTTTAGTACCGCGCTGACGAACGAGGATGTTGCCTGCTAATACGTGCTGACCGTCACCCTTCTTGACACCAAGACGTTTGGACTCGGAATCTCTGCCGTTTTTGGTACTACCCATACCTTTCTTATGAGCCATGTTATATCACTCCTTTTATTTTCAAGTAAAACTTATCAACTCTTACGCGTTGATAGCTGTAATCTCAACCTTTGTGTAAGGCTGTCTGTGACCCTGCTTCTTGTGATAACCCTTTTTAGGCTTATACTTGTAAACAATGATCTTCTTGTCCTTGCCGTTTTTAACAACGTTTGCAGTAACAGTAGCACCCTCAATATAAGGAGCACCAACCTTAACACCGTCGCCACCAACTACAAGAACCTTATCAAATGTAACGGTCTCGCCTGCTTCAACGTTGAGTTTTTCGATGAAAACAAAATCACCCTGCTCAACCTTGTACTGCTTGCCACCTGTTTCAATAATTGCGTACATAATCGTAATCCCTCCTATTACCCAAGACTCGCCATGGGGGTAAGTAGAAACTTTTTGCGAGGTTTTGCCGCAAGTGGCAGACCTCAAACCCTTTTTGCGCGGTTACCGATATATTTTATCACAATTATATATCTTTGTCAATAAAAATTTTTAAAATACCGTTGTTTTATTTTCAAAACGATTATTTTAATTATTCGGCATTATATAAATCATCCATATGCCATTTGGCTGCATTGGTATCAATGTATTCCCACGCCGCCAAATATTCCTTTTCGTTTCTTATTATGCGGTCGTAATATGAGCGTTGCCAGATATTTGTGTTATATTCTTTGTTGCAAAATCTTTTAAATGTTGATATAAAATTTGTAACAACTGAATTCGTAGGGGACGGCGTCCTCGACGTTCCGCCGTTGAAAGAATTCTCTGATTCAGACACGAATAATATTAAATGTATATGGTTTGGCATAATTACATATTTATCATTTTTTATATTATCATAAAAATCTTTCATTTGAGTTATGTATTTGTCCGCGATTTCCCCGTAATATGACAGAATGTTTTTCGGGACGTCGGGGACGCCGTCCCCTACGATTTTACATAACAGTTCCCTGCGGTGTTCTGTGCATATAGTAATAAAATACCTGCCCGGGGTGCTGTAATCAAAATCCTTTAACCTTGTTGGTTTTCGCTTTGGCAATTGCATAATAACATACCTTTTTAAATCTCATCTTATGTGTTTTAAAAACCGCCTCTATTTGTCATTTATGGCATATATGCCGAGGTTGCGGCGATACGCAGGGGCATCCTTCCGCTCGATGTATACCTCACCGCAACTGCACTTTGCTATAAACGCAAAACTGCTTACCGCACCCTCTTGAACACAAAGCAAAACAGAGCGGCATTTAGGACACATAAGAGTCCCGTCTTTTGTGTACAACGGCGCTCCGTCTTCAGCATTTGTTTCATCCATATTATTTTGTGCTTTTACAAAACTTCCGCAATTACAAATGCAGCTTATTTTATACGCAACTGCATCTTTATGTACAACTGCAATTTTATCCTGACAGTTGTCGCAATATATATTCTCTCTTTTATCGGCAAACACTTTATTCATAGTTACTTATTATCAGGGCAAAACTATTTGACCTTACTGTTGTCTATTGCATAATCAAGCAATATATTAATCAGTTCATTTCTGGAACGATTTGTTTCTTCAGACAGTTTATTCAACTTCATAACGGTTTCTTCTTTTACTCTTATAGAAAATGTTTTGTATCCGTCCTCGCCCTTTAATTTCTTTTTATTTATGATGAGTTTCTCGTTCATAACAATTCACCTCACATATATTATCCACCATAGAATATGTCCTCAAAATCTACACCCAAAATCTCCTTAATATGCAATATTTCGTCAGGATATAAATGTCTCTGCCCTACCTCTATTTTGGCAAGGGCACTCCGTCTAATATCGCAACCCCTCAACTGCAGTTTTGCTGCCAACACATCCTGTGTCATTTTCGCCTTTTCTCTTGCTCCCCTAATGTTCTGTCCAATTTTTAATTCTGTATCTTTATTCATAATTATTTATTGTCAGGCGTGTTTATCGTAAGGTCAGCAAATTGCGACACCGTTTCCAAAAAGCGTGCTCTTTTATCAGAGGGAACCCTCCTAATTATACCAGAAAACTCTTCTATATGATCATCAACATTTACATCTATTTTACCATATTCTTTATAATTATCATCATAAAACTGATGTACAGATATCCCCAAAGCCACGGCTATCTTTGCAATTGTCTTCACTGTAGGATTTTTCCTCCCACGCTCAATTTCACTAATATACTTTTGACTAATTCCCGTTTCTAAACTCAATTCTTCCTGAGTCATGCTCGCAAGACCACGAAAATGCTTCATTCTTTCTCCGATTTTTATGTCATTATTATTCATAAAAATCCTCCTATAGTTAATAAAATTACCTTTAGTATAATTAAACCGCGCATCGGTATCAAAGTATTATATAACTATTATACTACCTATAGGTTATATATATGTTTTTGCAAAATTTCTATACAAGTTATGCATTTGTATAAGTGCATAGCCGCAAAAAGGTATTTAGTTCCATTATAGTTGTAGGGGACGGCCACCCAGACGTCCCGCACAAACGGGCTTTCGAATACGCCCGGGTAGCATCTCTTGTCGCAAAGCGGCAACTCACCTTCACGCCAGCCCCTGCTTTTTTTGTTCCCTTCAGGGGGAAGGTAACCCCTTTTGGTTTACATAATCTTACGTTCGGTTTTCTGCATCTTTTAAAACCCCTTAAAATCGCTGTTTTTCTCCTCTGAAAATTTGCGGAATTTGTAGTTTGTTAGTCCTTGAAAACTTATGTCCCATATGGCAAAATATTGGTAAGCCAATTTAAACTTTCAAGGGAGATGAAACAATGTCGGCAAGTTATATACTAAAGACAGAATCAGGAAGTTCTGCAACAGTAAGTTTCTCTGTTACAGAAAACAAAAATACAGAAAAACCATATGGAATTTGTGCTATTCTCAAAGGAGATGACGGCCGGTCAGACAAGGCCTGTGCTGACTCCAGATTTATTACATATGATGAGGCACAAAAAACAATTGAACTATTATGCAAACATCAGGTTACACCCTGCACATTATGTGATATTTTATAGTTTACTCCTTTTCATTAAAGCGGAGCTTGCCAATTTGGCGGGCTCCGCTTTTTCTTACACTAAAATCATATAAACACACTTAAAAAATCGCTACACATACTGTCTTTTTTCTATTATATTTGTTTATTTACACAATAATAAAGAAATTTTTGTAAAAACTATGGATTTTTATAAGTATATATGATAGAATAACTTTGAACGAATTATCAGAGAGGATATGCCTGCATATGGAAAAGCTGAGCGTGGTTCAACTTTATACAGACGGTGCCTGCAGCGGCAACCCGGGTCCGGGCGGATGGGGTGCTGTTTTGCACTGCGGAAGTTACGAG
>JAZSBQ010000033.1:0-37195 GCA_045602485.1 Clostridia bacterium
TGTAACACATCTATTGTAAACCTACAATGTTTTGCCGTATTGGTTTGTCACAGCCGTATTTACGGAATTGATAAGATGTGTTATACTTATAATTTATATCTCATATGGATTTTACAAGGATATATCAGGCTTGGTATTCTATTACATATGCAAGGTTATAACAGGGGTACTGTTTTATAAAGTTTGTGACGAATTGGTATATCACAAAAAGCCGTCTAACGATATTCAACTTGCTAAATCATAAAAACTTTGCATATCTATGTGATTTGGATATTTTCAAAAAGACATCTTCGGATGTCTTTTTTAGTTATTGTAAAATTTAGATAAAACTAAAATATCCTAATAGTATAATTTTTTGAATATTTTCTTTTGACTTTTATATTTATTTGTGATACAATAGCCTGCGGAGTGTAAAAGAGATGCTCCGTACTTTTATTTAAAGGAAAGAGGCGCAGTATTATGAACGGCATTATATCGGTTGCAATAGCCCTGCTTGCAGGTTTGCTTATGACAAGGTTATTTAAGATTTTCAAACTTCCGTCGGTTACGGCATATCTTATTGCGGGTGTATTGATTGGACCGTACTGTCTTGGCAGACTCGGAATCGAAGGTTTCGGCTTTGCAACAGCGGAAGATGTAGAGGGACTCTCTGTTATATCCGAGGTTGCACTTGGATTTATTGCTTTTTCTATTGGTAGTGAGTTTAAACTTGACGATTTGAAAAAGACAGGTAAGCAGGCGTTGATTATTGGTATATTTCAGGCGCTTACGGCAACAGTTTTAGTTGATCTGGCTCTTTATGGCCTGCATCTTTTGATGCCTGATAAAATCTCTGTGCCGCAACTTATTACCCTTGGCGCAATCGCAACGGCAACGGCGCCTGCGGCAACATTAATGGTTGTGCGTCAGTACAAGGCAAAAGGACCTCTTACAAAACTTTTGTTGCCCATTGTTGCTCTTGACGACGCCGTAGGTCTGATTGTTTTTGCGGTATCATTTGGTATTGCAAAAACCCTTGTGACAGGCAGTGCAGATATGGTGGCAATAATGATAAATCCCCTGCTTGAAATCGTGTGCTCATTAGGTCTTGGCGCAATACACGGATGGATACTTACTCAACTTGAAAAGTTATATAACTCAAACACCAATCGTTTGAATCTGACAATAGCAGTTGTATTGGTTGCGGTTGCTCTAAGTTCTTTGCATTTTGAAATAGGTCCTGTACATATCGGATTTTCATCACTTCTTACATGTATGATGCTTGGTACGGTTTTCTGTAATATCTGTCCTCTCGCGGACAATCTGATGGAAGCTGCCGAGAAGTGGACTTCACCTCTTTATGCAGTATTCTTTGTTGTCAGCGGTGCTGAGCTGGAACTCGGTGCTTTCTCCGATGGGGCAGTAGCCCTTCTGGGTGTGGTTTATATAGTATTCCGTTCACTTGGTAAATATTTTGGTACATATGTAAGCGCAAAGGCAACAAAATGTACACCAAACACATGCAAATACCTTGGTATTACACTCCTGCCTCAGGCGGGTGTTGCCCTTGGTATGTGTGCGACTGCAATGCAACTTGGTGTCGAGGGTGGATTGATCAGAAACATTACACTTTTTGCGGTGCTTATATATGAGATAGTCGGCCCGCTCTTTACAAAGATGGCGCTGACCGCGGCAGGAGATATAACACCAATGCCCGACCATGTAAAAAACCGTCGTGCAATTTTGCTCGGTCACGCAAAAAACAAAGAAGAACAATAATAAAAAGCACCCCTCGGGGTGCTTTTGTAGTTTGGAGGGAGACAAAAATTTGTTATGACAAGTGTTGACAATTTATGCTAAGAGTGATATAATCACATCATAAAATATTTTGTCGATTTTGTTCCAAATAAGTAATTGCGATAAACGCAGTTTTGGTTTTTGCAAAATCTGTTATATTGTGATTTAAGTCATTTTAGATTAAGAGGGAATGATTTTGACAAGCGTACTTTATAAGTATGCTTTTTTTCATTTGGAAAGGATTACATATGAAGGCACTCGAAGATAAGATAATTAAAGACGGCAAGGTTTTATCAAAGGATGTGCTCAAGGTTGGCGCATTTTTAAATCAGCAACTTGACCCGCAGCTTATGGCTCAGATGGGCGCAGAAATACACAGGTTATATTCAGATTGCGGAATAACCAAGATTTTTACTATTGAGGCATCAGGCATTGCTCTTGCTCTTGCGGCAGCATATCATTTTAATGTACCTGCAGTTTTTGCAAAGAAGGGTAAGTCAAGCAACGTTGAGGGTAATTTGATTACCACATCGGTAGAATCTTTTACCCGTGGGACAACCTATGAAGTAAGCGTCAGCAACGAATATATAAACGAGAGTGACACAGTTTTGATTGTTGACGATTTTCTTGCATCGGGAAACGCCCTGATTGGACTTATAGATATTGCGGACAAGGCGGGGGCTAAGGTTGCCGGTGCGGCGATTGCAATAGAAAAGGGGTTTCAGGATGGAGGCAATCGGTTAAGAAACAGCGGCGTGCGTGTAGAGTCCCTTGCCATTATTGATGAAATGTCAGAGGACGGCATTATCTTCAGAAAACAGGGATAAGGCGGACAAAGGTATAAGTTTTGCGAATTTGCCAATAATTAATTTGATGTAAAAAAAAATTTACATATATTATTTATGCCAAATGGCAGGAGGTATTTTTATGAAAAGAATAGTTTCATTGTTGATGGTAGCCGCTATGATTTTGTCATGCGTTGCTCTTACCGCTTGCGGTGGAGAAAAAGCTACAACACAGCTTAATGCAGACGCAGATTTCAAAGTTGGTTTTATCTTCCTTCATGATGAAAACTCAACCTACGACAAGAACTTCCTGGATGCAGCCAATGCAGCAACAAAGGCTCTTGGCCTCACAGCAGAGCAGGTTTTGATCAAGACTAACATTCCTGAGACAAACGAATGCTACGAAGCATCAGCAAACCTTGTTGATGCAGGTTGCGATATTATTTTCGCAGACAGTTTTGGTCACGAAGACTTCATAATCCAGGCTGCTAAAGAGTTCCCTGAAGTTGTGTTTGCACATGCTACAGGTACAAAGGCTCATACAGAGAACCTTCCTAACTACTACAATGCATTTGCTTCAATCTACGAGGGCCGTTTCCTTGTTGGTGTAGCTGCAGGTCTCAAACTCAACGAAATGATTGAAAAGGGTGAGATTACAGCAGAAGAAGCTAAGATGGGTTATGTAGGTGCATATCCATACGCAGAGGTTAAGTCCGGTTACACATCATTCTTCCTTGGCGCACGTTCTGTTTGCCCAAGTGTTACAATGGATGTTAAGTTCACAAACTCATGGTTTGATATCGCTGCAGAAAAAGAAATGGCTAACGCTTTGATCGCAGACAAGTGCGTACTCATCAGCCAGCATGCTGACTCTGAGGGTGCTCCTAAGGCTTGTGAAGAAGCAGGCGTTCCTAACGTAGCTTATAACCTTGACACACGTGAGTGGGGTCCAAACACAGCCCTCATTTCTTCAAAGATCAACTGGCAGCCATACTTTGAACACCTCATCACATCTGTACAGAAGGGCGAGGCTGTAACTCAGGACTTCTGTGGCGGACTTGAAGAAGGCGTTGTTCAGACTCTCGGCCTCAACGATAAGGTTGCAGCAGAGGGTACAGAAGCTAAACTTGAAGAAGTAAAGGCTAAACTCATTGCAGGTGAAATCAATGTATTTGATACCGCTACATTTACAGTAAAGGGTGAAGAACTCACAACTTATCTTGCAGATGTAGATTCAGACGCTGCATTTACTCCTGATACAGAGGTTGTATCTGATGGATACTTCCACGAGTCAGAGATGCGTTCAGCACCTTACTTTGATATTGACATTGATGGTATCACCATTAAATAAGTCAATTTGATAAATTATCCTCATGCGGGGCTATATGCCCTGCATGGGGTATTTTCGTTTTCAAAAACGCATATTTTGCGTGTGCTTTTTTAAAAACGAAAAGTCAAAGATTATGTATGGCTGACAGGAGGTTGAGATATGTATTTGGATGCGGCAATCGAATTAAAAAACATAACCAAGTCCTTTGGTTCTGTTGTGGCTAACAAAGACATTTGTATGAAAGTAAATAAGGGAGAAATTCTTTCAATACTTGGCGAAAACGGAAGCGGAAAGACAACCCTTATGAATATGATATCAGGGATTTATTTTCCTGATGATGGGCAGATTTTTATAAATGGCGAGGAGGTAGTTATACGTTCGCCAAAGGACGCGTTTGCCCACAAAATCGGTATGATACATCAGCATTTTAAACTTGTTGATGTTTTTTCTGCAGCGGAGAATATTATCCTCGGTCTTGATGGAGAAGAGAAGTATGACTTGAAAACTGCAAAGCAGAGGGTAAGGGAGATTGCAGACAGATACGGTTTTGCTATCGACCCTGATAAAAGGGTTTATGAGATGTCTGTGTCTGAGAAGCAGACGGTTGAGATTATAAGAGTTTTGTACAGAGGTGCAGATATTCTTATACTTGATGAGCCGACAGCAGTACTTACCCCTCAGGAGACAAAGAAACTTTTTGCCGTAATGAAGAATATGAAAAAGGACGGTAAGGCGATAATAATTATTACTCATAAACTCAACGAGGTTATGGAGATTTCCGACCGCGTTTCTGTTCTCAGAAAGGGTGAATATATCGGTACCGTAGAGACATCACAAACATCAGAGACAGAACTTACCGAGATGATGGTCGGCAAAAAGGTTTCTTTAAATATAGAGAGAAGCACGCCAGAGAATCCGGTTGACCGCTTAAAGGTAGAACATATTAACTGTAAAAGCCGCGAAGGCGTAATGCTTCTGCGTGATGTATCTTTTGCGGCAAAGTCGGGAGAGATTTTGGGTATTGCGGGTATTGCAGGCAGCGGACAGAGAGAACTTCTTGAAGCAATTGCGGGACTTCAGCACATAGATGATGGATCGATTACTTATATTGACCCTAAAACAGGAAAAGAAGAAAATCTCAGAGATAAAACCCCTATGGAAATCCGTGATATGGGTGTAAGATTGTCGTTTGTGCCTGAAGACAGACTCGGAATGGGTCTTGTCGGCAATATGGATATAGTCGATAATATGATGCTGAGAAGTTATCGAAAAGGTAAGTCGGTATTCTTGGAGAGAAAAGAGCCAAAGAACCTTGCAGATGAAATTATCAGCCGTCTTGAGGTTGTTACACCAAATGCCAACACTCCGGTCAGAAAACTCTCAGGCGGTAACGTGCAAAAGGTTTTGGTCGGCAGGGAGATTGCATCATCGCCGACAGTTCTGATGGCGGCATATCCGGTAAGAGGGCTTGATATTAACTCGTCTTATACAATATACAATCTCTTAAATGAGCAGAAGAGCCGTGGTGTTGCGGTAATTCTGGTCGGCGAGGATTTAGACGTTCTTCTTGAACTCTGTGACAGAATTATGGTAATATGCGGAGGAGAAATCAACGGCATTGTAGATGCGAGAGAAGCAACAAAGGAAGAAGTAGGTCTTCTTATGACAAAGTCTAAAAAGGAGGTGGCAACTGATGAAGAATAAAAAAACTCACGTTCGCGAGCCTAAGTTTCAGGTAGTTAAGCGTGGCGAAATCAAATGGCAAAAGGCGTGGCTTTTCCGCGCGGTTGCCATTGTTCTTGCTCTTATATTGTGTGCATTTGTAATAGTCCTTTTGACAGGATACAACCCAATACAGATTTACGTATCTATGTTTGAGGGCACGTTCGGTTCTGCGAGAAAAGTATGGAATACGGTTCAGCGGCTTGCAATGCTTCTGTGTATATCTCTTGCCGTGACTCCTGCTTTTAAAATGAAGTTCTGGAACATAGGTGCAGAGGGACAGACTATGATGGGCGGACTTGCGGCGGCAGCATGTATGATATACCTTGGCAACTCACTTCACGGGGCGGTACTTTATCCGCTTATGCTTGTGCTGTCGATTGCGGCAGGTCTTATATGGGGCGTTATACCTGCATATTTTAAGGCAAGGTTTAATACCAACGAGACACTCTTTACCCTGATGATGAACTACATAGCGATACAGATTGTATCGTTTTGCATAGTTTATTGGGAGAATCCAAAAGATTCAAATACAGTTGGCGTAATCAACAGCGCAACTCAGGGTGGATGGCTACCGACAATTTTTGGACAGAAATATCTTTTGAATATACTTATCGTGGCAATTATAACCATTGTAATGTATATATATCTTCGTTACAGCAAGCACGGATATGAGATTTCTGTTGTTGGCGAGAGTGAAAACACAGCAAGATATATAGGTATAAATGTAAAAAAGGTAATTCTGAGAACAATGGCACTGTCGGGTGCGCTCTGTGGTATTGCAGGTCTTTTGATTGTTGCAGGTACCGACCATACCATAAACACAACCATTGTTGGAGGTATGGGATTTACCGCGATTATGGTTTCGTGGCTTGCCAAGTTTAATCCGATAGTTATGACGCTTACCTCATTTTTGATTGTGTTCTTAGAGCGTGGCGCAGGAGAGATCGCAACTGCTTTTCAACTTAACGAGAGCGTATCGGATATTCTGACAGGAATAATTTTGTTCTTTATAATCGGCAGTGAATTTTTTGTTCAGTATAAAATTAACGTTCGTTCAAAGCATAGGGAGGGTGAGGAATAATGTTTGCAACTATTATAAGTAAGGCAATTGAACAGGGTATCCCCCTCTTGTTTGGCTCAACGGGCGAAATTATAACCGAGAAGTCAGGCAACCTCAACCTTGGTATTCCAGGAATTATGTATGTTGGCGGAAGCGCAGGCGTAATGGGTGCTTATCTTTATGAGCAATCCGTTGCGGTGCCCCACCCATTCTGGTGCATACTTATCCCATTGCTGAGCGCACTTATCGGTGCAGGTTTTGCGGCGTTTATATACAGTTTTCTGACAATAACCCTTCGTGCAAATCAGAACGTAACAGGCCTTGCGCTTACAACTTTTGGTGTTGGCTTTGGAGACTTCTTCGGTGGTTCTCTTACAAAGATTTTTGCCGATGGCGGCAATTTGTCAGTAAAGACAACTGCCGACTATTTTAAGACGAGTCTGCCCTTTGCAGATGACCTTGGAGCAATTGGAGAGATATTTTTCTCATACGGATTTTTAGCATATCTGGCGGTGGTTATTGCACTTCTTGCATCCTGGTTTTTAAAGAAGACCAGAGCGGGGCTGCATCTTCGTGCAGTTGGCGAGAATCCGGCAACTGCTGATGCGGCAGGTATAAATGTAACCAAGTATAAGTATATTGCAACCATCGTTGGTGGCGCTATTGCAGGCCTTGGTGGACTTTACTTTATACTTGACTATACAGGCGGCTCATGGACAAATGGCGGCTTTGGTGACAGAGGCTGGCTTGCCATAGCTCTTGTAATCTTTGCACTGTGGAAACCCAATGTCAGCATACTTGGGTCATTTGTGTTCGGTGGTCTCTACATTGCATATTCATATATTTCAGGTCTTAGCCGCAGTGCGGTTGCTATATTCAATATGCTGCCCTATGTCGTAACAATGGTGGTGCTTATAATTACAAGCATCCGCGATAAAAAGCAGAATCAACCACCTGCATCACTTGGACTTGCCTACTTCAGAGAAGAACGATAGAGAAAAAATACTGTTGCATACGCAACAGTATTTTTTATTGAGTTGTTTTTTTATCTTCTGTAGGCTTTAACAGAATGTATATAAAAACGCATATTGCAAGGTAGACAACAAAGAAAGACTTTGGTGGTGATGGAACACTCATACTAAAGTTGCCCGTTGCAAAAAATTCTGTAACCTTGTTGATAGAAAAGAGGCATGGGTTTATAATAAATTTGCCAATAAAGAATGCAAGTTCTTTAGAGAAGAGCCCTATAATTGAATTAAGATATCCTCCTATAAAAGCGCATGCGGTAAGCGGCGAAATTATAATATTGCCTATAATTCCTCCGAACTGGAAGTTTCCATAAAAATATGCAAGAAAGTACGAAATGCCGATAATGGCAGAGACGGACAGTGCCATTGACCGCAGAACGAAATCACGAATGGGAGAGGGAAGTACCCTTAAAATCCGGATAGATATAGATGTCCGGAGAAAGAAATTTCTCTTTTTAAAAACCGATGCTGTCATACGGCCTTTGAGTAGTGGGTAGTAAACAAGAATGCCAAGTGTTGCGCTATACGACAAAATTGCGCCGCAATTTTCCAAGTAAAACGGATTGTATATCAAAAGCACAAGTGCCGAAACCGAAAGGGCGGTTATGCTGTCGTTACTTCGCCTGAAGACTGAGCTCAGCAGAAAGACGGTCATCATTATTACCGAGCGCATAACAGATGGTGTGAATAAAGAAACCGAGGAAAATATAATCATAATCGGGATTGCCACAAGACAGATACCGCGTTTGGGAAACCTAAACAGACCGAGCAGAATAGCAATGGCATGAAAGAGATAAGACGTGTGCATCCCCGATACGGATGCAATATGTATAAAGCCCGAATTGGAGTATTTTGCGTATAACTCGTCAGAGAAATCCTCTGTCTGACCGACTAATATTCCGCCAAGCAGAGCCTTCTGGTCATCTTTGTAGTTGTAAAGACTGCTGCAATTTAAAACATGTTTGCGAATAGACATACCTAAAGTCTTTAACTTAGCAATAAGCCCTGCTTTGGAAGGAAGAGGAGATATAAATTTTGCTTTATCGGCGTTTCCGCAAAACACAATTTTCTCCTGAAGCAGAAATCTGCTGAAGTCAAAGCCGCCTTTGTATGCACTGTCGGGCATATATGGTGATTTTATTTTGAAACTCATAGAGTCGCCGACATTTGGCAGGGAGGAAAGTTTACTTTTTGAAACGTATAGGCGCACAGTCGGTGGCTTATCAAACTGAAAGGTATCATTGTCTGAAGATACAGAATATGCATCAAGAGTGATGCTATAGCTCATACCGCTGTTGCTGGTCGTGGGCTCGTCTCTTATAACGCCGCTGACTTCACTGTGAGATAAAATGATATTGCGGTTTTCTATGCAGGAACTATAAAAGAAATATGTTCTTGAAAAGCCAAGGATAAAAATAAAAATAATGATAAATCCGCCTGAAATAAGAGATAAAACATATCGGTTTTTGAGAAAAATCAAATAAAGCACCGCAGAAAATATAAGTACGGCACTTACATATACTGTTGTGAAAATAATAAAATATGTGCGGTCTATATCACAAAGACCTTTAAGATTTAATGCGACAAAGGTAGAAATCGCATACATCAAAATGCCAATGACAAGATATCTTCTGTCAAAGGCAAGTGAATCATCGTATTGGTTTTTCATAACTAATCTTCAAAATCCTCGTCTGAAACTTCGTCGGGGTTTATCCATTCGGTTACTTTTTCGATAAACATATGTCCGTCAAGATGCTCTATTTCGTGGCAGAGAGCCCTGGCAAGCAGACCTTCGCCGGTAATCTCACGGATGTTGCCGTCTCTGTCTGCGGCCCTTACGGTAACCTTGTTCGGTCTCGTAACGATTCCCCAATGCTCGGGATAACTGAGGCAACCTTCTGTGCCTGTCTGAGAGCCTTCCTCGGCAATGATTTCGGGGTTGATAAGTTCAATCAGCCCATCGCCGATGTCAATAACCGCCATGCGGCGAAGCATCCCTACCTGGGGTGCCGCAAGACCCACTCCGCCTGACTCGTAAAGTGTGTCAATAAGGTCATCAAGAAGAGCAATCATTCTGTCGTTCATCTCCTCGACGGGTCTGCATCTTTTAGCAAGTGCATCTTCTCCGTCAAGACCAAGTTTAAGTATATTTCTTATAGCCATAATAATTACCTCGCTGAATTAGTTTATAATATCATAACATATTTGTCGGGTTTATGTCAATTATCAGACATGTATCCTGTCTGTAATTTTCGTGTTGTCTGTGAATGTCTGACAGTAGTGAATGTATACTTTCGCTGTTTGTGACTTTTATCAGAATACGATATCTGTATTTGTTTTTGATTTTGTATATAGGTGCAGGAGAGGGCCCGATAATTTTTATAATATCGCGGTTACATTTCTGCTCTTTTTCAAGCATTTCTCCAATTTTGATTGTCTGCACCTCGGCAACGCTGTCATCCTCACCCGAGACAAGAATGTATACGATGTCAGAAAAAGGAGGATACTCCATCTTGCTGCGATAGAAAATCTCGTTGTCATAAAAGTCAATATAATTCTGCTCTTTTGCAAAGTTGATGGTTTTGTTCTGTGGCTGATATGTCTGTATCACCGCTCTGCCTGCCATATCTCCTCTGCCTGCTCTGCCGCATACCTGGGTGATAAGAGAAAAACACTTCTCGCCTGCACGGAAATCATCTACATTAAGAGCGGTATCAGCAGCAAGTACGCCAACCAGCGTAACATCAGGAAAGTCAAGCCCCTTTGTTACCATCTGAGTGCCGAGCAATATATCAGCCTCGCCATTTTTGAATTTGTTGAGAATATTTTCGTGTCCGCCCTTGCCCGATGTTGTATCGTAATCCATCCTTAGTATGCGTGCATCGGGGAAGAGGGTTTTTAACTCATCCTCAATTCTCTGTGTACCTGTCCCAAAAAACCTGACATACCTAGAGCCGCAAGCGGGGCAGGTAGTTATATTATTAATAGTGTGGTCACAATAATGGCACACAAGTTTATCTGTCTTTTTGTGGTAGGTCATAGCGATGTCGCAGTTTTCACACTTGATAACCTCTCCGCATTCCCTGCAGGAAACAAAGGTGTTATAGCCTCGTCTGTTGAGAAACAAAACCGTTTTTTCGCCTCTGTCTATGTTAAGACGTATTTCCTCGCGAAGACGTAGGCTGATTGGAGAGTTGTTGTGTAGGTCAAAAAGTTCACTCCTCATATCCACAATTCTTGCCTTTGGCATATCGTTGTCATTGTAGCGCTTGTTCATCTCAAAAAGCGTATATTCACCGTTTTGCGCTTTATAATACGTGGAAACATCAGGGGTGGCAGAAGCAAGAAGAACAGGCGCACCTGATTTAGCGGCTCTTTTTTCTGCAATATCTGCGGCGTGGTATCTTGGAGAGATGTCTGATTTATAACTGCTCTCGTGTTGCTCGTCAAGAATAATAATGCCTATGTTGTCAAATGGGACAAAAATTGCACTTCTTGCGCCGACCACAACACTCACCTCGCCACTCTGGATTTTATTCCATTGGTCAAATCTCTCGCCCAGAGACAAGCCGCTGTGCATAACCGCTACGGAGTTACCGAATCTGCCCACAAACCTCTCTACCATCTGCGGAGTGAGAGATATTTCGGGCACAAGCATTATTGCCTGACGGCCGCAACTGATACAATGTTTGATTGCCTGCAGAAAGACCTCAGTTTTTCCGCTACCCGTAACGCCGCGCAGAAGAATTTTTTCGTGAGTTTTTTTGTCAATCAGGGTTTTAAGATAGTCTATTATCGGCTTTTGTTCCTCTGTGGGGACATAATCATCCGTCGGCTTGTATTTTTCCTCATCATATGCCTCTCGGATAATCTGCTTTTTATAAATTGACACAAAACCCTTGTCACAAAGGGAGTTGAGGGATGCGTAACTTCCATCTGTAGAGGAAACAAGGTCGGCACATGACATATCTCCACAGTCACACAGGGACAGAATCATATTTGCCTGAACATGTGCACGGGTGGCAAATAACTCGTCTGCAAGGGCGTATCCGTCCTCTGTGCTGCACTCTAGTTTTGCCATACGGATATAAAGGTTGCCAACAGCATCCTTTATGTCCTCATATATATAAAGATAGCCATTTTCACCAAGCGTTCGGGCAGAAGCCTTAAGGTTTTTGCCGCCAATACACTCTAAAAGTTCTGTATATTCAGCCGCCCCGTCACGGGCACGAAGTTCTGCCAATATTTTTTGCTGAGCAGGGGTAAGCCCATCCTCTGCGGGCATATCGTCTCTTACTACATACCATTGTTTGATTTTTACCGATGCTCTTGGTGGCCTGATTTGCTTGTATGCCTGAGAAAAAGAACAGAGGTATTTTTTCTGCATCCACATACAAAGTTCAAGTTGTTCTTCGGTGCACGCGGGTGAATCACCCACAATCTCTTTTATTGCTTTAAGTCTTTTGCACTCACTTGTATCGCTGATGCGCACAATCAGTCCCTCAGAGGAGGAGTTGCCGGAGCCAAAGGGAACAATTACACGCATTCCGATCTCAGCGCTTTTTTCACGCGCCTCGGGAACCAGATAGTCAAACTCACGGCTGAGTGCATAGCCTGCGTTTGTAAGCATTATCCCTGCTACCATATTTACCCCTCCTTATAACCTGAATTTTGTAAAATAAAAGTTCTCTCCTTGGAGAAAACTTTTGTTTTATATTTTACTCTTCGAAATTATCTGCATCGTCTGTTTCTATTCTTGTTGGATGAAACATATTTGAAGAAACGGCGCTAACCTTTCCTTCGTATATTTCGTTTATAGCAACAGAAACTTCTTTGTTGGAGTCTGCCTTGCTGAGCGGTGTAGCGCCCTGAGACAACTGTCTCGCGCGGCGGGCAGCCTCAATAACCAAAGTGTAACGGCTTCCTGTCTTCTTTACGAGTTCTGCAATTGGTGGATAAATCATCATAATCTTTCGTCCCCTTTTATAATATTCTTAACCGTGCCAACGGCTTTGTCGAGCACGTCATTGATAACAACGTAGTCATATCTGTGCTGCGCCTCCAGTTCTACCTTTGCAGCGGCAATGCGTCTTTCTATCTGCTTTTTTGATTCGCTGCCGCGTCCCTCAAGGCGGGCATGCAAGGTTTCAAAGTCAGGCGGAGCAATAAAAATAAAGAGGCCTCCATCGTATGTGTCCATAATTTTTATTGCGCCCTGAACGTCAATCTCAAGAATTACATCTGTGCCGCACGCGAGTTTTTCCTCGACAGGGGCAATGGGTGTACCGTAGTAATTGCCGTTGTAGGTTGCCCATTCTAAGAAACTACCGCTTTCAATCATAGAGGCAAACTCTTCTTTTGTTTTAAAAAAGTAAGTAACGCCCTCTGTATCCTCGGCTCTTGGTTCACGGGTTGTGGCAGAGACTGAGAGACAAATGTTGTCACACTCACTAAGCAGACGCTTAACAATAGTGCCCTTGCCAACCCCTGACGGGCCTGATATAACAATAAGCTGTCCTTTATTCATCGGCTTCTCCTTCGTATGTTTTATCGTCTTCTTTAGGCTCTGCTCTGCCGGCAATGGTCTCTGTCTGAATTGCAGACAGAATAACGTGGTCGCTGTCTGTGATTATAACGGCTCTTGTTCTTCTGCCGCAGGTTGCATCTATGAGCAGACCTTTATCTTTTGATTCCTGTACAATTCTCTTAATAGGAGCAGAATCAGGGCTGACAATAGCGATAACCCTGTTTCCCGAAACAATGTTTCCAAATCCAACGTTAATAAGTTTCATAAAGTTTCCTCCAATTTCATTGGTTTATTACTCTATATTCTGAATTTGTTCACGTATTTTTTCAATAACTGATTTAAGTTCTACTACATAAGATGTAATCTCTGCGTTGTTGCATTTAGAACCTGTGGTGTTTGCTTCTCTGTTCATTTCCTGAACGATAAAGTCAAGTTTTTTGCCTACGGGCTCGTTTGAGAGCATTGTCTTTTTAAATGCACAAACGTGACTTCTCAGTCTTACGAGTTCTTCGTCTACCGCAACTTTATCTGCAAAGATTGCAGCCTCGGTAATGATGCGGCTCTCGTCTGTCAGTTTGTCGGCGAGGACATCCTCAATTTTTTTCTTAAGTCTCTCGCGGTATTCATCAACGCATTTGGGGGAGAGTTTTTCTATAATGTCTGCAATGCCAAGCAGGGTTTCAAGATGTTCTTCAAGGCTTTTGCCAAGTCTCTCACCTTCGTCAAGGCGCATTGCCATAAAGCCGCTTATTGCATCATCAAACACCTTTAGCACCATAGATGTAAGTTTTTCTTCGTCGAGTTCTTTATATTCTATGTTAAAGATGTCGGGCAGTTTGCTCATACCTGTAACTGTCAAATCGCCCGAAACCCCAAGGTCTTTGAGTTCGTTGAGTGCTTTTATATAGCCCTCTGCAACGGGACGGTTAAGTGTAATCTCGCGGTCGTCATCTTCTTTTTGCTCAATGCTTACAATGATTTCAACCTTACCGCGGGAGATTGACGCCATAGCAGCATTGCGAATTTTATCCTCAAGAAAATTATAGTATCTCGGTAACTTTATAGTAAAGTCGCTGTATCTGTGGTTCACAGATTTTAACTGTACTTTTATGAGAAACCCGTCTATTAACTGTTCGCTTCGACCGAAGCCGGTCATACTCTTTAACATTTCTTTTCTCCTCTTTGGAACATTGTGTGATTATTCAATAATAGTCATAATCATTCAATATGATATTATAGCACAATTTTTATGTTTTTGCAAGGCTTTTTTAATACTGTCAGACCGTATCTTTGTCCCGTATTCCCTTGCCGAGTTTGGATATGGCTTTCTTTTCTATTCTTGAGACATAAGAACGGGAAATGTTCAGCATTTTTGCAATCTCACGCTGGGTATAGCAATGACCGTCTCTCAGACCGTAGCGCAGAATTATTATTCTTTGTTCCCTTGGCTCAAGTTCTGATTTAATATTTTTATATAATTGTTTTATCTGAATCCCCGTGTTTATTTCGTCAAAAATGTCTGCGTCATCGCTCTTCATTACATCTATCAGCATTATCTGATTGCCCTCTTTGTCTGTGCCTATGCTCTCGTTGAGAGAAATATCCCCCTGTGTTTTTTTACCCGAGCGCATAAGCATAAGGATTTCGTTTTCTACACATCTGGCGACATAGGTGGCAAGGCGGGCGCCCTTTTGTGGGTTAAAACTTGAAATCCCCTTTATCAGACCAATAGTGCCTATGGATATAATGTCTTCGTTGTCGTGGATGCCGTCTGAGTATTTTTTTGCGATATGGGCAACAAGGCGCAGATTGTGTTCTATCAGAACTTCTCTTGCGTTGTTGTCGCCCTCTTTGTATAACTTAACATAATGTCTTTCTTCTTCGGGAGACAGCGGTTTTGGAAAGGAGTTTCCGTTTGAAAGATAGCCAAGCAGAATAGTAACGGATTGTAAAAGTTGAAACAAAAAACCAAGCATTTAAATCACCTCCATAAATTTTATGAGGGTTTTGCGAAAAATCTGCAAGTCCTATAAAATAATAAAGAAGAAGATTATTACTTTGCTGTTACAAAATCCCTCAAACTGTTGACATATAAGGCTAAATGCCGTATCATAAACCATAGAATGGTGTCTTTTAAGATATCTTTATACAAATTGATAAATTTAAAAATTATAAATCTATTGGAGGTAAAAACAATGAAAAAGACTTTATCAATTATACTTACTTTGGCAATGATACTGAGCATGTTCTCTGTCAGTGTTTTTGCAACTGAAGAAGTTGTTGAAGAAACACCTGTAAATGTTGCAAAAATTGACGATCAGACATTTACATCTCTGCAGGAAGCGGTTGATGCGGCAGAGGTGGAAGACACAATTAAACTTGTCTCAAATGTAGAACTTGACGAAACGCTTGTAGTTAGAGACGAAGACGAAATTACTCTTGATTTGGCAGGCTATACTGTTTCTATGACAGACTCATCAGGCAGAGGCTCATGCCTACTGAAAAACAGCGGTATTCTTACCATTATGGATTCAAGCAGAAATAAAGCAGGTAAACTTACTTATCTTTCTACCACACCTGACAGCGTAAATTTCAGTTATTCCACAAGTACTGTTATAAACATCGGCAGCATAACAGTTGAGAGCGGAACTATTGAAAACACCACATCAGCCGGAGCAAGTTACGCTATTGATAATGGGTGGTATAGCAAGGATGTATCGCTGACTTTTAACGGCGGTAAGGCGCTGGCTGTTAAAACTGCGGTTCGTCAGGTGTTGTTTACAGAGAATTACAAAAATAAGGTTACTGTAAATAAAGGCGCTACAATTGAGGGTGATTCCGCAGGCCTTCAGTTGCACAGTTACTCCACCGGAAATCAATATGCCGAAATTGATATAAAAGGCGGAACATTTATTGGCGACTACGCTTTTTATACCTACTATAATGCTGCTGATTATTCAAAAAACACAACTATAAAGATTTCAGACGGAACTTTTGACGGAGCGTTATATCTGTATAACGGCAATGTAGGAAGCAGCGCATACCCTATGGATGTAACAATTACAGGAGGAACTTACTTAGGCGGTGCTTATGTATATACCTATGACAGCGAACAGAATTTTGCTCCGATTAAGTGCATCTCAGGCGGTGACTTCGTATATGACCCGATTGATTACATAGCAAAAGGCTATGCAAGATGCACATCAGAGACAGAGGACTGTGTATACAGCGTAAAGGCACTTGAGAACGAAGATGTTCAGATTGCTCCTGTTGCTCCGAAGGTAGATGTTCCTGAGGAACTGGACGAAGAAACAAAGACAGAGATCGAGACAAATGCATATAAAGCAACAATAGATGGTATTGATGAAGTTGTAAATAAGGCAGCAAATGAGGTAACAACAACGGAAACTGCAGGAAAAGAAGCCCTTAGAGAGGCCGATATTGAGGTAGCCGAAGATGCAGCTGTAAACATTTTTGTTCAGCCATTATTGGATGTTCAAATTACAGACGTAGATACAGAAAACGGAACTATTGCGCTTGATATCAAAGCAATGGTACAGACCTATGCAACAACCGCAGAAACAGTATACGATATGGTTATAGGTAATGCAGTTGCAGTAGGAGAGCCGGAAGAACTGGATACAGAGAATATAGAAGTTACAATCACTATTCCTGTTCCTGAAAGTATTATTGGAGAAGCAGAAGAACTTATGGTAAAGCACATTACTGGTGGCGAAGTATACTACTATCCTACAAGAGAAAACAGAGAGGACAACACCATAACATTTACAAACCCACATGGTTTTTCTGACTTCATAGTATCTGCGGCAGATGACAGAGAAATCGAAGTTAAGTACACAAGTAATGGCAGACCTGTCAAGGGTACTAATAGTGCAAATATTCCCAATAGTACTCCATATGAGATATATGACATTGGCGTTAAAGAGATTGAACTTCCAACAGCAAGAAAGTCAGGCTATAACTTCAAAGGTTGGAAACTTGGCGGAGAAAACACCCCCCACAAGAGTGATACAGTAGTCCTGACACAGGACTTGTGGGATGAGGCAGTAGAGAACGATGGAATTTTAACAGCAGAAGCAGTTTTTGTAAAGGCTAAGGACAATGCAGGCGGTCTTGGTGGTGCAGGCGGAGAAGTTGTAACAAGTTATACAGTATCATTTAATACAAACGGTGGCTCACAGATTGAAAGCATTAAGGTGTTTAAAGGTAATAAGGTATCATATCCCGTGACACCTGTAAAGGATGGCGCAACATTTGAGGGCTGGTATACAGATAAAGACTGCACAAACAGATATGACTTTAACCAAACTGTATACTCATCATTTACTCTCTATGCAAAATGGATTAGCGAGAGCGAGACAATTTTTGCAGATGTAACAGAGGGTGACTGGTTCTTCGATGTTGTAAACGAAGCATACAAAAAGGGCCTGATGAATGGTATGGACGAAGAAAACTTCGGGCCTCAACTTGAAATCAACAGAGCAATGTTTGTAACGGTTCTTCACAGAATAGACGGAAACACAGAAGCAAAGGCTCCTATAACATTTACGGATGTTCCCGTTGGAGCATATTATGAAAAAGCCGTTGCTTGGGCGGTTTCAAGTGGAATTGTTGAAGGCTACGGTGATGGTATCTTTGGTTCAACCGACCCCATCACTCGTGAGCAGATGGCAGTAATGCTTTACAGATTTGCACAGTACAAGGGTGTAAATAATAGCGGTACAGGAGAGGCCTTCAGCGATGCAGACAGTATTGCTGACTGGGCAAAGACTGCGGTAGACTGGGCAACAGGTGCAGGAATCCTCAATGGTATGGGTGATGGAACCTATGCACCAAAGTCAACAGCAACACGTGCACAGGGCGCAGCAGTATTTGTAAGAATTGAAGATTTAGTAAAATAAGATAAAATAAAGAAATCCACCCTTGGGGGTGGATTTCTTTATTTTTTATTCAGATATTTTTTCAGATACTGTCCCGTATAGGACTTTGCCACTTTTGCCACCTTTTCGGGGGTTCCGCAAGCGATAATCTCGCCGCCCTTGTCGCCGCCCTCGGGACCAAGGTCCACAATATAGTCCGCAGTCTTTATCATATCAAGGTTATGCTCAATCACAACAATTGTGTTGCCTGCATCGACAAGTTTCTGCAACACCTCTGTCAGTTTGTGCACATCAGCGCTATGCAGCCCGGTTGTCGGCTCGTCAAGAACATATATGGTGCTGCCGGTGCTTCTTTTGGAGAGTTCAGTTGCAAGTTTTACTCTCTGTGCCTCGCCGCCTGAGAGAGTGGTGGATGGCTGACCTATCTTGATATAGCCAAGGCCTACATCAAAAAGAGTCTGGAGTTTGCGTTGAATTTTAGGAATGTTTTCAAAGAACTCGCAGCCCTCTTCAACTGTCATTTCAAGAACATCGTGTATGTTCTTACCCTTGTAGCGTACTTCCAATGTTTCACGGTTGTATCGTTTGCCGTTGCAGACTTCGCAGGGCACATATACATCCGGCAGAAAGTGCATCTCAATTTTTATAATGCCGTCACCCGTACACGCCTCACATCTGCCGCCCTTGACGTTAAAACTGAATCTGCCTGAACTGTAGCCCCTAGATTTTGCCTCGGGGGTCATAGCAAAGAGACTGCGTATATCACCAAAAAGCCCTGTGTATGTGGCAGGGTTACTCCTTGGAGTTCTGCCGATTGGGGACTGGTCTATGGCAATTATCTTGTCAAGATGCTCTGTGCCGATAATCTTTTTGTATTTGCCGGGCGTTTTTTTTGCGCCGTTCAGTTCGTTTGCAAGGGCCTTGTACAAAATCTCATTGATGAGAGAACTTTTTCCGCTGCCCGAAACGCCCGTAACACAAGTGAATGTGCCAAGAGGGATTTTCAGGTTAACATTTTTAAGGTTGTTCTCATATGCACCCTTAATCTCAAGGAAGTTTCCGTTTCCCTCGCGTCTCTTTTCGGGGACGGGAATTTTCTTTTTGCCGCTGAGGTACAAGCCTGTTTCGGAATTCTCGCACTTCATTATCTCCTCGGCAGTGCCCTGAGCCACAATCTCGCCACCGTGGATTCCGGCGCCAGGACCGATGTCAATTATATGGTCGGCGGCAAACATAGTGTCCTCGTCGTGCTCAACTACAAGAAGAGTGTTGCCAAGGTCGCGGAGGCGTTTTAAGGTTTCTATAAGTTTTGCGTTGTCACGCTGATGAAGTCCTATGCTTGGCTCATCAAGAATATAGATAACGCCCATAAGACCCGAGCCTATCTGCGTGGCAAGTCGAATCCTCTGTGCTTCACCGCCCGAGAGGGTGCCTGCACTTCTTGACATAGTAAGATAGTCAAGGCCTACGTCTACAAGGAATTTAAGCCTTCCAATAATTTCTTTTAATATATTCTTTGCAATGATTATGTCTTTTCCGCTGAGTTTATCAGAGAGGGCGGTAAAAAATTCAAGTGCCCTTGCGATAGAAAAGTCAGTCACCTGATTTATATTAAGCCCGTCTATGGTTACGGCAAGAGTCTCAGGCTTGAGCCTTGCTCCATGACAATCAGGACAGCACATATCTATCATATAATTCTCGATGTCTGCTCTTGCCCATTCGGAATTTGTTTCCTCATGTCTGCGCTTAAGGTTGGGTATAACACCCTCAAAGCGGGCGTATTTAACGCCTTTTGCAAAGCGGTTGTCATAGGTCAGTTTAAGTTTTTCACCCTTTGTGCCGTAGAGGATAATGTCAACAATCTCGTCGGGCAATTCATCAATTGGCGTATCAAGGCTAAATCCGTATCTTGCTGCCATTCCCTCATAATACATTCTTGAAATACTGTTTTGTTCTGTGCCCGACCATCCGCTTGCGTGGATTGCACCCTGATTTATGCTCAGGCTTCTGTCGGGGATAACAAGGTCAGGGGATACCATAGTAATAGAGCCAAGACCCATACAAGTCGGGCAGGCGCCATAGGGGGTGTTGAATGAGAACATTCTTGGTGAGAGTTCTTCTATGTTTATTCCGCAATCATCGCAGGCGTAGTTTCGGCTAAAGGTCATATCCTCGCCGTCAACAACTGAGACTACAACGATTCCGTCTGCCATCTCAAGGGCGGTCTCTATGGAATCAGTCAGACGCTTTTCAATTCCTTCGCGGATAACAAGTCGGTCAATGACTATGTCGATACTATGTTTCTTTTGCTTATCAAGCCGGATTGGTTCGCCTGTAAGTTCCATAACCTCGCCGTCAACGCGTACGCGCACAAAGCCATTTTTTGCAGCATCTTCAAAGGTTTTTGTGTATTCACCTTTTCTGCCTCTTGCAACAGGTGCCATAACCTGAATTTTAGTCTTTTCGGGCAGAGTAAGAACGGCATCAACAATCTGGTCAATGGACTGCGGCGAAATTTCCTTGCCGCATTTTGGACAGTGTGGCACACCGATGTTGGCATAAAGAAGCCTTATATAGTCATAAATCTCGGTAACTGTACCGACGGTTGACCTGGGGTTTTTGCTTGTTGTCTTCTGGTCTATGGAGATTGCAGGAGATAAACCGTCAATCATCTCTACGTCGGGCTTGTCCATCTGGCCTAAAAACATTCTTGCATAGGCAGAGAGAGACTCTACATAGCGGCGTTGCCCCTCTGCATATATTGTCTCAAATGCAAGGGATGATTTGCCCGAGCCACTGAGACCTGTCATAACAACAAGTTTGTCACGGGGGATTTCTACCGAGACATTTTTAAGATTATTCTCGTTTGCTCCCTTTACCACAATATTTTTGTTCATAATATTTCCTCACTATTACTTAATTGATTCTTCAAGCCGTTTTATCTCGTCTCTCAACTGTGCCGCAAGTTCAAACTGCAAAAGTTCTGCTGCCTTCTTCATCTCGGTAGTAAGCTCTGCAATTGCAAGATGAATATCGGCAATCTGAATATCTCCGCTGCGGGGCTTTGATGTTTTACCCTTTACAGACTTTGTCGCTTCTATAACCTCGCTGACAGACTTTTTAATTGTCTTTGGAATGATTCCGTGTTCTTCGTTGAACTTTCCCTGAAGTTCGCGGCGGCGGTTTGTCTCATCAATGGCTCTTTGCATAGAGCCTGTAATGTTGTCTGCATACATTATAACCTTGCCGTCGGCGTTTCGTGCCGCTCTGCCGATGGTCTGAATAAGAGATGTTTCGCTTCGCAGAAAACCCTCTTTGTCCGCATCTAAAATTGCCACAAGGGATACCTCGGGGATATCAAGACCTTCTCTCAGCAGGTTTATCCCAATCAGCACGTCAAAGACGCCAAGACGCAAATCGCGGATAATTTCCATTCGCTCTATTGCCTGAACATCCGAGTGCAGATAGCGTACTTTTACTCCCATATCTTCAAAGTATTCCGTCAGTTTTTCTGCCATTTTTTTGGTCAGCGTAGTGACTAAAACTCTCTCGTCTTTTTCAACCCTTTTAATTATCTCACCGTAGAGGTCATCAACCTGACCCGTAATGGGGCGGACCTCAACCTCGGGGTCAAGCAGTCCGGTTGGACGTATAAGTTGCTCTACAATGGCAGAGGACTGTTCCTTTTCAAAGTCCGCAGGAGTTGCACTGACAAACACAGCCTGATTTATCTTGGAGTAGAACTCGTCAAAGGTCAACGGTCTGTTGTCAAAGGCGGAGGGCAGACGAAATCCGTAGTTGACAAGGCTTTCTTTTCTGGATCTGTCCCCTGCATACATCGCGTGGACCTGAGGCAGAGTAACGTGTGATTCGTCAACAAACAGGAGAAAGTCTTTTGGCAGATAGTCCACAAGTGTAAATGGTGCACTCCCGGGTGCTCTGCCGCTGATGTGACGGGAGTAGTTTTCGATGCCATTGCAAAAGCCCGTCTCCCGCATCATCTCTATATCATAGTTGGTGCGTTGCTCAAGGCGCTGCGCCTCTATAAGTTTGTTGTCTGCACGCAGTTCTTCAAGTCTTGCTTTAAGTTCCTCCTGTATGCTCTCTATTGCAGCTTCGCGCTTTTCTGCCGTAGTAACATAGTGAGATGCAGGGTAGATTGCAACGTGGTTGCGTTCTGATACAAGTTCGCCCGTTACGGGATTAAAATCGTAAATGCGGTCAATCTCGTCACCGAAGAATTCTATACGTACCGCGTGAGAGGAAGAGTCTGACGGGAAAACGTCAAGAACATCTCCGCGGACGCGGAACTTGTTTCGGGAAAACGCAATATCGTTGCGCTCGTATTTTATTTCAATAAGTTTTGCAATAATATCGTCTCTGTCACGGGTCATTCCCGGGCGGAGAGACACCACCATATTGTTGTAGTCTATCGGGTCGCCGAGACCGTAAATACAGGACACACTTGCAACGATGATTACATCTTTGCGCTCAAAGAGTGCCGAGGTTGCACTGTGACGCAGTTTGTCAATTTCTTCGTTGGTGGATGCGTCCTTTTCTATATAAGTATCCGAATGTGCGATATACGCCTCGGGCTGATAATAGTCATAGTATGACACAAAATATTCTACTGCGTTATTAGGGAAGATTTCTTTAAACTCGCTGCAAAGCTGCGCGGCAAGAGTTTTGTTGTGGGCAAGGACTAAAGTAGGGCGCTGGACTTTTTCTATGACATTTGCCATTGTAAAGGTTTTGCCGCTGCCCGTCACGCCGAGAAGTGTCTGAAACTTCTCTCCGTTTAATATCCCTTTTGAAAGTTTTTTTATAGCCTGCGGCTGGTCGCCGCCCGGCTTATATTTTGAAACTACCTGAAAGTCCATTGGCTGACCCTCCTTGCAGAAGATTTTTCAAAATTAGTATGTGCTCAATTTATCATTGTAACACATATAATAAAATTTCGCAAGATATTTTGAGATAAAAAGGGGCAATGTGCCTACATAAACACCCCTGAAAAAATAGTCTGCACATATGTGCAGACTATTCTGATTTCTCATTTTTAATAATTTACGAAATTATTTCAAATGTTACATTAGGATTTTCGTCGTGGATTCTTTGAAATATTACAAACATTTTTTCACAGTATTTCTGAACTTCTTCATTCATAGAGTAAAAGTTATGTATTTCGACAGAAATATCTTCATCGTCATACCATAAATATCTCAAGCAATCCCATAATGCACTCCAGTTTTCACCATAGTATTCAGGCAGACCAAACTTTTTCTTCAGGACTTTATGAACTGTTCCGCAATACTTGCAATCCTTAAAATCCAGAATAATTGGATTTTCTGTTATTTCCTTAAAGGCGCATTCGTCGTTAGTATAATCTATTATGTGCAATCCATCTGTGCCTTCAAAATCGGTTTCGTTGTTATCATAATATCTCGTATGCAATTCCTTATTGATTTAATAAACTTCTATAAATGTTTCGTAATGGTCATATGTTACAAAGATTAGCCCGTCGTTTGAGAAGACGAGTCGTTGCTTGTTACGATACCCTTGTACATAATTGATATCTGCTTCATACCAAACTCGTCCTTCTTTATGTGGTAGATGACCATCATCATTATTATATACTCCGCCCAAAATTTGATATCCCGGCAATACTTCGGCAAGATTTCCTTGTTTTGGTTTCCAACCTAATACTTTTGCGTCGTATTCTGTCAAATAATTATCGGTTAGTTGCTCGAGATATTTTACAAACCAATCAGCGCCGGCGGTTCCGTATGGGGTCAGTGTGCCAGCCTTTTTTGCGGGCAATAATTTAATCATGCATCTGCAAAAAGGGTGCAATGGCGGTCTTGGGTCAATAGGGTCATCGGTTGAATAAATCCTTCCATGATTGTCACGACATCTCATACAGGTCTTTTCGTTCAGAATCGCTACCCAATTCTTTCAATTTTCACTGTATCGCATTATTTTCACCTCCAATCTTATCATAATAAAAGGGTTTTAGCAACCTTATAGTTTTATTATAATAAAATTAAAGTGTCATAGAGTGCCATAAAAAAGCCCCCTTTGAGAAAGGGGCTTTTGCTGTCTTGTAGGGGACGGCGTCCCGACGTCCCGGACCGTGCAGATATTATCCGCCCCTGAAAAGATAAAGGCTCCCAGGAGCATCAGGGAGCCGTTACACAGTGACTGAGGGATTGCCTCAATCTCTGAATTCAAATAATTTTTTAAGCGGAATATTAAGAGCATCTGCTATATCAATCAAAGTATCCAAAGTGCAGGAACAAGCAGCGGTTTCAATTCTCTGCATATATTTTCCGCTAATGTTGGCCTTTTCAGCCAATTGCATTTGTGTCATGCCCTGTTCTTTTCGATAATGCAGAATATTTAAACCGATTGACAACCATATATCAAAATTCTTATTATTCATTTGTAGTCACCTCTGTGACTTATATTATATGATAGATATATAACGCAACATACTTATCTATTGTGGGTAAATACCCACAAATTAATTGACTTTAGTAATGCTTTGTGATAAAATACAAACAAATTAATTGCAAATATAGGGCTGGAGAGAAGCGGGATAGGGCAAGATATAGCCAACGGCAATCATATTATGAAAAATCTTTCACGGCAAAACGATTGTGTATACAAATGCGTAAATATTTTGTGCAAAAAGAGGGGAATTATTATGAAAATATTTGTTGCTTTGCAGGGCACAGCACTATCTGGCGTGAGGGGGATATGCCGCAAAGGGCAGAAAGACTTATTGAGAAGTTGATTACAGAAGAAGATGTTGCTGAGTTTTGGGTCGGGAATTATGGAGAATTTGACAGACTTGCCGGCAACATTGTGTTGCGGCTTAAATTAAAGTATCCGCATATAGTACTTAATCTTGTTGTGCCATATGTAACAGAAAAAATGAATCAAATAAATTTTTTGTATTATGAAAGATATGACGAAATAATAATGGCGGATATGCCTGTAAACACACCGATACGACTTAAAATCTTAAAGTGCAATCAGTATATGGTTAAAAACGCAAGGTTTTTAATATGTTATGTTAAAAATGCCTTTGGCGGGGCGGCAAAGACTTTGGAATATGCCGAAAGGCAAAAACACATAAAAATATTTAATCTATGTGAAAAAGCTGCTATGTGTCGGGCGTCTGACACATAGTAGCTTTTGCTTTAATATTATAATTATAGAAAAAGTTTGATTAAATATAACGAAAAACAGCCGTCTAATGACGGGTTATCTCCGGGTTATCGCTGCGCGCCGGTCGCCGTCGTGAGTCGTTTTGTGCACTGCCGTTTCAAAACTCGTACTTTGGGCGACACCGCTCTCCAAAACAGTTCCCCGAACTGTTTTGGCTTCGCTAACCCAACGAGCCACGCTCGTCGACCTCATAACTAAAAATCAGGAGATTAAAATCTCAACTACAACGAGAAATAAAAACAGCCGTCATTAGACGGCTGTTTTTATTTCTGGGTGCAGGGGAGGGATTTGAACCCCCGACCTCCGGGTTATGAGCCCGACGAGCTACCAAACTGCTCTACCCTGCGATATATTATTATTTATTTGTTTTTCAAAACAAATTATATGCAATAAACTTTGGTGCCGGAGACCGGGATCGAACCGGTACGGGAAAAAATCCCACAGGATTTTAAGTCCTGGGCGTCTGCCAGTTCCGCCACTCCGGCGCAGGCTTCACTTAGGCAGTGCCACCTACAAAGCCTTATTATAATAACACATTCTATCTATTTTGTCAAGGCTTTTTTTGTGTGATTTTTAGTCGGTTTATAAAATGTTTGCATAGTACAACCTGAACGATTATTATTTTGCGCTAGGTTAACTTGTAAAATCTTCTTCAAATGATGCAAGGGCCTGTTTGCCGTCCAGAACTATTCCTTCGCGTAGCAGAGCAAGTTCTTCGGGTGAGATGTCTTCAATGCGGGCGTCAAGTGTGTATAAAAATTCCTCGCTCTCTCCCGAGCGGGCGTATATCGACAGAGTATTGCCGTCATATCTTGCGACATAATAATCTGCAGGAATTATTTCATCGGGGTCAAGTGGAGAGAAACTTTCGGCAGCAGCAGGTGTTACCTCTATAAGAGATCCTGCTACCTTGGTGGCAGATGTTTTCCACATATACATAAAGGCAATATATGCTACAAGGGCAGTGATTATAAAAACACAAAAACCGACCATAATACTCTTAAAAAAACGATTTATCACAAAAATACCCCCTATATATTGTGCGTAACTGTTCTTTGTAACACTAATTTAATATATTGTTAACAGATATTGGTCTTTTCATACATATTTTTTTGGACTATAATATAATGGAACATAAATATGCGATTATGAAAGTTCTGTTTTAAGTTATACATACCTAAACGAGTAAAGGAGTATTTGTATGAAGCACTACGTAGGTAAGTTCTTTAAAATATTTACAATAACAATAGCAAGTTTTTTCCTGGTTGCGATACTGATGATTGTCGGGGCGGTTTTTGGCCTTTGGGGCGGAATAGAAGAACTCGATATGGAGGCACTTACTCTCAACCGCAACTCTGTAATAGTATCTGTTGATCCCGAGACAGGCGTGGAAACTGAACTGCACAGAATTAATTCGGGCGAAAATCGCGAATGGATTGACATAGAAAAAACACCGGTACACCTTCAAAATGCTTTTATTGCAATAGAGGACGAAAGATTTATGAAGCATTCCGGTTTTGATTTTCTCAGAACCACTAAGGCTACGTTTACATATATAGGCAACAAGATAATAGGAAGAAGCGGGGTTAGTCTCGGCGGAAGCACTATTACACAACAACTTGTTAAAAACATAACCGGAGAGAAAGACCAGACCCCTGTAAGAAAAATCAGGGAGATATCGCGTGCCGTTGCGCTTGAAAAGGAATTTGAAAAGGAAGAAATTTTAGAACTTTACATAAACTGCATATATTTGTCGCGTGGGTACAACGGTGTGCAGACCGCATCAAGAGCCTACTTTGGCAAGAATGCATCAGAACTTACTCTCGCAGAATGTGCATCAATAGCCGGAATCACTCAGAATCCGTCTGCATATGACCCGATCAGCAATCCAGAGAACAACAAAGACAGACAGATGCTTGTGCTTGGTAAGATGCTGGAACTTGAATTTATTACTCAGGAAGAATATGATCAGGCAGCAGCAGAGGAGTTGAATTTCCTTGATGCTGAAGAGGCGGCATCTGCAAGCGGAATAACAAATTCTTATTTTGTGGATCAGGTAATCACGGATGTACAGAAAGGCCTGGAGGCAAAAGGTTATTCGCCAACTTTAGCATCAAAGATGGTGTATACGGGCGGTCTTAAGATATATACTCAGTACAAGCCTGAAATACAGAAAATAGTTGAAGATTACTACAGCAATACAAAGAACTTTCCTGGGGCAGGGGTGCAGTCTGCGATTACTGTAATTGATGTAAGAAGCGGACAAATCGTGGGTATTGCCGGCGGAATAGGAGAGAAGACAGCGAATCTTACTCTTAACCGTGCATCAGCAAGCCCAAGACAGCCCGGTTCTACAATAAAGCCTGTTGCGGCTTATGCCCCGGCAATTGAATATAACGTTATAACTCCCGGTTCGGTTTATGATGATGTGGCAAGGTCATATAATGGATGGACACCGCGAAACTATGACTATGCATACAGAGGTAAGGTGGATGTAAGACGTGCGGTGCGCACATCTCTTAATACTATTCCCGTTGAAATAATAGACGAAATGGGAGCCCGGAAAAGTTATGATTTTATGACAAAGAATCTTGGCTTTACCACTCTTGTGGAAAGACGCGACGTAAACGGAAAGATATACAGCGATATCGGACTTTCTCAGTTGGCACTTGGCGGATTGACAGACGGTGTAACTACTGTCGAAATGGCAGCGGCATACAGTGCCTTTGCAAATGGCGGAATTTACAATAAGCCACACACTTATACTGAGGTTAAGGACAGCGATGGTAATGTAATCCTTGCTGCAGATCTCACAGGTAAAGTAGCGATGAAGCCGTCAACTGCATTTATAATGACACAGATGCTCAGAGAGGTTGTGTCATCCGGTACCGGTGGTGGTGCAGCAGTGTCAGGTGTAAACTACACAGCAGGCAAGACGGGTACCACATCGGACAACAATGACAGATGGTTTGTTGGGTATACCCCATATTATGCAGCTGCAATCTGGTATGGTTATGACACGCCGAAGGAAATTTATGCATCAGGCAATCCGTGTATTCCTGTGTTTAGGAGCATTATGAATGATATTCACAAGACGCTTGACGACAGAAGCAGAGGTATATCTGTGCCAAACGGTGTCGTAAGTGTAAGTTACTGCACCTATACCGGCCTTCGTGCAGCAGAAGGATGTGCGGCAGAATCTGCATATTTCCAGAGCGATAACATTCCTAGATATTGTAGTTCCAATCATCCAAAAGAGGAAGACGAAGAAGAAAAAGAAGGCGAAGAAGGAGAAGAAGGAGAAGAAACAGAAGGTGAGGGGACAACATCGTCCGGAACTTCAACCGGCACAAGCGGTACACCATCTTCAGGCTCTGCTGCAGGAGGGGCAACATCGGGCAGTACATCAGCCGGGGCAACATCAGGCGGAATGCAGGCGGGAAATACTTCCGGTATAACGCCGACGGAATAGAAGTGTTTTAATAAAGGGTATGTATCATATTGCATTGGATACAGCCCTTTTGTTGGTATAAACAGCGTAGATGAATTTAGTTTTTTTGGAGGTACAACGTGAAAAAATATGATAACTCGAGTATATCACAGTTAAAAGGTGCGGACCGTGTCCGTAAACGTCCTGCGGTTATATTTGGCTCCGAGGGCATAGAGGGATGCGAGCACTCTATGTTTGAGATACTCTCAAACTCTATTGATGAGGCCAGAGAGGGTTATGGAAGTACCATTAAGATTACAAGATATATGGATAAATCCATAGAGATTGAGGACTTCGGACGCGGAATCCCCGTTGAGTATAACGAGCGTGAAAAGAGATACAACTGGGAACTTGTGTTCTGCGAACTTTATGCCGGCGGTAAATATAAGAACAATTCGGGAGGAAACTACGAGTATTCTCTCGGCCTTAACGGACTTGGCGCCTGCGCTACTCAATATAGTTCTGAATATATGGATGTTGAGGTTTTGCGCGACGGATATAAGTTTAACCTCCATTTTGAAAAGGGAGAAAACAAAGGCGGCCTTCAGAAGACGGAGTTCCGTCACAGACATACAGGAACAAAAATCCGCTGGAAACCCGACCTTAAAGTTTTTACCGATATTGATATCCCCCTTGACAATTACCGCAACATTTTAAAGCGTCAGGCGGTGGTTAACTCCGGTATTAAGTTTATCTTCAAAAACGAAATTTCAAAAGGAGAATTTGAAGAGACCGAATACTATTACGAAAACGGTATTGTGGATTATGTTGCAGAACTTTCAAACGGTAAAGAAATATCCTCAATACACTATATAGAGGCAGAAAGAAAGGGCAGAGACAGAGAAGACCTTGATGAATACAAGGTGAAGATGAGTTTTGCGTTTTGCTTTAATAATGAAAACCATACCGTTGAGTATTATCATAACTCAAGTTTTCTGGAGCACGGCGGTTCACCTGACAAGGCAGTAAGAAGTGCATTTGTCTATGCAATAGACCAGTACCTTAAGCAAAACGGAAAATATACAAAGAACGAGAGCAGAATTCAGTTTGCTGATGTTGCAGACAGTTTGCTCCTTGTCAGCAACTCTTTGTCTACTATGACAAGTTACGAAAACCAGACTAAAAAAGCGATAAATAATAAATTTATACAAAGTGCTATGACTGATTTTCTGCGAGAGCAGCTGGAGATTTATTTTATCGAGAATAAGATTGATGCAGAAAAACTTTGCGCACAGGTGCTTGTCAACAAGCGCAGCCGCGAATCTGCCGAAAAAACCCGTATAAATGTAAAGAAGAAACTTGGCGGCAATATTGATATAAACAACAGAGTTAAAAAGTTTGTTGATTGCAGAAGCCGCGATGTAAGCAAGAGAGAAGTCTATATAGTTGAGGGCGATTCTGCGCTTGGTGCATGTAAACTTGGCCGTGATGGAGAGTTTCAGGCGATTATGCCAATTCGAGGTAAGATACTTAATTGTCTTAAGGCCGAGTATGACAAAATTTTTAAAAGTGAAGTAATAGTTGACCTGATGAAGGTTTTGGGATGCGGAGTTGAAATATCTTCAAAGCACAACAAAGAACTCAACTCTTTTGATATAGCAAACCTCAGATGGAACAAGATAATAATCTGTACCGATGCCGATGTTGACGGATATCAGATAAGGACTCTGGTGCTTACGATGATTTATCGTCTGACCCCAAGCCTGATTGATGAAGGGTATGTTTACATTGCTGAGTCGCCGCTGTATGAGATTACTTGCAAGGATAAAAGTTATTTTGCCTTCGATGAGGCCGAAAAAGGCGAGATTTTACAAAAACTTGAAGGCAAAAAATATTCGATTCAGCGAAGCAAAGGTCTTGGTGAGAACCAGCCGGAAATGATGTGGGAAACAACGATGAATCCCGAAACACGCAGACTTATAAAGGTTATGCCTGATGATGTAACAAAAACACAGGAGATGTTTGACTTGCTTCTTGGCGATAATTTAGCAGGAAGAAAAGAGTATATTGCAAACTTTGGCCATAACTTTATTGATTTGACCGATGTTTCCTGATAAAGCGAAAGTGGAGAAGATATGATGAAAGAACCAATTATAGAAAATCAGATTATAACTGAGACTCTCGAAAAAAACTATATGCCTTACGCCATGAGCGTAATTATTTCCCGTGCGATCCCTGAGATTGACGGATTTAAGCCGTCTCACAGAAAACTTCTTTACACAATGTATAAGATGGGCTTGCTAAACGGAAACCGCACAAAGTCTGCAAATGTTGTGGGCCAGACAATGAAACTCAATCCCCACGGTGATGCGGCAATTTACCAGACTATGGTACGTCTGACCGAGGGGAACGGGGCGTTGCTTGTGCCCCTCGTTGACTCTAAAGGTAACTTTGGCCGTCAGTATTCAAGAGATATGGCGTATGCGGCGTCCCGTTATACAGAGGTAAGACTTTCAAAAGTCTGTGCCGAGATTTTCAGGGATATTGACAAGGATACAATAGATTTTACAGACAACTATGACGGCACAATGAAAGAGCCTGAGTTGTTGCCGACAACATTTCCAAATGTGCTTGCAAACCCAAATCAGGGAATTGCCGTAGGTATGGCATCAAATATATGCAGTTTTAATCTGAGAGAATTGTGCGAGGCAACAATTGCGGTAATGAAAGACCCAGAGGTTGACCTGATGGATATTATGCCGGCACCTGACTTCCCGGGTGGAGGAGAACTTGTCTACAACATTGATGAAATGCGCGAGATATACAAAACAGGCAGAGGATCTGTCAGAGTGCGCGCGACGTATGAATATGATAAAAAGAACAACTGTATCGAGATAAAGGAAATCCCCTATACTGCCTCGGTTGAAGTTATAATAGAAAAAATCGTAGACCTTGTAAAGGCGGGTAAGATAAAAGAGGTTTCTGATGTCCGTGACGAAACCGACCTTAAAGGTCTTAAACTGACCATAGATTTAAAGCGTGGAACAGACCCTGAGAAGTTGATGGCAAAACTTTATAAAACAACTCAACTTGAGGACAGTTTTGGATGTAACTTTAATATTCTGGTCGAAGGCTCGCCTCTTGTCCTGGGCGTAAATGATATACTTTGCGAGTGGTTAAGATTCCGCCGCAGTTGTGTAACTAGAAGCATCAAATACGATATCGAAAAGAAACGTGATAAACTCCATCTTTTAGAAGGTCTTGAAAAAATACTTCTTGATATTGACAAGGCTGTAAAGATTGTCCGCGAGACAGAGGAAGACGCAATGGTTGTACCAAACCTTATGGCGGGCTTTGGTATAACAGAGGTACAGGCAGAGTTTGTTGCAGAGATTAAGTTGCGTAACCTTAACAAGGAATATATTATTAAGAGAACTGCAGAAATTGAAAGCCTGAAGGAGGAACTTAAAGACCTTGAGGCGACAGTGAGCAGCAAAGCCAAGATAAACAAAATTATAGAAAAACAGTTAAAGGAAATCAGCAAGAAGTATGGTGAGGACAGAAAAACTGTTCTGGTATCAGAAAGTGATATAGAGACAATAGATATTGCAGAGGCTGTCCCTGATTATGCGGTTAAACTCTTCCGCACGAGAGAAGGATATATAAAGAAGATTTCTCTTGTTGCACTGAGAACAAGCGGAGAGCAAAAACTAAAAGATGACGATGTAATAGTTGAAGAGGTTGAAACAAACAACAACGCCGAGGTAATATTCTTCGGCGGCGGAAATGCATACAAAATGAAGATAAATGATATTCCTGACGGCAAGGCAAGTCAACTTGGTGAATTTATACCAAATCTTGTAGGCATGGAAGAAAAAGCGGATATAATCGGAATGGTGCTTCCGGGAGATTACAGCGGAAACATTCTCTTCTGTTTTGAAAACGGAAAATGTGCTAAAGTTCCAATTGCTTCCTATGAGACAAAGTCCAACAGAAAACGCCTGACGGGCGGATATTCTGATAAATCGCCTGTGGTTGCTATGTTTGCCCTGAAAGAAGAGCGGGATATTGTGCTCTTTAGCAACGCGAATAAAGTTTTGTGCATAAACACAGAGAAGATACCTCTTAAGACCACCAGATCAACTCAGGGTATTGCCGTAATGACGCTCAGACGTGGCGCGGTTATAAAGTCTGCGTGCTTTGCAGAAGACAGTGGCCTTGTAGAGCCGAGACGTCACCGCCCAAGAAATATTCCTGCAGCCGGAGCATCAATCCGTGATGAGGATACAGGGATAGAACAAATGTCTTTTGTATAAAAGAAATAAAAATGCATTGGTAACTTTGTATAAAAAGACAACGCAAAAAACTTGTAATATTGTTAATTTTGTTGTATAATATATATAGTAGTCAGGTATAATCCGGATAACTGCTAAATTAAAACGACAGGAGGCAATATTATGACTTACAAGATTTTGTGTAAACAGGTAGAACTTGCGGATGCGAGCAAAGAGAAAATTCTTGCAAAGGTAGAAAAACTTGACAAGTTTTTTGATGATGATACAGACTGCAAAATTCAGGTTTCTCAGCAGAATGAGCAGATGGTAGTAGAGATAACCTTTGTTTACAAAGGATTTCTCATCCGCTCTGAGGAGAGAAACCGAGATCTTCTCACCGCCGTTGACAGTTGCCTCTCGGGTATTGACCGACAGATAAGAAAAAACAAGACCAGACTGGCAAAGAGGCTGAGAGATGATTCTCTTGAAAACTACAGTATAGACTTTGGCGGCAATGATGTGGAAGAGGATAAAGAAGAATTCAACATTATTAAGGTTAAACGCATTGATATAAAGCCGATGATGGTAGAAGAGGCAATTCTTCAGATGAATATGCTCAGGCATGACTTTTTTATCTTTACAGATCCGGACACTATGAAGACAAACATTGTATATAAAAGAAAAGATGGCGATTATGCCGTAATTGAAACAAAATAAAAGAACACCCCAAGGCGTGTTTCTCAAAAGGATGTTTCTGAAAAAAGCCGATTGAGAGAGAAATAAGTACAGTTATTGAAAAATAGCTGTACTTTTTCTTTTGCTCAAAAAGACTTTAAGTTAATAAGTTATTAAGTCGTATCGCATGATGCGGCTTTTTTTAATGCAAAAAGGAGGCATACTTTTATGAAAATATATACTGAAAATTTTACGATTATACTAAACAAGCATATTACAAATACGGAGATAGATACCTATGAGTTTAGAGTTCTTTGCTATCTTCTAATGTTGTCAGATGACGATGGGGCTTGCTTTCCGTCATACAATACGATTGCTGAAAAAATCGGTATAGGTGAAACAAAAGCAAAGAATGCCATCAAGCATTTGATTGAACTTGGAATTATTAAAAAGACTAACCGAACAAAAGAAGACGGCAGTGCCGGTTCCAATTTATATGTGGTGTGTGAAAAGACCACTATGCAGGTCGCAGAAAAACCTGATGAGGTTGTTTCAAGTACGACCTCTTGTGTGCCTGATGACCTACCCTATGGTTGTGAAATGAATGAGGGTTGTGTGCAAGACGACTACAATAAATACTCAAATATAAATAATTATTTTATTAATAATCATCTATCATCAATAGAGGATGTGATGAATCGAGCAGAAACATATGAACTCGAAGGATTAACAAAAAAGAATTACGAAACTGCGATTGAAATTATGTTTAATTCAGAATCGATTTCAGTTGGCGGCGAAATCATTCCTTGTGAAATTGTTCGCAAGCGATTAGAAAATATCAGCTACGAGCATATCGTCTATGTTGATAATAATATGCGAAGAAAATTAGTTGACGGCAGAGTTGAAATTCAAGTCAGAAGTCCAGTTCCCTATATCATAACTGCTCTGTATAATGCACTCCGTTATACGGCTGATGAAATTGTAAGAATGGAATATGGAGATGTGTATTTGAATTCGGAGTGATACATCCGAAATCATAACCGCATAGATTGAGTTTGATTTTGCGGCAAGGTATATACACCACCCTGAAAAGTTAGCCTCTCGTATCCGCTATATAAACCGCATAGTCAGCTCCTTGAAGTCGATTTGAAAGAACAAACGAAGGTAAGAAAAATCACCTGTCGGGGCGCCCCGAAACGGCGAGGCGTGGTGTTTTAAAAGAAGCAGGATAAAGCTTGGTGCGCTATTCGCCCCAAGCAGGTTCACATCGCCGTGCAAAGCCCTGCGGAGAGGTTACAAAAGTGCATCTGCTGGTGATGGTTTGGTGCTGAAATGCGGATTTTCCGCACGGTTGAGCCTTGAAAATGGTGCATATTCAGGTATCAATGATATTTAATGATATTTTGAGAATGGACAGTGGTAAAATGAGTAAAGTTGTATTTAAATCGCCATATGCTCCGAGTGGCAAAGCTGTCGGGGGAGGTTATATAAACTATATGGCAAAGCGAGATAAAGTTGACAAGAGTATCAACACGAAAAGGGTTGAAATTAATCTGAATTATATTGCAACCAGACCTCGTGTTGAAAAGATTGGTGAGCATGGTCTCTTCGGAAGTGAGGACGATGTTAATCTGAACAGAGCAAGGAATGATATCGTAAATCATAACGGAATTGTATGGATGCCTATCGTATCTTTGAGACGAGAAGATTCAGACAGACTTGGATATAACAATGCGGATGCATGGAGAAATTTGATTCGCTCAAAGCAGTTTGAAATTGCAGAAGCGTATAATATTCCGGCAAAGGATTTGGTTTGGTATGGAGCATTTCACGATGAAGGTCACCACCCTCATATACATATGATTGTGTATAACAAGAACCCAGGCAGCGAATATCTCTCACGAAAAAGTTGTAACGACCTGCGTGTAATGTTTACAAAAACTATTTTTAAAGATGAACTCAAACAAATCTACGATGAAAAACAAACGCTCCGTGATAAAATTATTGACGAAGTCAAAGAGAAAGTTAATGAGTTTAAAGCTGACATTGGCGGAGCAAATGATGAATTTGCCCACGCCTTCAATGAGTTAAAATTCTCTCTCGATGGGTACTCCGGCAAGAGAAATTATAAATTCATTTCTCATGAGCAAAAGGAAAAGGTCAATGCAGTTGTAAAAGTTGTGTGCAAGGATGATAACCTGCAAGAGTTATATCGCGGGTGGTGTCAGCTGCAGCTTGCGAATCAAAGATACTATCGTAAGCATCCTGAAAAAAGTTTTGATGCACTTGAGAAGAACAAAAACTTCGAAAAGCGTCTGCAAAATGCAGTGCTGAAATCTGCATTAAAAGATAACAGACAAGGAAATATTTATACAAATAAAATCGACGCTTCTCCTGTCTTTGGTGACATCATATTCAGTCTCTGTAAAATGTTTGAGCAATCAATTCAGAAAGACTTTGAGGAAGGCTTCACAAAAACAATTGTCGACTCCAAGGAAAGAGCAAAAGAATACAGACGCGATCATGGTATGGGAATGCATATGTACGATGAAGTGATACAAATAACGGAATGTCAAACCTTTATCAAAGGATTCAAATTAGGGGCAAGATTTACTATGTCTTGCTTTGAAAACGAAGACGATATATTCGATGAATAATACTTCGAATATATCGTCAATTTATTTCTGCTAATACCCCTACCTCTAAAATCGATTTTAAGCACCGGTTGCAACGGTTGAGACAGGGGTTTGAGCAACAAACTATGCAGGATAAGGTAGTTACACAACCCCAATAGTTTAATCGCAAAACAGACGGCTGTTAAAGGGGTATTTAGAAAAAATATTATATATAAAAGAATTGTACAAAACAGAGAAAAATCCAAAATGGCATTGCTTTTGTTCGAGTTTTGGAATATAATATTATTTATAAAACACAAGGAGTGTATGATTATGGGATTTATGTGTGCAAGACAGGCAGCTGACAAATGGGGCATCTCACAAAGACGAGTTGCCGTCCTCTGCTCTGAAAATAGAATTGCCAATGCAACAATGGTAGGCAACATGTGGATTATTCCTGATGATGCAGAGAAACCTATTGATGCGAGAAGCACACGATATAACGAATCTGACGAAAAAGGTGTTAAGCCATTCTTGAAATGGGCAGGCGGAAAAGGTCAGCTTCTAAAAGAAATTGAGCACTACTACCCATTCGATAGCACAATAACCAAGTATGCAGAACCTTTCGTAGGTGGCGGTGCAGTTCTATTTGATGTGCTCAGTAAGTATAACATCAAAGAAATTTATATAAGTGATATAAACGCAGAATTGATTAACACATATCATATCATCAAGCATAGAATAGATGATTTAATCATCCTGCTAGAGAGTTATCAGGAAGAATATATAAGCCTTGATACCGAAGACAGAAAAACATATTATATGCGTATGCGAGATAA